>JALVKL010000058.1 GCA_027033775.1 bacterium | reverse complement strand
TTCCTCCTTTTTTGATTCTTCTATATAAGTTGGAGCCCTTTTAGGGGCTTTTCCTCCTTTTACTTTATGGTAATACGAATATGTCATGGGTTCTTCATCTGAGAGTATATCAGCGTGGATGATTTCTCCTATAAAAAGGGTATGGGTGCCACAGTCTATTTTCTTTATAACCTTTCCTTCCAAAAATCCTACAGAGTAATCTTTTACTATGGGACAGCCAGTATTGCCTAAAAAGAAATTCACATCTTTAAATTTGTCAATTTCCCTCCCCGATCTAAAACCAAAGAGCCCTATAAATTCCATGGGAGCGCTTTGAGACAGTATACTCACAGCAAATACACCACTTTTATCCACAAATTCATGGGTTAGATTCTCTTTATTTAAGCTAACCGCTACAGTAACAGGTTGGGATGTTATCTGAAAGACAGTATTTGCTATTTGTCCGTTGATTTTGCCATCTATGCGGGAAGTAACTATATAAAGGCCATAACTTATTTTATGAAGTGCTTTTTTATTCATAAATCACCTTTTAAAGCAAGATTTATCATAAATAGTCGTTCTCTTCAACCCTGATAAGAACGGTTTTTGCCCCCACTATCTCTAATGCGTCTATCTCCTTCAAAGCCTTTCGGACATCTTTTTCTTTAGCTTGGTGGGTCATCATAACTACAGGAACAAATCCCTTTTCCCTTCTTCCCTTTTGTATAACAGACTCTATGCTTATGGAGTATTTGCCCAATATTCCTGATATTTTTGAGAGAACACCAGGCCTGTCCACAGCGGAGAATCTCATATAATATTTGCATGTAAGCTCTTCTATGGGTACAGTCTCTATCGCTTGCCATGGCTTTCGGTTTAGTACATTAACTCTTTGAGATATTCCCTTGGATATGTCCCTTGCTATATCCATAATATCAGATATTACAGCGCTTGCTGTGGGGAGCATCCCTGCTCCCATTCCATAGAACATAGTGTGTCCCACAGCATTTCCAACAACACTTACAGCGTTAAAAGCACCTTCCACTTTTGCTAAGTAATGATCTTCGGGTATAAGTGTGGGATGGACCCTTAATTCCACATTATTTCCTTGTCTTTTTATAATGGAAAGCAGTTTAACCCTGTAGCCAAAATCCTTGGCAAAGGCTATATCCTTTTCGGATATTTCCTTTATCCCCTCCACAAATACATCCTTTAGGCAGAAATACTTACCAAAAGCTAAAGTGGCAAGAATAGCTGTTTTATGGGCAGCGTCTGTTCCTTCTATATCCAAAGTGGGATCAGCCTCAGCGTATCCCTCTTTCTGTGCAAGGGATAGTGCTTCTTTGAAGGTGATGTTCTCTTTTTCCATTTTTGTAAGGATATAGTTGGCAGTTCCATTTATTATCCCGTAAATCTTCTCAATCTTATTGGCACAAAGTCCCTCTTTTATAGCTTTTATTATGGGAATTCCTCCAGCAACACTTGCTTCAAATCCAAGATTGACGCCCTTTTCTTTAGCCAACTCAAATATCTCAAGCCCTTCTTCTGCAAGCAAAGCTTTATTAGCAGTGACCACATGCTTTTTTTTGCCTATAGCTTCAAGGATAATGCTTTTGGCAGGTTGTATCCCTCCTATAAGCTCAACCACTATATCAGTTTCAGGATCTTCTAATACATCTTTGTAATTGGTTGTGGTGCTATAAACAGAGATATTTACAGGCCTTTTTCTCTCAAGATCTATATCACATACCCATTTTAAACTTAAGGGAAATCCCAGCTTTGCCTCTATCACATCTTTGTTTTCCTCTAATACCTTTATAACTCCGCATCCGACAGTGCCTGCTCCTATTAGTCCTATTTTGACGTTGAAACCCATTTCTTGCGCTCTCCAAGAGTCAAAGCTTTCTTTATACCTTTTAGAGCCTGTCTTATTCTTTGTTCATTTTCTACAAGGGCAAATCTAACATAATTATCCCCATTATAACCAAAGCCGATGCCAGGAGATACAGCAACCTTGGCTTCCCTTAAAAGAAAGAGCGAGAATTCCAGAGATCCCATGTGCTTGTATTCATCTGGTATTTCAGCCCAGACAAACATGGTTCCTTTTGGCTTCTCCACTTTCCAGCCTATTCTGTTCAATCCGTTTACCAAAACATCCCTTCTCTTTTTGTAAACATTCACTATTTCCTTCACACATTCCTGAGGGCCGTTGAGGGCAACAATTGCCGCTATCTGGATGGGCTGGAAGATTCCGTAATCGTAGTAGCTTTTCAGTTTTCCTAAGGCTTCAATGACCTTTGCATTACCACAGACAAAGCCCACTCTCCACCCAGCCATGCTGTAACTTTTGGACATGGAAAAGAGCTCAACAGCCACATCTTTTGCTCCTGGAACCTGAAGGATACTGGGAGCCACATACCCATCAAAGGTCAAGTCAGCATAGGCAAAATCGTGTATAACCAGTATATTATGCTCTTTTGCAAACTCTATCACTTTTTTAAAAAATTCAAGGTCCACCACTGTGGTTGTGGGATTGTGGGGAAAGCTTATAATAAATATCTCTGGGATAGGCCAGGTCTGTTTAACAGCTTTCATTATGTTTTCGAAAAAGTCTTCATGAGGGGAAAGGGGCACCGTTCTTATGTCCCCTCCGGCGATTATGGAACAATATGTATGAATGGGATAAGTGGGTGTGGGAACCAGTGCCACATCTCCAGGCCTTATAATGGCAAGGGTTAGATGCGCTAATCCTTCCTTGGCTCCTATAGTTACTATGGCTTCCCTTTCAGGGTCTATGTCCACATTGTATCTTCTTTTATACCAGTTTGAAATGGCCTCTCTCAGTTTCAGAAGTCCCTTTGAGACAGAGTATCTGTGATTTTTTGGATTTTTCGCTGCTTCTATCAATTTATTGACAATGTGTGGGGGGGTGGGAAGATCAGGATTGCCCATACCAAGATCTATAATATCCTCACCTGCTCTTCTTGCTTTGTATTTGAGATCGTTCACCACAGCAAAAACATAAGGAGGCAACCTTTTAATTCTTAAAAATTCCCTCTCCATTTTAATTCTCCCTTTATTAGATACTTTGATAGTTGCAAGAATATACATTTTGCATTTATTTTCAAGTAAATACCCATGGATGAAAAGATTTGGACGGTAAAAGAGGTTATCAATTGGACTACAAATTACCTTGAAAGCAAAGGTTTGCCCAATGCCAGATTGGACATTGAGTATCTTCTCTCTTACATTCTTGGAGTCAGTAGACTGAATCTATACCTTCAGATGGATAAACCTCTAAATAAAAGGGAACTGTCCCTTTTCAAATCCATGGTTAAAAGAAGGTTAAACAGGGAGCCTGTGCAGTACATAACAAATAGAGCTTATATTTGGAAATACGAATTTTTCGTGGATAAAGGGGTCTTTATTCCCAGAAAAGAGACAGAAACTTTAATAGAGGTGAGTTTATCTTCTTTAAAGAAAAAGGAAAACCCCTTTGTGCTTGATGTTGGGTGTGGTTGTGGCTGTGTGATTTTATCAATAGTAAAAGATTTACCTGGTGCTAAAGGCATAGGAATTGATATTGACGCAAAGGCTGTGAAAGTGTCAGCTATAAACAGAAAAAGGTTGAACCTTACTGAAAGGGTTTACTTTGTGCAATCCGATCTGTTTTGCTGCTTTAAACAGGCTGAGATTTTTGACGCCATTGTTTCCAATCCGCCCTATATAAGCTCTGATGATATAGAGTCTCTTCAAGAAGAGATTGCAAAATACGAACCTCGGATTGCTCTAAACGGTGGAAAGGATGGCCTTGCCATCATAAGGAGGATTGTAAAGGGTGCATTTTATCTGATAAAAAGAGGTGGCTTTCTTGCTTTAGAGGTTGGAATTGGGCAAGGGGCTTCAGTGAAATTTTTTATGGAAAGGGCAGGGTTTGTTAAGGTGTCTGTGGAGAAGGATTTTTCTGGTGTGGATAGGGTGGTGATAGGATGGAAGCCTTAGTTGTTGAAGGGGGTGTTAGGCTTTCCGGCGAAGTGGAAATAAGCGGTGCAAAAAATGCAGTATTGCCTATAATGGCGGCTTCTCTTCTTACCGACAAGGAGTGTGTTATCCATAATGTTCCCGATCTTAGAGATGTGAGAACTATGGTGAAACTCCTTGAGATCTTGGGGGTGGAAGTCAGTTGGAATGATAAAACCTTAAGGATAAAAGCAGGCAGAATAAAAGAACCTTTAGCTCCTTATGATCTTGTAAAGACCATGAGGGCTTCTGTGCTTGTTCTTGGGCCTCTTTTGGCTAGGGAAGGATATGCAAAGGTTTCCCTGCCAGGTGGATGTGCCATAGGGGAAAGACCTATAGATCTGCATATAAAGGGTCTTAAAGCCCTTTCCGCTTCTGTGGACATAGAGGAAGGATACGTCATAGCAAAAGCCGATAGGATGAAAGGCGCCACCTTTGCCTTCGACAAGGTTACAGTAACCGGCACAGAAAACATTGTTATGGCTTCTGTTATGGCTGAAGGCGAAACTGTTTTAGAGAATGTGGCACAGGAGCCTGAGGTATGGGACTTAATAACGGTTTTAAAAAAGATGGGGGCGCTGATAGAAAAGGTAGAGCCCAATTCTTTAAGGATTATGGGAGTGAAATCCCTTTCAGGTTTTGAGCATAAGGTTATGCCTGATAGAATTGAGGCTGCCACCTTTCTCATTACTGGTGCCATGTGTTCCGAAAAAATCACGATTAAAGGGGCTAAAAAAGAGCATTTGGTGGCTGTTTTATCCAAACTTTATGAGTGTGGTATCAAAATAACTTCTCAAGAGAATGCCCTTATCGTTGACGGAGCAGATGAGATCTTACCGGCGGATGTTGAAACAAACCCCTATCCGGGTTTTCCCACAGATGTTCAAGCTCAATATATGGCTATGATGAGCATAGCCAAAGGCACTTCTGTTATTACAGAGAATATATTTGAAAAGAGATTTACCCATGCCGCTGAGTTGAGGAGAATGGGGGCTAACATTATAGTAGATGCTAACAAAGCCATTGTTAGAGGTGTGAAGGAGTTGAAGGGAGCTCCTGTCATGGCTTCTGATTTGAGGGCAAGTGCTTCTTTGGTTATCGCAGCCCTTGCCGCTAAGGGAAAGAGTAAAATATCAAGGATTTATCACTTGGACAGAGGTTACGAGAACTTTGATGGAAAGCTAAAATCTTTAGGGGCAAAGATATGGAGGATAAAGGAGTGATAACCATAGCCATTCCTAAAGGCAGGTTGTTTGAAAGCACTTACAATCTTTTAACAAAGATGGGTTATGATCTGGGCAGGATAAAAAGGGAAAAAAGAAGGCTCATCTTTGACTTTCCAGAATACGAGCTGAAGATAATGATAGTTAAACCTATGGACGTAGTTACTTATGTTGAATACGGTGCTGCTGATTTAGGGATTGCAGGAAAGGACGTTATTTTAGAGAACATGGCAGACGTTTATGAGCCTTTAGATTTGGGTTTTGGTTATTGTAGAATGGTGGTTGCTGAACCAAAGGAAAAACCACAGATAGAAAGGGTAATAGGATTAAAGGTGGCAACAAAGTATCCCAAAATAGCGGAGAGGCATTATGGCAAAAAAGGTATACCTGTGGAGATAATTCATCTTTACGGATCCGTTGAGCTGGCTCCTTTAACAGGCCTTTCACATCAAATAGTGGATCTTGTGGAAACAGGCACTACCTTAAAAGAGAACAACCTTGTTGAAGTGGAGACCATCTTTGAGGTTACAGCCCGCCTTATAGTGAATCGTTCAAGCATGAGGCTCAATTACAAAAAAATAACATCGTTTGTAAATGCTGTAAAAAGAGCCCTTTAAATTTCCCTTCAATTTTTAAAAGATCAAACAAGCCTTTGTTCTAAAATTGTGAAAGGAACCCCTTTCTTCTTGTTGACTTTATTAAAAAAATTGTGATACTGCTTAATCAAATAATAATAAACTTTTTTGATTATCGCTTAAATTCAGGAGGTGTAAAAATGGACTTCACAATGAAAGAGGAGCATGTGCTTATGGCTCAGACGGCAAGAAAAATCGCCAAGGATTTTCCTCCAGATTACTGGTACGATAAAGAGGAGAGGGGGGAATTTGCTGAGGAATTCTGGAAGGCAATAGCTGATGCTGGATTTTTGGGCATTGTAGTTCCTGAGGAATACGGTGGATCAGGTCTTGGACTAACAGAGCTTTATCTTGTGGTTAAGGAGTTGTGTGAAGGTGGAACGGGAATGGCTGGTAATTGGTACATATGTCTGACTGAGGTTTTTGGTGCTATGCCCATAGTGAGATTTGGGACGGATAAACAAAAAGAAAAATATCTTCCTAAGATTGTGACGGGAGAGCTTGAGTTTTGTATGGCTTTAACGGAACCCAATGCAGGAACCAATACCTTCAGGACAGAGACCTTTGCCAAAAAGGTAGGGGATAAGTTTGTAGTAAATGGGACTAAAATATTCATTTCTGGCGCAGACAGGGCTAAAGGAATGCTTCTAATCACAAGAACTAAAAAGCTTGATGAGGTTGAAAAGAAGACGGACGGTATAACCCTCTTTTTAGTGGATCTGCCCAATGAAGCTGTTAAGGTAAGCCCAATCCCGAAGCATGGCATAAACTATTCCAAAACATGCGAGGTTGCCATAGAGGATCTTGAGCTTACGGAAGACCATATTTTAGGTGGACCTGAAAATCTTCATAAAGGCTGGTATCATCTTGTGCATGTTCTGGATCCCGAAAGGCTTGTGTTCACCGCAGCCGCCATAGGTATAGGAAAACTTGCTGTAAATACAGCTGTTGAGTATTCGAAACAGAGAAAGGTATTTGCAGATCCTATTGGTTCTTATCAAGCTTTACAGCATCCTCTTTCTGAGGCTTATGCTACTTTATGCTGCGCAGAGCTTTTTGGTTTCAAGGCTGCTTGGCTCTTTGATAGGGGAGCCCATTACAGGGAAATAGGAGCTGTTGCCAATATGGCTAAGGCAGTTGCTGTGGAGGCTGCTTTTAGGGCTGTGTATTGGGCTATGCAGACACACGGTGGATACGGTTATGCTAAAGAGTATCATGTTGAGCGCTGGTGGAGGGAGATAAATCTTATAAGGCTTGCCCCTGTTACCCAGCAGATGGCATGGAACTATATCGGAGAGCATGTGCTCGGCATGCCAAAAAGTTATAAATGAGATAGTTTTCTAAATTGCAAAAAAACTTTTATATGTTAAAATATCTCATCTATATTAAGGGGAAATCTGTATGGTTAGATCTTTAAGGCTTGCCCTTTCTCAATGTAACTTTGTTGTCGGCGATTTGGAGGGCAATGTAAAGAAAATAGTTGAAAGTATTAAAATAGCTGAGAATCGCGGAGCGGATATTGTGGTTTTTCCTGAACTTGCTGTGACAGGTTATCCTCCCGAGGATCTTCTGTTGAAGCCCCAATTTATAGAGGAGAATATAGAGGCTCTTAATAGTATCGTTCCAGAGGTTAAAGACATAATTGCCGTAGTTGGTTTTGTAGGAGTTGACGAGGATATTCACAATTCCGCTGCCATAATACACAATGGCAAGCTCATAGATGTCTATCATAAAATTTTTCTTCCCACCTATTCGGTTTTCGATGAGGACAGATACTTTAAAAGGGGAGGAAGAATCACCATTTACGAGATAAGAGACTGCAAGGTGGGGGTTAATATATGCGAGGATATATGGTATCCCGATGGTCCCCATCACTTTCAGGCTTTAGCGGGGGCGGAATTGATAATAAATATCTCTGCTTCTCCCTATTATGCTGGTAAAAGGGCTTATAGAGAAAAGATGATAGCTGTCAGAGCCATGGATAATATAGCTGTTGTTGCCTACATGAATCTTGTTGGAGGGCAAGATGAGCTTGTGTTTGATGGGGGCAGCTTCATTGTGAACCCTCTGGGGGAGATCTTTGCCAGGGCAAAGATCTTTGAGGAAGACATGCTTTTTGCAGATGTGGATATAGAATCTGTGTTAAGGATCAGATTGCACGATCCCAGGATGAGAAAAGAATCCGATGTTGCAAAGGAGAAGGTGGAAAGAATTTTTGTAGCTCCTCCTGCAAAAAGAAAGCAAGAAAGAATAGAGCCTTATAAAGAAGAAGATCTTCCCTTGGAGGAGGAAGTTTTAAGGGCGTTAATAGTTGGAACAAGGGATTATGTGAGGAAAAATGGATTTGAGAAGGTTCTTATTGGACTGTCAGGTGGGATTGACTCCTCCATAGTGGCTGCAATTGCCACAGAAGCGTTAGGTCCAGACAATGTGATAGGTGTTCTTATGCCTTCTCAATACACTTCAAGGGAAAGCATAGAGGATGCTGAAACTTTAGCGAAGAATTTGGGTATAAAAACCTATGTTGTGCCCATAACAGAAATATTTGAGACTTACAAAAAGGTACTCAGAGAGAATGTTTGGGGGGATATGCCAGAGGATGTAACAGAGGAGAATATACAGGCTAGGATAAGGGGAAATATACTCATGGCTTTATCCAATAAGTTTGGCTGGCTTGTGCTCACCACTGGAAATAAGAGCGAGATGAGCTGTGGATATGCCACCCTTTACGGGGATATGGCTGGGGGCTTTGCCGTTATAAAGGATGTAATGAAGACCTTTGTCTATAGGCTTGGCAGGTATTATAACAAGCGGAAAGGAAGGGAAATTATTCCAGAAAGGGTGTTTGTAAAGCCTCCTTCTGCCGAGCTTAAACCCAATCAAACAGATCAGGACACATTGCCTCCTTATGAAATTCTTGATCCTATATTAAAGGCTTACGTTGAGGAAGACAGATCCTATAAAGAGATAGTTGCCATGGGGTTTCCCCCTGACATTGTTAAAAAGGTTTTGCGCATGGTGGATATTAATGAATATAAAAGAAGACAGGCACCCCCTGGCATAAAGATTACCCCAAGAGCCTTTGGAAAAGATAGAAGACTTCCTATCACCAACAAATTTAAACCATTTGACTAAAATTTTTTTACAATAATTATTGCAAATTTTGGAATCCATTTTAAATTAAAAGTTGAAAAAAGCTTTGAAGGAGGAGTGCTATGGCCAAGTTTAATAAAAAGCTTAAATCTCTTATGGAGTTGGCTGAGGATAGGGCTAAAAAGAGGAAAGAGAGCTTAATAGACACAGATCATGTCATATGGGCTCTATTTTCTAAAACCGATGACAATCCCTTTTACAAGTGGCTGGAAAAAAGGGGGATAGATCCTAAAAGTGCAAGATCCGAAGTTGAAAAGGTGCTTGATAATCTTTACTCCCAACTTGAATCTGTTGAGGAGTCTTACAGAAACACCATAATGAAAGCAAGGGACGAGCTTAGATCCAAGTATTCTCTGGATTTTGCAGATGATGTTATGAAGGCTTTGCTTTTACAGGTGGATGAGTCTTTATACAGAGCTCTCAAAGGCGAAGGCGAGAAGGAAAAAGCTGCTGTTAGGGTAAAAAGATGGACCCCTGTCAGACAGAGGGGTAGGTCTTTAATAGAGGAGTTCTTTGGTGAGGATGTCTTTTCCGATTTCTTTGAAAGCTTTTTCAGCGACTTTGAGAGGCCAAGTGTTAGGTGGACCTTAAGGGAAGAGGTTATAGAGGCTCCTAAAGCCTTTGTGGATTATGTGAGAGAGTCTGCTGCAAGGCACAAAATCCCCTCAGATGAAGCAGAGGAGGTTATAGCTTACCTTGCAGATATTGGCGAGAAGATTTCCAATTCCCTGCTTCAGGTGGCTGCAAGCGGGGTGGATCCGAGAAGAATTGTAAGGGAAATATTGAGGCTTCTTTTCAATGAAAGGTTCGACAGGATAGGCTATTCTTACTTTATGGAGCAGATTATAGAAAAGGCTTCCGAAGGCAAAGAGGAGATAGGGGTTGCTGATATTGTTGATGCTATGCTTGCCTATCCCAAAACCGTTGGAGGAAACATTTTAAATCAAATAACCAAGGCTGTTAAAAAGGAGGGAGAAAAGATGGGTATTAGGGAAGAGATGGCAGAAGAGGAGAAGGGAGCCCTTGAAAGATTCACTGTTGATCTTACAAAACTTGCAGAAGAAGGCAAACTTGATCCTGTTATAGGAAGAGAAAAGGAGATACGTCAAGTTATAGAGATTCTTTCAAGAAGACAGAAGAACAATCCAGTTCTTATAGGAGAAGCTGGAGTGGGTAAAACCGCCATAGTTGAAGGGCTTGCCCAGGAGATTGTTAAAGGAAATGTCCCTGAGAATTTGAAAGGCAAGAGGATTCTTGCCCTTGATATGGGCGCACTTATTGCTGGAACAAAATACAGGGGAGAGTTTGAGGAGAGGTTAAAGTCAATTATTGAGGAGGTGAAAGGCAGAGATGATGTCATTCTTTTCATAGACGAGATACACAATGTGGTAGGGGCAGGGAAGGCTGAAGGCGCCATGGACGCTGCCAACATACTGAAGCCTGCCCTTGCAAGGGGAGAGTTTCAGGTTATAGGTGCAACCACACTTGATGAGTATAGAAAATATATTGAGAAGGATCCGGCTCTTGAGAGAAGATTCCAGCCCGTATTTGTATCTGAGCCTTCTCCCGAGGCTACCATAGAGATATTGAAAGGTTTGAGGCCAAGGTATGAGAAGCATCATGGAGTTAGAATATCCGATGAGGCTATAGAGGCTGCTGTAAAGCTTACAGGCCGTTACATTCAGGATAGAAAACTGCCTGATAAAGCCATAGATGCTGTGGATCAAGCAGCTGCGAAGAAAAAGATAGAGGCAGTTTATCAGCGTGCATCCATTGATGATCTCAAAAAGCGCCTTAAAGAGATAGAGGAAGAGCTTGAAAGAGAAAAGAATGAAGAAACTATAAAGAAATTGCAAGATGAAAAGAAGCAGATAGAGGCAAGACTGAAAGAGATTGAAGAGATAGAAGGTATTAATGGAAAGATAAAGGCTTTGACGGATAAGATTGAAAAGCTCGATAAGGAAATAAAAGAGGCGGAGGAGAAAGAGGATATAGAGAAAGAGACTGAGCTTAAGATAGAGAAGGCGAAACTTGAGAAGGAACTTAAACTACTGAAGAAGCAGAAAGAAGAGGGGATATCAACTGATGTTGTGGTTACAGAAGAGGATGTGGCAAAGGTGGTCTCCGATTGGTCTGGTGTGCCTGTTTCTAAGATGCTTGAGGAGGAGAAGAAAAAGCTTCTCACCATGGAGGAACATCTTCACAGAAGGATAGTGGATCAAGAGGATGCTATAAGGGCGGTTTGTGAAGCTATTAGAAGAGCCAGAGCGGGGGTGTCCGATCCTCGTAGACCAATGGGTTCGTTCTTATTCCTTGGCCCCACTGGAGTCGGTAAGACTGAGCTTGCCAAAGCTTTAGCGGAGTTTCTCTTTGGTGATGAGGATGCATTGATCAGGCTTGATATGAGTGAATTTAAAGAGGAGCATTCAGTAGCCAAACTTATAGGAGCTCCTCCCGGTTATGTTGGTTATGAAGAGGGTGGAAAGCTTACTGAAGCGGTTAGAAGAAGACCCTATTCTGTTATCCTGCTTGATGAGATTGAGAAAGCTCATCCAAGGGTGTTTGATCTCTTCTTACAGGTGCTTGATGATGGAAGATTGACAGACTCTCATGGAAGAACTGTCTCCTTCAGAAATACCGTTATCATAATGACTTCCAATCTGGGATCTGAGTATTTGAGAGATATGATGGACAACCCAGAGATTATGCGTGATCCAGAAAAATTCAAAGAAGCTTTTAATGTAGCCAAGAAGAGAATATTGGATCTGGTTAAGACTTACTTTAGGCCAGAATTCCTTAACAGGATAGATGAGATAGTGGTCTTCTCGCCCCTTACCAAGGAACATATACTGAAAATAGTGGATCTCCAGATAGAGCAGTTGAGAAAAAGATTAAAGGATCAGAAGATGGACATAGAGCTGACAGAAGCTGCAAAGGAGCTTTTGGCTGAAGAGGGATTTGACCCTGTTATGGGAGCAAGACCTTTAAGAAGGGCTATACAGAAGAACATAGAAAACAAGATTTCTGAGCTTATCCTTAAAGGAGAGTTGAAGGAGGGATATAAGGTAGTTGTGGACGCTAAGGACGGAGAGTTTGAGTTTAAGGTTGAAAAGATATGAGAAAGGTCGTAGCGGTAAGCGCGTGCCTTTTGGGGGTTAACTGTAGGTATAATGGGAAAAATAAATTGATGAAAAACTTAGAAGATTTTCTTGAGAAATACATACCCATTCCTATATGTCCTGAACAGCTGGGAGGGCTTCCCACCCCTCGCCCTCCCGCTTCCTTTTATGGGGGAGATGGCAGATCCGTTTTATCAGGTGAAGCAAAGATAATAGATGAAGAAGGAGAAGATATCACAGATAAGATCATTAATGGATGCAATATTAGCTTATACCTTATAAGACTTTTAGGGATAAGCACTGTTGTTCTTAAAGATAGAAGTCCTGCTTGTGGTGTTGAAAGGATTTGGATGGGCAAAGATTGTGTGGAAGGGGTTGGTGTGTTAAAGGCTCTTCTAGAGAGTGAAAATATTAAGGTGATAAAAGGGGATAACCTTTGATTCCAATAAGGGACGAAAATCCCACTGAAACCTTCCCTTTTATTACTATTCTGTTGATTGTTATAAATGTTGCTGTCTTTTTATGGGAGATAAGCCTTCCCAAACCAGTACTCAATATGGTCATATACTCTTATGGTGCTGTTCCTTTAAAGATAACCTCCTTTGGAAAAATTCCTGTTTACTATCATCTTCCAGGAATTGTGGTGAAGCAGACCGTTCCTGTGTGGGTTACCTTAATCACCTGTATGTTCTTGCACGGTGGTTTTTTTCATCTTGCGGGAAATATGCTTTTTCTATGGATATTTGGCAACAATGTAGAGGATAGACTTGGTCATTTCAGGTTCTTAATCTTTTATCTTTTATGCGGTATATTGGCCACACTCATTCACAGTTTTGTAATGCCAAAATCCCCTGTTCCTATGATAGGAGCAAGCGGTGCTATATCTGGGGTGTTGGGAGCTTATATGGTGGCGTTTCCCTGGGCTAAGGTGGAGACCCTTGTGTTTTTCCTGTTTTTCTTTACCGTTGTTGAAATACCAGCCTTTATATTTATTGGTATATGGTTCTTTATGCAGTACTTAAACGGAATTGCTACCCTTACAGCAAATATACCTACCGGTGTTGCATGGTTTGCCCATATAGGTGGCTTCATCTCTGGGTTAGTTCTCTATAGAATATTTCCTAAAAGAATTTCTAAAAGAAGGGTAACCTACTTTATTGAATGAAATATTAATGCTATTTGCCTTCCTTGGTCTTTATTCCTGTGGGAAAAGAATTTGGAGGAGCATTTCGTGCATAAAGATAGATTGTGTATAGTTCTTGTTCCTATTTTTTCTAATTTTATGGTTATCAATTTGGGAAGATCTAAAAACAGCCTTTCGTTTCTGTATACAAAACAGGAAGGATAGTCTTCGAAGTAAAATTTTACATCGCTTTTTACTTCATAACAGCACGGATTTATTCCTGCACCTAAATAAAAGTCCGTTTCTGAAGGTTTAATTCCTTTTTTAATCAGCAATTTTTCTAAATTCTCTATTATTCCCGCTGCAAGAGATCTCCATCCACAATGCAAAGCTCCACTTAAGAGTCTCTTTTTATTGTAAAAAAGAACAGGAACACAATCAGCCACGAATATACAAAGTCCCAATTCTTCTTTTTTTGTAATAAGACCGTCTCCCCATCCTTGAAATCCTGCCCTTTTGGCAGATAAAATCCTTTTGCCATGTATCTGGGAAAGATAAGCTATTCTAAGTTCCTTAATTTTAAGTTTTTCCTTTAGATTCAGCCAGTTTTCTTTTACTATTGCTGGACTCTCTGTCTTCCAGCTAAAATTCACTCTGTTATCAGAAAAAACCACAGTAAAAGGGAAATCCTTAATTATAAGCATTTATTCGCCTATAAGTTGAAGGACAACTTTTCTATTTCTTGGCCTGTTATCGCATTCAATAAATATTATCTGCTGCCACGTGCCTAACACAGGGATTCCGCCTGTAAAGGGGAAGGAGAAAGAGGTGCCTATAAGAGCCGATCTTACATGAGAAAAGCCATTGCCGTCTCCCCAAGCACTATCATGTTCGTAAGGGATATCTCTTGGAGCCATTCTCTCAATGGCTTTTATTAGATCAGATATTACCCCCTTTTCGTATTCTATAGTAGTTATAGCTCCCGTTGATCCTGGCAATATCACGCAGGCTATCCCATCTCTCAGCCCCGATTCGGCTATACAGCTTCTTATTTTAGGGGTTAGGTTTATCACATGGTTGGTTCCTCTTGTTCTAACCTCAATTTCATAGGTTTTTACCCTCATAGTTTTTCTCCTTGACAATTTTTTGTGTAAATTGGATAACCACATAGATTATTAATGTAAAGTCCGGAGGGTTTTATGGAAGCCATCCTTATAAAAAGGGGAAGGGTTATAGACCCTGCTTCTCAAACTGATGATATTTTGGATATTCTAATTGAATCTGGCATTATTACAAAGATAGGCAAAAATTTAGAAGTTCAGTCCAATATGAGGATTATCCATGCTGAGAACTTATGGGTGCTCCCAGGACTCATTGATGTTCACGTTCATTTCAGGGATCCTGGATACGAATATAAAGAGGATATATTGTCAGGATCTAAAGCCGCAGTTGCAGGAGGTTTCACCACGGTTTGTTGTAAGGCAAACACCAATCCTGTAAATGACACAGGCTCTGTTACCAGATACATAAAGGAAAAGGCAGAAAGTATAGGCTTATGCAGGGTTTTGCCTATAGGTGCGGTGAGCAAAGCTCTAAAAGGCGAGTCCCTTGCAGAGATAGGGGATATGGTTTCTGAAGGTGCTGTAGCTGTTTCTGATGACGGTGAGCCGGTTTATGATTCAGAACTTATGAGAAGAGCTTTGGAGTACACAAAATTTTTTAATATACCCGTTGCTGACCATCCTCAGGACAAAAGACTTTCAGGAGATGGTGTTGTTCATGAGGGCAAATATTCTGTAATTACGGGATTGAAGGGAATGCCAGCTTCAAGCGAGGAAGTTATGGTGGCAAGGGACATTATCCTTGCGAAGGAGACAAAGGGAAGGCTTCATCTTGATCATATATCCACTCTTGGTTCTGTTAAACTTTTAGAGTGGGCTAAAAACGAAGGGGTTTCTGTAACAGCCGAGGTAACTCCGCATCATCTTCTTCTTACCGACGAGGCCATAGTGACCTATGACACTGACACAAAGGTAAATCCTCCTTTGAGGGGGGAAGAACATGTGGCTGCTGTGAGGGAAGCGTTAAAAAATGGGGTAATAGACATAATAGCAACGGATCACGCTCCTCATGCTTTTGTGGATAAGGACATGGAGTATAACAAGGCAGCTTTTGGCATTTCTGGGCTTGAGACAGCCTTTTCCCTCATAATGAAGTTGGTTTTTGACGAAGTTATACCACTGATGAGGGCGGTTGAAGCTATGACCATAGGGCCTGCTAAAGTTTTAGGAATTGAAGGTGGTAAAATAGGTGTGGGAGAAAGGGCTGACATAGCCATATTTGATCCTAACTTTAATTGGACTGTTAATCCGGAGGAGTTTTATTCTAAGGGCAAGAATACTCCTTTTAAGGGGTGGCTGTTGAAAGGAAAAATAGTATACACCATCTATAACGGAAAAGTGGTTTACGAGAAGGGAGTTGTGCTGTGTTGAAAAAGGCTATGTTGGCTTTGGAAGATGGCACAATTTTTGAGGGGGTATCTTTTGGTGCAGAAGGGGAAACTGCTGGAGAGGTGGTCTTTAACACAGCTATGACAGGCTATCAGGAAATTATCACGGATCCTTCCTATAAAGGACAGATAGTTGTAATGACATATCCTCTTATAGG
>JALVKL010000057.1 GCA_027033775.1 bacterium | reverse complement strand
GTGAGAAGTAAAAGAGCAACAAATACACATAGACTAATAGCGATTTTAGAGCAATGGTTTGTTTTCATCATTTTCACCCTTCAAATTCTTTGAATATATAGTATTTTTCTGGACTTACTTGAAATACCATTCTTTTATCTGTTTCTTCTATGAGCTTTCCAAAGATCTGTCTTCTTGCTTCAAAGTCAAAAAAGTTAATTACATGGGTGGGCTTTATTCCTGTATTTGGCGCAAGTTCCTTTTCTTCTTCCTTTAATTTTCTAATGGAAAGATGTGTACATCTTCCCGGTTTTTCCCAATCACCAACTTTTAGTATTATCCAGTAGAATTTATTAGGCGATATTATCAAAGCTGTTACCTCCCAATTAAGTGAGAATTTAATACCATAAAGTTAAACTGTTGAAAAGATTTTATTTTAACTCTATTCTTGATATAAAGTTACAGCAAAAAGGGGGTAATCGATGGACAAAGATAGAGAAAAAGTTTTGGAGTCTGCTATACATCAGATAGAGCGTCAGTTTGGCAAAGGTTCAATAATGAAACTTGGAGAAAAACAGGCGCTCCTTGATGTTCAGGTTATACCTACAGGTGCACTCACCTTGGATATAGCTTTGGGTATAGGGGGGGTTCCAAGAGGGCGAATTACTGAGATATTCGGTCCAGAGGCAAGTGGCAAGACCACTTTAGCATTATCTATAATTTCGCAAGCGCAGAAGATGGGGGGAGTAGCTGCTTTTATAGACGCTGAACATGCCCTTGATCCTGTCTATGCAAGGAAGATAGGAGTGGATACCGATAATCTTTTGGTTTCTCAACCTGACACAGGGGAACAGGCTTTGGAGATAGCCGAGAGTTTAGTCAGAAGTGGAGCGGTTGATGCCATAGTGATAGATTCTGTTGCTGCTCTTGTTCCGCGAGCTGAGCTTGAAGGAGATATGGGGGATACCCATGTGGGACTTCAAGCAAGATTAATGTCACAGGCATTAAGAAAACTAACCGGTGTTGTTAGCAAGTCTAATACTGCTTTGATATTTATTAATCAGGTGAGGAAGACCATTGGTGGGTTTTCATTTGGAGGTGCCGGAGAGACAACCACAGGGGGTATGGCTCTAAAGTTTTATGCTTCCGTTAGAATGGACATAAGGAAAGTTTTGACCCTGAAGGATAAAGAAGGAAAAACTTATGGGATAAGAGCTAAGGTGAGGGTGGTTAAAAACAAATTGGCCCCTCCTTTTAGGGAAGCTGAATTTGACATAATTTATGGTGAAGGTATCTCTTATGAAGGGTGTGTGCTCGATTTGGCTCTTTCCATGGGATTTATAACTAAAAGTGGTTCTTGGTTTTCTTATAATGATGTGAGGTTAGGTCAGGGAAGGGAAAATGCTATTAGTTATTTAAAAGAGAACCCTGAAATGTTGAGGGAGCTTGAAGAAAAAATTATGGAAAAGGCAGGTTTAAAAATAAAAGGAGAGTAAAAATGGTGGACGATGCTTTGTTAAAAGAGATTTTAGAAAAGGCGGTAGATAGTAGAGCTTCAGATGTTCATCTTAAGCCTGGCAATTACCCTGTTTTCAGGATAGACGGACTGCTTTATAAACAAACTGACTTTCCAATTATAAGGGCTGATCAAACCAATAACTGGGCTGAGGCCCTTGTGCATCCCAAGAAGAAAGCAGAGCTTGAGGATAAAGGATCTGTAGATTTTGGATTGGGAGTTCCAGGGGTTGGGAGATTCAGGGTAAATGTGTATCTTCAAAGGGGCACTTATGCTATAGCCATGAGATATATCCCCTTTGAAGTTCCTGAATTCAGTGAGTTAAATCTTCCTTCAGTCATAAAGGATCTTGCCCTTGAGAGGAAAGGTTTGATTCTGGTTACAGGAATAACAGGATCTGGTAAGTCCACCACATTAGCAGCAATGCTTCAACACATTAATAGGAATAGAGCTGCTAATATCATAACCATAGAAGATCCCATTGAGTATCTTTTGAAGGATGACAAAGGTATAATATCCCAGAGGGAATTGGGAGACGATTTTAGTGATTTCCTTACAGCTTTAAGAGCCGCCCTTAGACAGGATCCTGATGTTATTATGGTGGGAGAGATGAGGGATCTGGAAACAATAAAAACTGCCCTTCTTGCAGCTGAGACTGGCCATCTTGTTATGTCAACATTGCATACCTTAGATGCTCCTGAGACAATAAACAGGATAATAAGTGTGTTTCCCCCTAATGAGCAGGAGGAGGTAAGGGTTCAGCTTTCCTCTGTTTTAAGGGCTATTATATCCATGAAGCTACTTCCTAAGATTGGAGGAGGCAGGGTTCCCGCTTGTGAAATAATGATTAATACTCCAGCTATAAGAGATTGTATATTAAATGCTGAAAAGTTTCATGATATAAAGCCCCTTATTGGACAGGGTAAGGCAGTTTATGGAATGCAGACCTTTGATCAATCCCTTTATGATCTTTATGTTAATGGTTTAATAAGCTATGAAGAGGCTGTGGCTAATGCTACCAATCCAGATGACTTTAAGCTGAAGGTGCGTGGAATTCTCTCTTCAGCTGAGATGGCCATGATGGAGTTTTCTTCTGAGAAGTCGAAAAAGGAAGAAGTTAAAGGCAAAATAGATATAGAAGAGCATCTTATTGAGTGAGGGTGGTAATGGATTCTAAAGCTGTTAGGGAAATTTTCTTGGATTTTTTTGAGAAGAAAGGACATGTTAGGGTAAAAAGCTCTTCTCTCATCCCTCACGGTGATCCTACACTTCTTTTTACAAATGCTGGGATGGTGCAATTTAAGAATGTCTTTTTGGGCAAAGAAAAGAGGCCTTATACCAGAGCTACATCCTGTCAGAAATGTATGAGGGCAGGTGGTAAGCATAACGATCTTGAGAATGTGGGGAGGACTGCAAGGCATCACACCTTTTTTGAAATGTTGGGCAATTTTTCCTTTGGAGATTACTTTAAAAGAGAGGCCATACTCTACGCATGGGAGCTTTTAACAGAGGTGTATAAACTCCCCAAGGAGAGATTATGGGTTACCATATTTAAAGATGATGATGAAGCTTTTGACATTTGGACAGAAGAGGTGGGTTTCCCCGCTGAAAGGATAGTTAGAATGGGGGAAAAGGATAATTTTTGGGCTATGGGTGATACTGGTCCTTGTGGTCCTTGTTCAGAAATTATCATAGATCAGGGAGAGGACATGGCCTGTGGGCCTTCTTGTGGAGTAGACAGCTGTGATTGTGACAGATTCCTTGAGCTTTGGAACCTTGTATTTATGCAATTTAACAGAAAAGAGGACGGTTCTTTAGAGCCTCTTCCCCAACCCAGTATAGACACTGGAATGGGTCTTGAAAGGTTGGTGGCTGTTCTTCAAGGTAAAAGAAGCAATTTTGACACAGACCTGTTTGCCCCTATCATCGATTTTATATGCGATATATCTGGGGTTTCATATAAGGAGGATGCCAAAAAGGATGTTTCAATAAGGGTAATAGCTGATCATTCCAGAGCGGTGGCTTTTCTGCTGGCTGATGGACTTTTACCCTCCAATGAAGGAAGGGGTTATGTCTTAAGAAGAATTATAAGAAGGGCTGCAAGACATGGAAGGCTTTTGGGTATAAATGATCCGTTTCTTTATAAAGTGACAGGCGTTGTTGTTGATAAGATGGGGGATGTTTATCCTGAGCTTTTGGATGCCAGAGAGTTTATTGCTCAGGTTACTAAGGCGGAAGAGGAGAGGTTTTCTCACACCCTTGAGCAGGGCATGCGGTTACTTGATGAGATTATAGAGGAAATGAGAAGTAAGGGAAGCAAGGTTATAGATGGAAAGAGTCTTTTCAAACTTTACGATACTTATGGTTTTCCCCTTGATCTTGTGCAGGATGTAGCCAATGAAGAAGGTTTCTCTTTAGATATAGAAGGGTTTGAGCGGGAAATGGAAGCTCAACGACAAAAGGCACGGGCTTCTTGGGTTGGATCTGGAGAGGAAGATATTCCAGCCATATATAAGAAGATACATGATGAAATAGGAAAAACAGAGTTCAAAGGGTATGATCACGACTCTCTTTTTACAGAAGTCATAGCCCTTGTTAAAGAAGGGCAGCTGGTTGATGAGCTTAAAGCTGGTGAAGAGGGGGAAGTCTTTCTAAAAGAGACCCCATTTTATGGTGAGTCTGGAGGTCAAGTTGGTGATACCGGAATTATAAAAGGGGTTGATGGTCTTTTTGATGTTTTTGATACCAAAAAACCTTACGATGATCTTTTTGTTCACAAAGGAAAGGTTAGAAGGGGTGTTATAAAGACCAAAGAGAAGGTTTTTGCCCAGATAGATGTGGAAAAAAGAAGGAGTACAGAGGCTCATCACACCTCTACCCATCTTCTTCACTGGGCGTTGAGGGAGGTTTTGGGACCTCATGTGAAGCAAGCAGGATCTTTGGTAACTCCTGAAAGGTTCAGGTTTGATTTTACTCACTTTGCCCCCCTTTCCCATGAGCAGATAGAAAGGATAGAGAGGATGGTTAATGAGAAGATATGGGCGGATTATGAAGTATACAAAATTGTAACCTCTTTAGATGAGGCTCTCAGCATGGGCGCTGTGGCTCTGTTTGGGGAAAAGTATGGAGAGAGGGTCAGAGTTATAAAGATAGGAGATTTTAGTATTGAGCTTTGTGGTGGAACCCATGTGAATAGAACAGGAAATATAGGTATGTTTAAAATAGTTCATGAAGGGGGAGTTTCTTCAGGGGTAAGAAGAATAGAAGCTGTGGCCAGGGATAAAGTTTACGAGTATCTTTTGAGAAAAGAGAGAATCCTTAAGGAAATAGATGAGCTTTTAAAGGCGAGGGAAGGAGAAGAAACTGACAAGATCTTGAGACTGCAAAAACGTATTAAAGAACTGGAAAAGGAGCTTGAGAGGGCAAGAAGTGTGTCGGTATCCGATGTAATTTCTGAGATTCTGAAGAATTCCATAGATAAAGACGGATATAAAATAGTTTACGGAGTGGTGGACGGTTTTGATATGGGAGCTTTGAGAGATCTTGTGGATCAGCTCAAAAAGAAGGTTGGGTCTGGAGTAATTCTTCTTATTTCAAAAACAGACTCTGGCGTTTCCATGGTGGCAGGCGTTACCAAGGATCTTGTGGAGAAGTTCAATGCTGCCTCTATAGTGAAAGAAGTGGCCAAAGTTGTAGGAGGAGGCGGTGGTGGCAGAGCGGATATGGCGCAGGCAGGAGGCAGAAACAAGGAGAGAATAAAAGAGGCCATAGAGAAGTTTATAGAGATTGCAGGAGGAAGATGATGAAGGTTCTTGTTGTTGGTCAGGGAGGAAGAGAGCATGCTTTAGTGTGGAAGATTGCACAAAGTCCTAAAGTGGATGTGGTTTATGCTGCTCCTGGTAATGGTGGGATCTGTGATGAGCCTAAGGCAAGGTGTGTGGATATATCTTCCGATGATCTTCAGGGGCTGTGCAACTTTGCCAAAAGTGAGGGTATTGATCTTACTGTTGTGGGACCCGAGGATCCCCTTGTAAAAGGAATAGTGGATGTTTTTGAGGATGCCGGTCTTGTCATTTTTGGGCCAACTAAGGCTGCTGCTCAGCTGGAAGGCAGCAAGGCTTACGCCAAGAATTTTATGAAGGAGATGGGAATTCCTACAGCTCAGTTTGAGGTTTTTGATAATCCTGAAGAGGCAAAAAGATATATACAAGGCAAGGGCGCTCCTATTGTGGTTAAAGCTGATGG
>JALVKL010000056.1 GCA_027033775.1 bacterium | reverse complement strand
TTTAAGGGGCATTTCATTTTTGCCTATCTCTCCTACACCCCTTTTTTTCTGAAGTTAGAGAAAAGAAATGTATTTGATTTTTTCTTATTAGGCTTCACTTTTTATCTTCTTTCTCTTTACTGGCTTCCCAGAACCATAGAAAGTTACGGTGATACAGGATGGACTCTGGCAGTGTTGGCTTATTTACTGTTAGTCCTTTTTCTTTCCCTTTACTATATACTTTGGTGGTTTATGGCAAAGTTAACCAGGTACTCTTTATTGGGAACAGCCTTTGCTTTTGTGTTAGTGGAATTTTTGAGGACAAGGTTCCTTTATGGTTTTCCACTTCTTTCTCTTTCACATACACAGGCTGATTTCCCGCTTTTTTTATCTATTGCTTCTTACACTGGCCAATGGGGTGTCAGCCTACTTGTCATTTTGCTGTGTTTTTTGTTTGCGAATATTTTAAAGGGGCATGTGAAATTTATATTCTTTGTGCCTCTGATATTTCTGTTTCTACTTATACCTTATAAAACCAATAATCCTTCTATTAAAGCAAAGCCTATTAATGTAGCTGTTATACAGCCATCTTTGAGGGAAAATGTGAAATGGGATCCTCGTTATGTGAATGAAAACACAAATTTGGTGGTTTCCATGATAAAAGAAGCTTGTAAAAGGGGAGTGGATCTTATCGTTACACCTGAGACTACCCTTCCCTTTTATTGGGGAAAGGACAAAGATAGAACAAGGGAAGTTATGTCAAGTCTTTCCAGTTGTAAATCTTATATACTTTTGGGAGTTATATCTTATAAAGAGATTAACGGCACCACTTATTTTATAAATAGAGCTTGCCTTTATAGAAGGGGAAGGGTTTTAGACTTTTATGACAAGAATATACTTGTTCCTTTCGGGGAGTTTGTTCCCTTTAGAAAACCACTTTATCCTATATACTCTCATATAGAACTTCCTTCAGATTTTATAAGGGGAAAAAGAAGAACCATCTTTTATTTAGACAGTGCAGCCTCTTTTTTTACAGCTATATGTTATGAAGCTGCATTTCCAGATTATATTGTTCTTCCTTTAAGAAAGGCCTCTTTTCTGGTTAACATAACCAATGACGCATGGTTTGGCAAAACAATAGCTCCTTACCTTCACTTCTGGGCATCTATTTTAAGATCTGTGGAGAACAACCGATATATGGTGAGATGTGCCAACACTGGAATATCCGCTGTGGTGGATTACAGGGGAAGGGATATTAGGAAATCCCCTTTATTTAAGAGGGATATAATTTACAGCAAGATTTTTCCCTTACACAATACAACCTTTTATGCAAAACACCCTATTGCCTTCGTTGCTTTCAGCTTTGTTGTGTGGTTATTTCTGGTATTTTACTCGCTGATAATGCGGAAGGTCATTTCAGCGGATCTTTCAAGGACAGAGTAGTTATATCCCCCTTCCAAAGCCATAATCATGGGTATTCCAAAGGTATCTGCGTTGTATTTCATCTGCTCTAAAATAAATTCTACACCTTCGTCAGTTACGGATAGTTCCGACATAGGGTCTTCTTCGTGTAGATCAAACCCCGCTGAAACAAGAAGTATATCAGGTTCAAACATTTCCATGGCTTTCGGAAAGTATTCTCCGTAAACCTTGAAGAACTCAGGGTCAGAGGATTCAGCCTTCATAGGAAAGTTTAATATATGCTCGTTGTTCTCTTCGCTACTTCCTGTACCAGGATAAAAGGGGTATTGGTGCGTGCTTAAATAGAACACATCAGGATCATTGTAAAAGGCATTCTGTGTTCCGTTTCCGTGGTGGGCATCAAAATCGACTATAAAAACTTTACTGTAGCCTTTATTCTTAGCAGCTACAGCTCCCACTGCTATGTTGTTAAATATACAG
>JALVKL010000055.1 GCA_027033775.1 bacterium | reverse complement strand
ATATTTTTACAGGAGCAGGAAGAGCCCCAGCCCTCAACACAATGGCTAAATCGTGGGCTTCCTCAAAGGTGAAGCTTCCAGTTATACTCGCTTCTCCCCTTAGGATGGGCTCCCTTATGACAGGAGCAGAGTAGACAGTGTTATCCAGTATAATAGCTAATCTCTTTCCCACATTCTTAGAGGTAATTTGCGCAAATATTTTTGTGCCAATTTTGTCAAATTTTATAGCAACATAGGGTTCGTTTGTTCTTGGATCAATCATAACCCTTGCATCAACCAGATGATCCCCTGTCAAAAGGGTCTTTTTCTTCACAAGATAGGGAATTTTTCTTATTACCCTTCCCTGTTTATCAACCACCCTTCCGTATAGGATCTCGTCTCCAGGAGGAATTTTCCCCTGCAGGGCTTCCTGAAGGGAATGCTCTTCGTCTAATAGCTTAAATTCAAGTCTTGCGGTTCTTCCTATGATTCTTATAGCCCTTTCTGGATCCTTTATACCAGGTATTTGGACAATTATTCTGTCTTTGCCTGCCTTTCTGATTTCAGGTTCCGTCACACCAAATTCGTCTATTCTGTTTCTTATAACCTCTAATGTCTGATCAATTGCGTTGTTTTTTATTCTTTCTATCTCCTTATCCTTCAGGGTAACAACTATGGTATCACCGTAAGCCTTCTCAATTTTAAGGGCACCCATTTTTGATATTATCTTTTTTGCCTTAGGAAGATCCTCAGAAAGAAGCAGTTTTATAATTATGTCTTTGCCTGATCTTTTTATGGTATCAATGTCTATGTTTTCTTTTTTAAATTCCTCCTCCAGTATTATGGAGTATTTATCAAGATCAGACTCTATAGCTTTATCCACATCCACACCTAAAACAAGATAAACTCCTCCTTTAAGGTCTAAACCAAGCTTAATCTTCTCTTTTTGACCGCTCAAAGGGCTCAAATACAAAAGAGAAGCTGCTACCACTACAATTACTATGGCCAATCTCCATGGAAATCTTCCCATAATGAGGCTCCGTTTAATCCTCCTTTTTCGCCTTCTTTTCCACTATAGCTGCTATTGCATTCTTGTTTACTTCCAATTTAGTATTTTCGTCAACTTTGATAATCACAGTCTTATCCCCAATATGGGTCACGGTTCCATGAATACCTCCTACGGTCACCACCTTGTCTCCTTTCTGTAGGTTCTCCAACATCTTTTTATGCTGTTTTTGCCTTCTCTGTTGGGGAAATATCAGGATGAACCAGAATACAATAAAAATGAGGATTAAAGGTAAAAGCCCTATAATACTGCCTCCTCTTGGAGTATTGCCTGCGGCATAAGCAACACCAACAAAAAAATCTAACATAATCCTCCCTCCTCGAAATTTGCATGCGGCTTTCTCAATAACAGATCCGAAGATAAATTGTCAATCTAAAAAGCATGTGGTAACTCTTTAATGATATGTTTTACGAGCCCCCTTTTAGAATAGCGAAAGATATTTGGGTGCTGGGATTAAGAGCGTTTCCCGTATTCTTAATCAAAGCAAAATCAGCAAACATTATAATAGAGCCTGAGATTGGATGTTTAATAGATATTGTAGAAGATCAGATTAAGCATACAGGAATAAGTCTCAAAGACATAGATGTGTGCATAGTGCTACATGAGCATTATGATCATGTGATGCTTGTTCCTTTCCTTTACAAATTTAACAGTAACTTGGAAATATTTGTTCCTGAGGGAAGTGAGAGAATTTTAAGTGATAATCTGTTAGTTTACAAAATATTCAGCTCTACCACATGTGACAAACTGGGAATCAAAGAAAAAGAGGCTGATAATTACAACTTAAATTTTAAACCCTATAACGAAAATACAATTATAGAGGGTATAAATTTCGTATTCACACCTGGACACAGTCCCTTTTCCTACACGGCAATCTTTGAAGATATCGCTTTTGTTTCAGACGCCTTAGGGTATTGGGGAAAAAGACTCAAGTTTCCTTTATTTTTCTATAGCTATTCAAAGTATATGGAAAGCATCAAAAAGATAGAAAAAATAAATCCATCAATGATTCTAACAGGCCACATTTCTTATTTCGAAAATTCCAAAGATATTATACACAAAAGCTTAGAGCTAGCAGAGAAAACAAAAATCTCTTCAAAAAAGAAATCAAAAGAGGAACTTTTCAACGAGATATACCGCCATGAATTTTTATTTTATCCTGAGGACGTCATCAGATCGGTAGCCAAATACATTATCAAAAGATCCTTAGAAGCAAGTTAATATGGACATTGTTTTAGCCCTTAAAACCAGTCTAAAGGTGTTTTTTATAATATTTTTTGGCCTTACAGGAGCCAGGTATTTAGAGAAAAAGGGATTGGCGGAAAGGCTTGAGAAAAAATTTTCCAAAAATTTAAAAGCCCTCGGAATACCAGATTATATGATATTCCCTTTCATAACGGCATTTTTTGCAGGTTTTGCTGGTGAAGCACTGGTGGCTTTGGCCTTTGAACAGAAAAAGATCAAGGAAAATGAGCTTATCCCCTGCATGATGCTCATAGATTTTCCTTTATATTTTTCCTTTGTTCCGCTTCTTTTAGGAATAACTGTTCCTTTGGCTGGTAAAGTGGGATTGTATTACATTGGTTTACAGCTTACTGTGAGCTTAATCATGACCTGCACAGGCGTTTTGATATTCTATTTACGCAAAAAAAGCTCAAACAGGATCAAAGATGCCATATCCCATATTCCTTACCCTGAAAAAACAGAAGAGAAAAATATTGTGAAGGACTCTTTAAGGGTATCCGTTAAAATAACAGTAATAGTATTTACAGCCTTGGTGTTAGTATCCATACTGTACAAGATGGGATTGATAAATTTGATAACCAAAGCCATTAACCACATCCATGTTCCATTCTTTAAACCTGAGATGGCACCTATTACAGCAGCACACGCACTTCATATTGCAGCGGCGGCAGCTGTTGCTGGAAAAATGGTTTCTAAAGGGCTGGATCCCTTTACAGCCACTTTGGGAATGATGTGGGGCAATTTTGTGGGTACTCCTATAAGAGGGATGAGATTGGTAATACCAAGGTATGCTGGTATGTTTGGAACAAAAAGGGCAGTTAAATTATGGTGTATCAATCAGGTGTATAGGGCTCTTTTGGTTTTAAGCTTTATCGTTCTTCTTTCCATTATAAAAGGCTTTTGATTTTTCCTTCCCTCAAAAGCCTTTCAATCAAATGATCAACTATGTTCAGCTGCCTCCAGCCCTTTGCCCTTAACTTACAACTGTCGCATTTCCCACAGGGAATTTCCTCTCCCTTGTAGCAGGATATGGAGTAGGAATAGTCAGCGCCTAAGGACAAGCCAAGTTTTATAATATCTTTCTTTGTCTTGTTAATAAGAGGATAATGTATCTTTATGTTTCTCCCCTCCACTGCCATTTTGGTTCCTCTATTTGCGGCAATCTCCATAGCGTCCAAGAATTCCTTTCTACAGTCAGGATACCCAGAAAAATCCACTGCATTCCAGCCACCCACTATATTCTGAGCATCCTTGGTTTCCGCGTAAGCCACAGCAATGGAGATTAATATAGCATTTCTAAAAGGCACATAAGTTACAGGTATGCCAGAAGTTAAAATTTCTTCCTCATCTCTTTCAGGTATTGGTATATTATCTGTGAGGGCAGAACCACCTATCTGGGTAAGGTCTATTTTGAATATTTTGTGTTCTTTTACATTCAGTTTTGAAGTGATCCTTTGGGCAAACTCCACCTCTATTCTGTGCCTTTGTCCATAATCAAAGGTTATGGCATATACACAGCTGAATTTGTCCAAAGCCCAGTATAAACACGTGGTGGAATCTATTCCTCCAGAAAAGATCACAACACACCTGTCTTCCATTGCTCTTTTCCCTCTTTTTTGTTTTATAAATAGCCCAAATACTTGCTGGAGGTAAAGAAATGGATCCAAGAATTAAAAAATGGGCACATCTTCTTGTGAATTACTCTTTAGGAATAAAAGAGAAAGAGACGGTTCTTATAAGGGGAACCCCAAACTGCCAGCCCTTAATTAAAGCCTGTTTTGAAGAGCTGTTAAAGGTGGGAGCATATCCTATGGTAAGACTATCCTTTGAAGGTCAGTCCTACACATTTTATAAGTTGGCAAAGGATCATCAGCTAACCTATATCAGCGAAATAGAGAGAACGACAGCAAAGACTATAAACGGTTTAATATCCATAATAGGGGAGAGCAACACAAAAGAATTGACAAATGTAAATCATGAAAAGATAGCCAAATTCAGAGCTGCTTACAGGGAAATAAGGGATATTTTAGATGAAAGGGAGTTGAAGGGAGAATTCAGATGGGTGCTCACAGCCTATCCCACCCACAGCCTCGCCCAAGATGCGGAAATGTCCACAGAGGAGTTTGAAGAGTTTGTTTTTGAAGCATGCGGACTGAACAAAGAGGACCCCATACAGTACTGGAAAGGTGTGGCGGAAAGACAGCAAAGGATTGTGGATTATCTGAATAATGTTAAGGAGCTGAGATTTGTAGGCAAAGAAACAGATGTAACATTACGGGTTGAAGGAAGGAAATGGATAAACTGTAAAGGAGAAAGAAATATGCCAGATGGGGAAGTGTTCACCTCTCCTATAGAAAACAGTGCCAACGGATACATATACTTTGATTTTCCTGCTGTATACTCGGGAGTTGAAGTAATTGGTGTGAGGTTGAGATTTGAAAATGGCAAAATTGTAGAGGCAAAGGCTGAAAAAGGGGAAACTTTCTTAAACAAACTTCTGGATACAGATCAGGGATCAAGGTATTTGGGAGAGGTGGCTTTTGGCACCAATGAAGGGATAAACAGATTCACCAAGGATATACTCTTTGATGAAAAGATAGGCGGAACTATCCATATGGCAGCGGGAGCGTCTTATCCTGAAACCGGTGGCAAAAATAAATCCGGACTTCATTGGGACTTTATAAAAAATATGAAGGACGGTGAGGTCTTTGCAGATGGGAAACTGATATACAAAAACGGAAAGTTTGTAATTTGATTCAGGGGGAGATAATGGAAAGAGCGCTCATAAAGACGGAAATAAAAGAGCTTAATAAACTGTTTTCTGGTAAGGTGAGGGATATCTACGAGATAGATAATGAGAGACTGCTCATGGTTGCCACAGACAGAATCTCCGCATTTGACGTAGTGTTTAAAGAAGGAATACCGGGCAAGGGAAAGATACTGACCAGGATCTCCAACAAATGGTTTTCCATGATAGAGTATCCTCACCATCTTTTATCAACCTCACCTCAGAAAGAGCTTTCGTTTCTGCTAAATTATCCAGACTTAGAGGACAGGTGTGTTATAGTTAAGAGGTTAAACCGGATAAATATAGAGTGTGTAGCAAGAGGTTATCTTTTTGGGAGTGCGTATAAAGATTATTTAAAAACAGGAAGCGTTTGTGGAATAAAACTTCCTCCTGGTCTTAAATTGGCGGAGAAACTTCCTGAGCCTATATTCACCCCAGCCACTAAAGCAGCCACTGGTCACGATGAAAATATTAGCCTATCAGAATTTAAAAAAGAGACAGGAAAGTGGGCCGAATATCTGATGGAAACCACCCTCTCCGTTTATAAATGGGCGCACGACCTACTTTACGAAAAAGGAATCATCCTTGCAGATACCAAGATTGAATTTGGCACAGATGAAGCAGGTAATATATTCATAATAGACGAACTACTAACTCCTGATTCATC
>JALVKL010000054.1 GCA_027033775.1 bacterium | reverse complement strand
TAGGGAGCTTTTTAAACGTTGTCATTTATAGATTGCCAAAAGGCCAATCAATAATTCATCCACCCTCTCACTGTCCCAAATGTGGCAAAAGGCTCAAGTGGTGGCACAATATACCTATAATCTCTTATATAATACTAAAAGGAAGGTGCTTTTGGTGCAATGAAAGGATAAGCCCAAGATACCCCTTAGTTGAGTTTATCACCGCGTTAATGGCAGTATTAATTTACGAAAAGATGGGATTAACCATAAAACTGGTATGGGCGGAGGTTTTTCTTTTGTCCCTTATTCCAGCTTTTTTCATAGATTTGGATCATCAGATAATTCCAGACATTATATCCTTGGGAACACTCACTTGGGGGATAATCTGCTCTATAATTAAACTGTCAACAACCTCTCCTGTTGAAGCCCTGTTAGGAATAATCATATGCGGAGGGCTGTTCCTTTTTATAGCTGTAGCCTCAAAAGGAGGAATGGGGTTAGGCGACGTTAAGCTTGCAGCGTCATTTGGAGCAAATCTTGGATGGAAACTGGGATTAATATCCCTATTTGTATCTGTGCTCTTAGGAGGCATTTATGGAGCTGCACTTATCATATTGAGAAAGAGAAAGAGAAAAGATAAAATTCCCTTTGGCCCTTTTATGATTTTAGGAGCCTATTTAACGTTTTACTTTGGTAAGGAGATACTTAGGTGGTATTTAGGATTATCCTTCTAATTTTTGTAATATTGATAATATCAATAAATGCAGACACTGCAGAGCTTTATCTGATAAAAAAAGCCAATAAAACCAACATTGCTTTTACAGCAGAAGAAAAGATCAAATATAAAATTAAGCTTATGAAACCAGGGGTAGTTAGAATAATCCTATTTAATACAAAGGCACCGGAAAAAAGGCTTATATTTGGTGAAAAAAGCATTATAAAAGAGATTTCAATAAAGCAGATTGACGCAAATTCAGTAATTACTGTAAGACTACAACCTGACTATCTTATCAAATCCAAAGAAGAATACCCACCCTTTAAACTGATACTTATTCCTGTAAAGCTCTCCGCATCTAAAACTTGGGAGCTTTTAATAGAGGAAGCCATAAAAGAAAAAGACTGTGAAGAGATATTAAATCTTACTGACAATATTCCAGTAAAACTGTCTGAGAAAAAAAAGCTGTCTTTAGAAAAATACAGATTTAAATGTGCCTTAGAGCTTAGAGAATACCAAAAAGCTCTCAATGCTCTAAATTCTATACTCAAGAAAGAAAAAGACGAAAAACTTCTGGTTAAAAGGATAGAATTACTATTAAAATTAAAAAAATATAACGAAGCTGTGGCAGAAGGCACTCTCTTTATGAAAAGATACACAGACACATTAAGAGAATATGTGGCAACTTTAATGGCAGAAGCTCTAATAAAACTGGATAGAACAGAGGATGCCATTGTCCTTTTAAAAGAAATACTTAGCCAAAATCCACAAAGCCCGTATCTTGCCGAAATTTATAAGACCTTGGCAAAAGCTTACTATAAAAAGAGAAATTATATTGCTTCCTTTTTGCTTTTTGAAAATTCGTATCAGAAAAAAAGAAAAACAGTAGAAGAAGACCCTGAAGCTTTATTTATGTATGGCAGATGCGCTGTAAAATTGAATCAAAATAAAAAAGCCGTAAAGCTCCTCCTTGAGGTCTTTAATAAATACCCCAAATCAGAGGAAGCCCCCAAATGCCTTGTTTTAATAGGGGATGTATATAGAAATATAAACAACTGGAATTTGGCAAAGTGGTTTTATGAAATTTGCCTTTCTCTATTTCCAGAAACTGAAGCAGCGGCAATCTCAAAAATACATATTGCAGAGTATTATGAGAACAAAAAAGATTATCGCAAAGCATTAAACATATACACAGAAACCATGATGCTTTATCCAAAATACAAAAAGGTATTGGAAGTGGCCATCTTTAGAAGAGGAGTTGTTCTTCTTAAGTTAAAAAAGTTTGAAGAAGCCATAGACGCATTCAGAGAATTTATACTTAAATTCCCAGAGAGCAAATACATAAAAGATGCAGAAAACTATATAGAAGAAGCAGAATTTGGCATTGCAAAAAGGGATTTCAAGGAAAAAAGATGGGAGGAAGCTCTGAAAAAACTGGCAAACTTTGCCATTAGATATCCCGAGAATCCCCACACCAAAGAAGCTATAAAGCTTGCAGGAGAAGCTTTAATAAAAATATGTGAAGATAAATATAAAAGAAAGGATTGCTTTGGCATTGCCTTCTTTTGGGAAAATTACAAAAACTTCTTCCCTAAAGAAAAAGAGACAGCCACTGCCCTTTTTCACATTGCTTCATGCCTATTAAAGCAAAATAAAGTTAAAGAAGCGGTAAAGGAATTGGAATGGATATACCAACATGTAGGGGAAGAATTTAAATATAAAAAGGCTTTGCTTGAACTTTTGGCAAGAGCTTACACTAAACAGGAAAATTATTTGAAATTACGTCATGTTTTAGAAAAGCTGGTGAAGGAATACTCTCCCCAGGAGGCTAAAAACGCGTATGAAATGCTCATGAGATATTATTTTTCCACAGGAAGACTGAAACTATTATCAAAATTAAAAGAGAGATTGAATAAATTTAAGGAAGAGGATCTTTTGAACCTATTGAAATTTTATCAGGGTATGTCCCTAATAGAAAAGAACAATGTAAAAAATGGGTTAGAGCTTTTAGAAACCTTCTTAGAAAACAAAAGGTCTCTTTCCCTTTATCCAGAATATTTTGAATATGCCAAGATAACAACCGCTAGAGTCTATTTCAATCACAAGGATTACACACACTCTATAATCCACTATTCAGAATTTGCCAACATCTTTCCAAAATCTAAATACACACCAGAGGCTTTATTTATGATAGGCTATATGGAGAAAGGAAAGAATAGAACTTTTTTCTGGGAGAGATGTTTAAAGGAGTTTCCCAAAAGCTATTGGAGCAAAGAGATAAAAGCAAGAAACCTGGCCAGGAGCATACAACAAGAGGCTGCAAATATTGAGTGAAGTAGAAGTACTGAAAAAGACTTTAAAGAACTTTATTGAAGCCACAGAAGAACTGAGTAAGGCCTATAACACCTTAAAAGAAGAGGTAAGAAGACTTGGAGAGGAGCTTGCCTCTCACAAAAGGCTTTTATCCTCTATTTTAGAGAGTATATCTGATGGTGTAATAGCATCCGATAACGAAGAGACCATCATCATGGCAAACAAAGCGGCAAAAAATATACTTGGCAATATTGAAGGAAAAAAACTGAGTGAAGTGATACCCGAAGATGGAGAAGCTAAATTGGGAGACAAAATAATTCTAATAAAAAAATACCCTTTAATTGAGGAAGAAAACGAAATTGGTAAGGTCACGGTTTTGAGAGACATAACCAGAGAAAGGGAATTGGAAGAGAAGAGCAAAAGGGTAGAAAGACTATCTGCTATGGGAGAGATGGCAACAGCTATAGCACATGAAATAAGGAACCCCCTTGGATCTATAGAGCTGTTCGCTGGGCTTATTAAAAGAGAAGCAGAAAAAGAAGAGATAAAGAGGTGGGCTGAAGGGATAATTAATGTGGTAAGAAGCATAAACAACTTGATATCAAATATGCTTTTATTTGCTAGACCCTTTCAGGTAGAAAAGGAGAAATTTGAAGTGATAGAATTTATAAAAGAGACGGTAGAATTGGCACACCATGCTTTGAGAGAAAAAGAGATAGAGATTGAAATAGAGGGAGAAAAACTGGAAATAAATGCGGATAAAGAGCTATTAAGGCAGGTAATCCTCAATTTAATAATAAACGCTGTCCAGGCGATAAAAGAAAGGGGAAAGATAAAGATAAAAGTTGAAAAACTGAAAGATAATATTAAATTGGAAATTTCTGATACCGGACCAGGAATACCACAGGAATACCTTGAAAAGATCTTTGATCCATTTTTTACCACCAAGAAAAAGGGGACTGGACTGGGATTGGCTATAGTTCACAAAATTATAGACGCCCACAATGGACTTATAAAGGTGGAAAGCCAACCAGGAAACACCAAATTTACAATACTACTTCCTCGAGATGATTGAAAGACCTATACATGGCATTGTCTTTGATAAGCAAACCCTTTTTACAAGGGCACAAAGATTGACTATTCTAAGCTTAGAAGAAGGCAAACTAAACGGTTTCTGTAGCAGCTTAAAAGATAAATTTATTCTCTTTGAGGGGGGATATTATATATTTAGTGCCATATTCACCAGAAATTTTGCTGTTATAAGGCAATGGGAACTTTTAGATTTATTCATGAATGAATATCAGACTAAATTCATAGAGTTCATAAAAGATATTGTCACAAAATATTTTCAGGATAAATCTGCAAAAGAATATTTCCCTTTCATCCTCTATTTTTTAAGAAACACAAAGGATAAAGAGACCTTACAGACAAATCTTATACACTTCTTCAGCCTATTTGCCAGAAAAGAGGGATTAGGGAGTATCCTTTCAGAAAAAGAGGAAAAAAGCCTCTTTTTATACAAAAACCTGGATGTAAAATATAAGAATGCATTTATTAAAAAGGCTAAACTTATAAAGAGCAGGGCAATTGAAGGTTAAGATAGTGGTTGATACAAAAGAGGAGTATATCCCAGAATACAAAACCTCAGGTGCATCAGGCTTTGATTTAAAAGCAGCCATAGAAAAACCCATAAATATAAAACCTGGAGATTGGGCTTTAATACCAACAGGGGTTAAATTTGAGATACCGAAAGGGTTCGAGATACAGATACGGCCGAGAAGCGGTTTGGCAAACAAAGGTATATTTATCCTCAACTCACCCGGCACTATTGATTCTGATTACCGAGGGGAAGTTAAGGTAATACTGGCAAATTTTTCTAAAAAAATATTCACTGTCAAACCCAAGGATAGAATAGCGCAAGGAGTGCTGTGTAAAATTATGTACGCTGAATTTGTGAAAGAAGAAAACCTCCCTCCCACCGAAAGGGGAGAGGGAGGTTTTGGCTCAACAGGTTGCAGTTAGTGAACCATATGTTTGAAGAGAGGCGCTATAGTAAGGGAGACTATTGACATCAACTTAATCAAAATGTTCATAGAAGGCCCTGTGGTATCTTTAAAGGGATCACCCACAGTATCACCAACCACAGCAGCTTTATGCGCCTCAGAACCTTTGCCACCAAAATGACCAGCTTCTATATACTTTTTGGCGTTATCCCAAGCACCACCAGCATTTGCCATCATAACACCAAGAAGAACACCTGAAAGGGTAGCTCCTGCAAGCATACCACCAAGAGCTTCAGGTCCAAGCAAAAATCCTACCAGAGGAGGAGCAATTATAGCCAGAATTCCCGGAGCAATCATCTCTTTAATGGCATTAACAGTGGCGATATCCACACATCTGGCAGGATCTGGTTTGGCTTTACCTTCAAGAAGACCAGGAATCTCCCTGAACTGACGCCTTATCTCTTCCACCATGGCAAAGGCAGCCCTTCCCACTGCCCTCATGGTCATTGCTCCAAGAACAAAGGGAATCATACCGCCGATAAATAGACCTGCAACCACCTCTGCCTTGGTCACATCAATGGTTTTAAGACCAACTGTAGAAGAGTAAGCAGAAAACAGAGCAAGAGCCGTCATAGCAGCAGAACCTATAGCAAAACCCTTACCAATTGCTGCTGTTGTGTTTCCAAGGGCATCAAGGCTGTCGGTAATCCTTCTGGTTTCAGGACCAAGTTCTGCCATCTCAGCTATACCACCGGCGTTATCCGCAACAGGACCATAGGCATCAACAGACATGGTAACACCAATAGTTCCCAGCATACCCACTGCGGTGAGGGCTATACCGTAAAGGCCAGCAGCTTTATAAGCAAAGAAGACACCAAGACCAATCAAAAGCAAAGGTAAACCAACACTCTCCATACCCACTGCGAAACCAGATATTATGTCTGTAGCTGCTCCTGTTTGGGCAGATTCAGCAATGGTCACTATAGGCTTGCCAGAGGTGTAATACTCAGTAATTAAACCAATGGCTATACCTACAACAGTTCCAATAACTATTGCCCAGAAGACACCTGTGGGAAGACCTAATCCTTTGGACACTGGATAAGCTGCAATAATGAATACAATGGCGGCAACAAAGGTTGAATATCTCAAAGCAGCGGCGGGATTCATATTCTTAAAGATAACCATAGAAATAACTGCTATCATAGAGGCTATAAGACCCACCATAATCATTATAATTGGGAAAACCATCCACCTAAAGGTCTCTGAATGAGGAAGCCCCATGGAAACAGCTATGGCTATACAGGCAACAACAGACTCGACATAAGATTCAAAAAGATCTGCACCCATTCCAGCAACATCACCAACGTTATCACCAACATTGTCAGCAATAACTCCTGGATTTCTGGGATCATCTTCAGGAATGCCAGCCTCTATCTTTCCAACCAAGTCCGCTCCTACATCGGCGCTTTTAGTATATATACCACCACCCACTCTTGCAAAAAGGGCGAAGAAGGAAGCGCCCATGGCAAAACCGTTTAATACCTGAGGCTGAACCTCACCGAATATCAAAAACAGCACTCCAAGGCCTATGAGACCCAAAGAGGCAACAGAAAGGCCCATTACAGCTCCGCTGAAAAAGGCTGTAGCAAGGGCTCTATCCTGACCATACATATTTGCGGCTGCAGCAGTTCTTACATTCCCACGGGTTGCCGCTTTCATACCAAAGAAACCTGCAAGGGCAGAGCAAAAAGCTCCTATTATGAAGGAGACTCCCGTCCAAAATCCGATAAATATAGCCAAAAGAACAGCTACCACAATGACAAAGATAGAAACAATTTTATATTCTCTTTTAAGAAAGGCCATGGCACCTTCATGGATCATATCAGAAATCTCTTTCATAACATCGGTGCCCACTGGTTGAGACTTAACATAAAGAAAAATAAGCCCCGCCATAATGAGTCCCAGCAAACCCACCAGAGGAGCATATACTACCCAGTACTCCATGATTCACCTCCTAAATAGGTTAAATAACCTTCGCGTTACATTTACTCATAGCTTTTTCTATACCACAAAGCATATATTGTTCAATACAAAATTTTGCCTTTTTAAAAGAAGGCTCAAGCTCATCCAATTCTTCTTGACTCATAGGTTTTAAAAGCCACTCCACAATGGCAGATCTGTCCCTTTCTCTACCAGGGGGCCTTCCTGTTCCTATTCTTAAGCGGGAAAAATTATTATTTCCTGTCTCTTCTATAATAGATATAAGCCCTCTATGACCTCCGTGACCTCCGTTCTTTTTTAATCGCACCTCTCCAAAGGGAAGATCCAAGTCGTCATGAACAATTAAAACTGTATCAAAAGAGACAACAACCTCTTGAAACCATAATTTAAGGCTTTTGCCTGACTCGTTCATAAAAGTTTGTGGTTTAACAAGGCACACATCTTTGCCTTTGAACTTACCAACCCCATAAATGGAAAAATAAGCTTGTTTGTTTAAAGGGATTTCCCATTCATCTGACAAGATATCTACCACTATGAAGCCAAAATTATGTCTTGATAATTGAAACTGTGGACCAGGGTTCCCTAACCCCGCGATAAGAACCATTATTCAGTCTCTGGAATCTCTGCCTCCTCCTCTTCTGGCGCCTCCTCTTCCTCAGGACCAACTACAGTAACCACAGGAGCATTGGGATCCTCTATTATCCTTATTCCCTCAGGAGGCTTAATGTCCCTGATAAACAGTGTGTCCCCTATATCTAAGGAAGAGATTTCAACCTCTATCTCCTCCACGATATTTTTAGGTAGACACTCTATCTCAACCTCGTCCTTTAAAATCTCTATAACACCACCCTTTTTAACACCCAAAGCTTCCCCAACAAATTTAAGTGGCACCATTAACGTCATTAGCTTACCGTAAGTTATCTCATAAAAATCCACATGGAGTATCTCTCCTGTAACTGGATGTCGTTGGACATCTTTTATAATAACATTCTTTTCACCCTCTCCTTCAATCTCAAGCTTCCATATCTTAGCCTCACTCACTTCTCCCACAAGATAGGAAGCGGCTCCCTTGCTCCACACCGCAACAGGAACATTGCCAGCATCTCCACCATAGATTATGGCTGGTATATAACCAGACCTTCTTAATTTTCTGGCTTCACCCTTTCCTCTGCCTTCCCTCTTAATAGCCTTAAAAACACTCATACACTCACCCCCAAGTTCAGATAAATAAAGAGCTTACAGATTCTTCATGGTGAATTCTCCTAATTGCCTCTCCAACAAGATCAGCTATGGATAAAACCTTTATCTTATCAAGCTTTCTGACCACTGGAATGGTATTCGTCACCACCACCTCTTTTATATTAGAGCTTTCAATCCTATCATAAGCAGGACCAGAAAATACGGGATGGGTAGCAGCAGCAAAAACTTCAACGGCGCCATTTTCAAGGAGAGCTTCAGCGGATTTTACCAATGTTCCTGCAGTATCAATCATATCATCTAATATAAGAGCCACTTTGCTCTTCACATCTCCTATAACATGCATAACCTCAGCTACATTGGCTTCCACGCGTCTTTTATCAATAATGGCCAAGGGAACGTGCATCTTTTTGGCAAATAACCTTGCCCTCTCAACACCGCCGGCATCAGGAGAAACAACTACAAAATCCACGCCTTCCAGTCGCTTAGAAATATAGTCTATAAATATAGGAACAGCGGTAAGATTATCCACAGGTATATTGAAGAAGCCTTGAATCTGACCAGCATGAAGATCCACAGTGAGCACTCTATTGGCTCCCGCAGCGGTTATAAGATCAGCAACCAGCCTTGCAGATATAGGGACCCTCGGCATAACCTTTCTATCCTGTCTTGCATAGCCGTAATAAGGAATAACAGCAGTTATTCTTCCTGCAGAAGCCCTTTTCAATGCATCAATCATTATTAAAAGTTCCATAAGATGCTCATTTACAGGGGGACATGTAGGCTGTATAACGAAGACATCATCCCCCCTTACATTTTCAAGTATCTGAACATTCACTTCTCCATCACTAAATCTGGAGACTAAAGCCTCCCCCAAATCCATATTCAAATACGAACAGACAAGCTTAGCAAACTCTCTATTGGCATTACCGGAAAAGACTTTTAAAGTAAAAGACATACTTTTACCCCCACTGAAACTTAAAAGCGTGTATGAATTAACAATGAAGTGGAAACTTGTCAATAATGGTAATGGGACAAAGGGATTTTAATTTCACAAGAAGATCTGTCTGGGGTAAGTTTTATACTCCCACTGTGGTAATCAACCATTTCTTTACATATAGCAAATCCCCATTTGTCGAAACCCCTGCCTTTGCTGGCCTTCCAAGGCTCAAAAATAAACTCCACAACTTCTTTCGGAAAGGCGTAATTGAAATTAAAGTTTATAATAAATACATCATTAGAAATAGCTTTAATCTTCAGAACAACCTCATCAAGATCCAGTTCCTCCGCACCGTAAGAAATAATAGTGGCTATCATATGTTTTATGGCTATGGTGAAAATCAACTCGTTACCAAGCATCAGTACACTTTTGGCAGGCAATTCCATTTCAATTTTAAATTTATCCCTTATATGCTCTAAAAAGAATTCTTTGATAAAATCCTCTGACAAAATCTCGTTTTTCAAATTCTTAAGCACAAGAGAGACATCAAAAATCTCATAGGGCATTTTCCTTTTTATAAACACATAGGCCTCATACTCAAACATTGATCTTTCAAGTTTGAAAATAGACTCAAAAAGATAGGCAAAAATTCTGGCATTCTCTTCCCTTTGACAGTCTTTAGCCAATCTTTTTACAAATCCCCCTATAGGAGTTATGCTATTTTTAACCACATGGGCCATATACATGGAAATTCCAGAAAGTATTTCATATTCCTCAGCTATTTTTCTGTCTGTTATATCTATGAAACTTCTTATTATGCCAGCAGTTTTCCCCTCAAAAATCCAAGGATAGGTTCTCACAAGATAAACCCTCTTTTTCCCCTCCTTCAGAAACAACAGCTCTTCCTCTAATCTCTGGGACTTCTCCAAAGCAATTCTACATTTTTCTCCAGCACAGGGTGTATCCAGTTTATGAAGCGCTTCCCAACAAAACTTTCCGCTAACATCTCCGGATATATTAAACAACTCTTTCAAGGATCTGTTTACAAAAACTATCCTCATTTCTGTATCAAGAACCAATATCCCCACCTCAAGGGCGTCTAAAGTTTGCTGAAGAATCCTTTTAGCCTGATCAAGCTCACGAGCCTTCCTCTCTACCTCTTTTTTATAAAGCTCTTGAGCTTCGAGGAGCTTCTTTAGATGGCGTCTGCATCTAAAAAGCTCTGCCTCAAGACTTCTTTTCATCCTCCGCCTCTACCGGAAGATAAACCAAAAAAGTGGCACCTACAGGATAGTTGTTAATGCACTTTATAAATCCTCCATGAAGCTCAACTATTCTTTTTGAGGTGGAAAGTCCCAAACCTGTACCTGTGCTTTTTGTGGTGAAAAAGGGATTAAATATGTTTGGCACTATCTCTGGAGGGATACCGCCCCCTGTATCTGTTATCTCTATTTTCACATAGGATTTCCCTTCAAGCTCCTCCAAGGATGTCTTAATTATTAATGTTCCCCCTTTGCTCATAGCCTGTATAGCATTGGTTATTAAATTGAGGATAACCTGCCTTATCTGAGCAGAATCCCCTTTGATTTTAGGAATGGATCTATCAAGGTTTTTATACAAAACTATCTTTTTATCCCTTAAAGTAGTGGATTCCATGAAAATGATCTCATCTATCAACTCATTAATATCAAAGAGTTCCTTCTTTAATACGGGCTGTCTCACGTAAGAGAGAACATCTGTAAGGATTGAAAGAGCCCTATTTGTCTCTTCCACTATCATCTTAAGAATACTTTTCTCAGGATAATCTTCAGGAAGCTTGTTATAGAGTCTTTTAGCAAGACCACTTACAGCTACCAGAGGATTTTTAATGTCATGAACAACCCTGGCCAAAAATTCCCCCAAAGTTTTTAACTTTTCACTTTCGGTGAAACTTTCCCGCGCCTCTTTCAATTCGGCTACCATTTTTCTGAAGGCTTCCTGAAGTTTAGCACTCTCAAAGGCTAAAGCCACTTCTTGAGCAAAAAGGGTAAGCATTTCCGTATCCTTCTGATCCAAAACATCTTCTACCCCGATTACAAAACAGCCTAAAAGCTTGTCCTCTATCACCAAAGGTAAAGCGTATATATGTGGGGAAACAAAGGGAATATCTATATCAGATTTATCAATCTCATAAGGTGTAGCTTCCCAAAAGCTCTCCTTAGGCTTAAAGCAAGATCTGATTTCTGAAAAGATGCATTGATCCGATGGAAGCTTAGCCTCCTCACAAATATCGGATCTCATACCTGAAAAGGCTATAAAACCCTTCAAAAGTTCATCTTTCTCGTCATATATAAAATAAGCCGCTTCATTAAATCCAAAGCCACCCTCATAGCATAAAGCCCATAGGGCAAGTTCCACTCTTTTTCTAAACTCAGAAGTCTTTCTAAAGAGATTTCCTATGTGAAAGAATAAATTAAAATACTCCAGCTTCTCCTCAAGCTCTTCCCTGCTTAGAAACACTGAAAAACAGGCAGAAAGCTTATCTGAAACAAATTTAACAAGGGGATCCTTTTCAAAATGATCACCTTTATAATACAAATCTATGTAGCCTAAAGACGCTCCAGAAATCAAATCCTTTAAAGGAATGCATAATCTTTTGAATCTCCTCGCTATCCTCTCCTCTGATCTTTCCGATTTGCTCCAAAATCCTCTTAAATCAGTGCCCTTTCCTGATGCTATGGTCAAAGAGACAGCCTCAACACCCAAAAATTCTCCTATATGCTGAGGTAAAAGCCTTATGAGCCTCTCAATATTTGTTGACGAAACGAATGGCTCCCACAATCTATCGGTTTGAGAGAGCTTCCTTTTAATCCTCTTCAATTCATCTGAATACACATATTTAGAAACAATAAGACTCACCAGCTGAGAGAGCTCGTCCAGTTCTTCAGCTGAAAGTTTGGGATTATACACCATAAATGAGCAATCAGTCTCATTCACTTTAAATTTATACAAATAGTCTGGAGCCGTCTTTCTTTTAACTTCACCACTTTTTACGCTTCTATCACCGATATTAAGCAAAATCCCAGAAGCACCGGAAACATCAGAAAGGGTATTAAGAAACTTCCTGAGATCCGCTAAAGAATCTACAACTATCCCCTCACTTAATAGACGAGACAACTCCATACTTCACAAATATAACTTATTTAAACTTGAATCAAGGAAGGCTCATCATGGCAAAATTGAAAAGGTATCCGGGAAGAAGTCCAGACTGTATAACAGCAACTACAAGTATCAACACAGCTATACCTGTAGCCACTCCCATTTTAGCATTCAAAGAAATCTTTTGCTCCCTCATATACATATAATAAATTACCTTTAAATAATAATAAGCAGCAATGGCGCTATTAATGAGAGCAAAGACTACAAGCCCATAAAGACCAGCTTTAATTGCCGCAGCAAAAGCATAAAATTTTCCGACAAAGCCTATAGTTCCAGGCATACCAGCAAGAGAAAAGAGAAACACTGCCAGAGCAGCAGATAATACTGGATGCTCAACAGCAGCACCCTGTAAATCCTCTAAACTTATATGCTTTTCCCCTTCGCCTGCAAGAACACTAATAACTGCAAAGGCTCCGAGATTCATCAAACAATAAGCAACGGCATAAAAGATGGTTGCCACCTGACCGTATTTGGTTCCAGAAGCTATAGCCACCATAGCATATCCAGCATGAGCTATAGAAGAATAGGCGAGAAGCCTCTTTACATCCATCTGTCTGATAGCAGAAAAATTCCCCACCACCATGGAAACAACAGAAACAAACATAATAACATAAAGCCATACATTACTCACACCTAAGGAAATCATGAAAAATCTGACTATAAACAGAAATATGGCAGCCTTTGCAGCTGTCATCATAAACCCTGTAACTGGAGCAGGAGCCCCTTGGTACACATCAGGAGCCCAAATATGAAAGGGGGCAGCGGAAAGCTTGAAGAATATAGACACAGCAAACAAAATCAGCCCTACACCCAAAAATAGATTAAATTGTGAAGATGCTATAACGAAAACATCCAAGGAACCTACCACATAGTAGATTATAGCCATACCTAAAACAGAAAAGGAAGCGGAAAAAGCCCCTAATATCAGATACTTCAAAGCAGATTCAACACACGTTGCCCTTTCCCTGATAAAACCCGAAAGAGCGTAAAGGCATATAGAAACCACTTCTAATGATAAAAAGAACATTAAAAGAGAAGCAGAGGAAGCAACGAACATCATAGACAATGTGGCAAAAAGAACTAAAGCATAAAACTCTCCGTAATCTCTGTCTTCTTTTACAAGATAATCCCTAGCATAAAAGCATGTGATAAAGGCACAGAATATAAAAAGATAATTCCCAAAATATGCCAGTTTATCTCTGTAAATAAGAGAACCAAAAGCATTACCATGATCTCCGTATAGCTTAAAATTGAGATAAGCAGCCAATGCAATACCTATGGCACTCAATATATTTAAATAATTTCCCCTTCTTCTATTATAAGCATCAACCAGCACAACTATTATTCCTGTTATCAAAAGGGCTATTTCAGGGAGTATGAGATTAATATCCTTAATACTAACCAACATCATGATTTCCTCTCCTCATCTACCAAGTTTTTCAGACACAATTGAAGCCAGATTAAATTTTGTATTCTCCATCTGATAAACAACGGCTCTATCTCCCTTGGAAAGCCTTATAAAAGCCTCAACAGAGGGCTGCATTCTCTTAAGAAATGGTCTGGGATAAAGGCCTATCCAAAACATGGGAATAACTATAAGAAACATAATCACAAATTCTCTGAAGTTCAGATCCTTCAATTTTAGATTTTCGGGGTTTGTTATTTCATGAAAGAAAACCCTCTTATACATCCAAAGAAGGTAAGCAGCAGAAAGAACAGTTGCAGTGGCTCCTAAAACTGCAAATATGGGATACGTTTTAAAAGCCCCCACCAATGTGAGGAATTCTCCAATAAAACCATTTAAACCTGGAAGCCCGCATGAGGAAAAGGCTGTGATCATAAAGAAAGTGGCATATATAGGCATCACTTTGGCTATTCCCCCAAACTCCTTTATGAGCCTTGTGTGCCTTCTATCGTATATCATTCCCACTAGTAAAAAGAGAGCTCCTGTGGAGATGCCATGATTTATCATCTGCAACAAACCACCAGAGACACTTTGAAGATTAAGAGCAAAAAGCCCCAGCATACAGGTGCCAAGGTGTGAAACTGAGGAATAAGCAACAAGCTTCTTTATATCTTCCTGAACCATAGCCACAAGAGCACCGTATATAATTCCTATTACTGCAAGCACTAAAAACAGAATGGCGAATTTATTAACCGCTGAAGGGAAAAAGGGCATGCAAAATCTCATAAAGCCATAAGTCCCCATCTTAAGCAAAATTCCTGCAAGGATAACCGATCCTGCAGTGGGTGCTTCAACATGGGCATCAGGAAGCCACGTATGGAAGGGCCACATGGGAACCTTTATGGCAAAGGCAAGGGCAAATGCTAAAAACAAAAGCGGAACAGCCTTTGGATTAAGCGGTGTTTTTAAAAGATCTATTAGAGAAAAGGATAAAATTCCAGTTGTTTTGTAATGCATCCAGTAAAGATAAATTATGGCTCCCAGCATCAGAACAGAACCCACCATAGTATAAAGGAAAAATTTTATAGCCGCATAAACTCTCCTTGGACCTCCCCAAACACCTATAAGTAAAAACATAGGAATCAGCATAACTTCCCAGAAAAGATAAAAGAGAAGAAGATCAAGGGCACAGAATACCCCCACCATGGTGGTCTCTAAAAAGAGGAAAGATATCATATACTCTTTAACCCTCTTCTCTATGCTCCAAGAAGCCAAAATACTCAACATGGTAAGGAATGTTGTAAGTAACACTAAAAATAGAGAAATACCGTCTATACCAAGATAATAAGAGGCTCCCCAAGACTTTATCCAAGAAACCTTTTCCACAAACTGAAATTGAGGGGTTCCAAGCTTAAAGGCAAAGTAAAGTGGCACAGATAAAATAAATTCTATTACAGATACGATAAAGGCAATCCATCTAATTACATTCACATTTTCCCGATTAATAAAAGCAATGATTACAACACCCACCAACGGGAAAAAGATCAACACTGATAGTATAGGAAAGCCGCCCATCAACATAACCTAACCCCTCAAAAGATAATTTTCAGTCCACAAACAATTATAATGCCTACGAGGATAGCCCAAGCATAATCCGGAATAAATCCAGTCTGAATCTTTCTTATGAGATTCCCCACCAAAGAACACAAATAAGCCACCCCATTAACAATACCGTCTATGAAGATCACATCCACAATCTTCCACAGTACATTCCTGGATATACCAACTGTTGGATTTATGAAAAGAGCAAAGTAAAGCTCATCCACATAGTATTTATTGTAAAGCAGCACATAAATAGGCCTTAATGTATAAGCAAGCTTTTTAGGATCTGGAGTGTATTTGATATACATGGAATAGGCTAAAGCAATACCAAAAACAGCTACAAGGACAGAAACTAATATCAATATCCCAGCCCCCCCTTCATGGACAGTATGAGCCATGTGCTCCAATTCGCCAGAAGCGAGTATCCTGTTGAGAAATCCTTCAAATCCTCCTTCAGGTAAAAGAGCAGCTAATCCTGCAACAGCAGAAAAGAAAGCAAGCACCATAAGAGGGATAGTCATTACAGGTGGATTTTCATGGGCAATCTCGTAAAGATGTGCGTCTCTGGGTTTGCCGAAAAAGGTTAAGAATATTAACCTAAACATGTAAAAGGCTGTCATGGCGGCGGTAACAGTTCCGATGAACCAAATAATCTTATGGCCACTCACAAAGGCATGATGTAAAATGGAATCCTTTGACCAAAAACCAGCAAGGGGTGGAACTCCTGAGATAGCCAAAGCTCCAATTATGAAGGTGATGGCCGTTATCTTCATTTTATTATAAAGACCGCCCATTTTCTGCATATTAAGCTCTCCATGAAGAGCATGCATCACTGAACCAGCACACAAAAACATCAAGCCCTTAAAGAATGCATGGGTAAAAAGATGAAATATACCTGCCGCATAAGCCCCTACACCTACTCCCACAAACATATAACCAAGCTGACTCACAGTAGAATAGGCGAGCACCCTCTTCAAATCGTTATTCACTAAAGCCATAGAAGCAGCGAACATGGCTGTAGCAGCACCTATGGTAGCCACCACCTCCATGGATAAAGGAGCAAGGTTGTAAAGAACATGAGATCTAGCCACCATATAAACGCCAGCTGTCACCATAGTAGCTGCGTGAATAAGAGAGGAGACTGGTGTAGGACCTTCCATAGCATCTGGAAGCCATACATAAAGAGGTATCTGAGCCGACTTTCCTGTGGCTCCCATAAAAAGAAGAAGTGTTATAAGGGTTGCGAGAGGAACAGAGAGGATATGAGCCTGGGAAAAGACATCATGATAAATAAGGCTACCTAAATGTTTGTAAATTAAAAAGAGGGCCACCATAAAGCCAAAATCTCCAATTCTATTGGTTATAAAGGCCTTCATACCAGCGTTAGCCGCCGATGTTTTCTCATACCAGTAGCCAATCAACAGATAAGAACAAAGCCCTACACCTTCCCATCCAACAAAGAGAAGTAGATAATTATTGGCAAGAACAAGGGTCAGCATGAAAAAGACAAATAGATTAAGATAACAGAAGTATTTTGCATATCCTCTATCTGTTTCATGATCCATATATCCAATGGAGTATATGTGAATCCAGGTTGCAACAAAGGTTACCGTAACTATCATCACTGCAGAAAGCTCATCCAGTAGGAATCCTATGGGTATTTTGAAATTGCCAACACTTATCCACCAATAAAAGGTACCGTCAAATCTGTGTCCATGGGCAACCTTGAAAAACAATATAAGGGATATCACAGCAGGAACAGCTATAGCAGGAACAGCCACAAGATGAGCTTTTTTTCCAATTTTCCAGCAGAACAAACCGTTTATAGCAGCTCCTAAAAGAGGTATAAGCACAACCGCCAAAATAAGATAAAGCATAACGAGCCTCCTACCACTTCATTAGATCAGCTCTATCTACTTCAATACCACCACGTCTTCTGTAGAAAGCAGTAATTATCGCCATACCAATAGCTGCTTCAGCGGCAGCTATTGCCATCATAAAGAGAACGAAGACCTGACCTTCTGCACTGAACTTAAGTTTAGACACACCAACAAAAAATATATTGGCACCGTTCAACATAAGCTCTATACATAAAAACATAACTATGGCATTCTTTCTTATAAGCACACCTAAAGCGCCTGTGGCAAAGACAAGCACGCTGAGTACAAAAATCCAGCTAATGGGTATCATTCAGCACCTCACAACCTTTTCTTAGCAAGTACAATAGCCCCACAAGCAGCAGCGAATATCAACACAGAAACAAGTTCAAAAGGCAAAGCATATTTTGTGAAAAGAAGATTGGCTATGTCCTTTGCATGTATATAGCCATTGGAAGCAATCTTTTCTTTCATAAATATATTGAAAGCAAGTATCTGCCCCACAAACACAGCAACTGCACCTAAAGCAAAAAGAAGTCTAGGAGAAAAGAGAACCTCTGTAATCTCCTCTTTTCTTATGTCCATGAGCATTATAACAAAAAGAACAAATACCAAAATAGCACCAACATACACTATAACCTGAACAACAGCTAAAAAAGGTGCTGAAAGATAAGCCAAATAAAGCACTGCTGTCAAACACAAATTGACCAACAAAGCCAAGGCTGAATAAATGGGATTCTTAAAGAACACAACCCCCAAACCAGAAAGAACAATCAAAAATCCAAAGAGAATAAAAGAGAGTTCATAAATCCCCATGATCTACCTCTTCTCCAAAAGTACTTCTTTGGTCTGCAAAAGCCTCTTTCTCTCAGGTTCAGCAAGCTCATAGTCAGTGGTGAGAATTATAGCTCCCCTTGGACAAGCCTCAGCACAGTATCCGCAGAAGATACATCTCCTATAATCTATCTCATAAATCTCAGCTATTTTTCCCACATCAGATTTAGTAAAAGTGGGATCTTCCATACCATAGATCCTTATAGCATTAGCAGGACAAACAGCCTCACACAAACCACAATAACAACAAAGCTCTCTCCCTTCCTGATCCAATCTTAAAAGGTGTCTGCCTCTCCATCTCTGTGCCACTTCACGCTTTTCATAGGGATACTTTACAGTAACAGCTGGTTTAAAAAGATGTCCAAAGGTTATCCTTAAACCTTTTATAAGGGGACCAACCATTAGATACCTCCAAGCTTAAGAATAACGAAAAAGCCTGTCCCAAGAATGTTTAGAAGAGAAATAGGAAGAAGGTATTTCCAGCAAAATCCCATAAGCTGATCATATCTGAACCTTGGATAAGTCCATCTAATCCACAGCATAAAGAAGAAGAGGGCAAATACTTTAACCAAAAACCATATAGGACCTGGGATAAAAGATAAGAACTTAAAGGGGGCATACCAGCCACCTAAAAAGAGGCATGCCGCAATGGCAGAGGAAACCACCATATTTGCGTATTCTCCCATAAAGAACATGGCAAACTTCATACTGCTATACTCAGTGTGATACCCTCCCACCAACTCGGACTCTGCCTCAGGAAGATCAAAGGGGGCTCTGTTTAATTCGGCAATGGCTGCTATCATGTATATAATAAAGGCAACAGGCTGTTTTATAAAAAGCCACATATCTTTCTGATAATGAACTATAGCTTTGAGGCTAAAAGAGCCAACAAGCATAACAACACCTATAACAGAAAGCCCCAATAGCAGCTCATAGCTTAAAAACTGGGCAGCTGAACGCAATCCTCCCAATAGTGGATATTTGGAGTTGCCCGACCAACCTCCAAGGATTATAGCGTAAACAGAAAAGGAAGAAACCGCCAGAAAATAGAGCAAAGCAACATTAATGTCCGCTATGGCAAGAGAAATCTTTTTTCCTCCTATGGTAATATAATCTCCTACAGGAATAACCCCTAAAACCAATATAGCAGGAACAATGGCAATGACAGGAGCAATAAAATACAAAAACTTATCGGCTTTTTCTGCGGTTATATCCTCTTTAAAGAAGAGTTTTATACCGTCAGCAAGGGGCTGCAAAAATCCATGAGGACCACAATGATAAGGGCCAAGTCTGTCTTGAATATGGCCTGCAACCTTTCTTTCAGCAAGAGTCCCATAAGCAACAAGTGTCATCAGCACAGCAAAGTATATAAGAAGCTTAACAACAGTTATCAGTACAGCAACAAACATACTTCACCTCAAGCCTTTTTAATTTTAACAGTGGAAAGAAAGCTTCCCTTAAGCAGCATATTCACTGGAAATCTATCAAAGCCCCCTTCTAAAACACAAGAGCCCTTTGGCAACCACTCTTTAACAGAAACTCTATATTCAAATTTTTTAGAAGATCCCTCTACAATCACCAAGTCTCCCTCACTTAAACCCAATTCTTTAGCATCGTAAAAGGATAAGAAAGCCTTAGGTTCAGTACAAACACCAGAAAAATTCGAACACCAATTGGAATAAAGGGCACTTCTATAGAAGGGATAGACAACCAGAGCTTGATATCCGTCACCAGAAATCTTTTCTCTTTCAACACCTACAGGTTCCCACATCCCATTTAAGGTATCAAAAGAGGAAAGAGAAATAGAGCCTGCATCTGCTATAAGATCCACCCATTCAGAAAGTGTTTTAGTTTCTCCTTCTGGTGACAAAGCCTGTTTTCTCTTTTTTTCTATACCAAAGATATCAATGATAGTGCCTTCGCTTTCTGCAAAGCTCGTTAAGGGAAGAAAGTAATCCGCATAAGAGGCACTATCCGTAAAAAATAGATCTCCAACAACCAAAAGCTCAAGATTTTCAAAGGCTTTTCTGACAAGCTCCCAATCAGGATAGGTCTGGAAAAGATCAGCACCAAACACAAGAAGGGCCTTTATTTTGCCTTTGCATACATTAGATAAAATCTCTCCTACTCCCTGTGAGAAAAAGCCAACTTTATAGAAAGCTCTAGCATTCTGTCCGTTGTTTAAGAACAGAACCTTTTTTTGATGAGAAACCTTCTCTTTTATAAATGCCCTTAAAGAAGCTGAAGCCCTTGTGCCAACAATTATAACCTGGGCATCTTCAATTATGGATTTTGCCCTCTCGTATTCATCTTTATCCACGCCAAAGCCTTCACTATAATCACCTTCAAACAAAGACTTTATGCACTCCTCCTCACTAAAGGGTAGAGGAACTAAAAATTCAGTGGATCTTTCACCCACAAAGGAATCAAAACTTGAAACAACAGCCACTTTAGCACCAGAAAGCTTCGCCTTTAAAACAGAAAGGGAAAGCACAGGGTGAGAAACAGCAATATCCCCAGCCAAAACCACAATTGAAGAAGCCGATTCCAACTCAGATAAAGAAAAGAGGCTTCCTTCAATGGGAAGGTAATCTTCGCCGTATATTCTATAGTCCACATTATTACAGTTTAAGGAAAGAGCAAAGGATTTTATTTTACGAGCATCCTCAAGGGAAAAAACAGGACTCACTATTAAAGCCACCTCTTCTCCGCTGTATCTGGAAAGTTTCTCTGCTATTTCAACAACAATGTCTTTGGAAGATTCAGAAACCATTTTATCAGCTTCTCTTTTTAAAGGCCAAAGGATTCTCTCGGAATGATTTATGTAATCAAAGGCATAATAGGCTTTATCGCAAATCCAAGGGGAAGGTTCAGGATCTTCGTGCTTTACCTTGTAAAGCCTATTCTCCCTTACTCCTAAATTCACACTACATGCAAGCTCACAATTAGCACACAAAGAATTTTTAAACTCAAGCTTCCAAATCCTCGTTTTGTATCTATAAAGCCTTGAGGTTATTGCCCCCACTGGACAAATCTCCACCATATTACATGTAAAGTAATCGGCAACCACATCCCTCTCATAAGCACCTATAATAGAATGAGCAGCACGCCAATAGACATTCCAATCCACACCACCTAAAACCTCAGTGCCAAACCTCACACACCTTTTGCAAAGAATGCACCGGGATTGTTCATGAACAATAAGAGGGCCATAAAATTTAGTAGGATAAAGCTCCTTTTCCTCTATAAACCTGCTCGTTGCTTTGCCGTATTTAAAGGTTATATCCTGTAATGCACACTCCCCTGCCTGATCGCATATGGGACAATCCAAGGGATGATGTAGAAGCTGAAACTCTATCAGCCCCTCTTGAGCCTTTTTAACCTTATCAGATCTGGTGAAGACCACCATCCCGTCTCTCACCTGTGTAACACAAGCGGGAACAAGCTTGGGCAATCCCTCCACCTCCACAAGACACATTCTGCACAAACCTGCAGGCTTCAAATACGGATGATAACAGAAATAAGGTATCTCTATTTCAGCTTCCTCAGCAGCCTTCAAAATGGTGTAGTTAGCAGGAACCTCTACCGTTATTCCGTCTATGGTGACTTTTACTGCACCCAACTGTTAACCTCCTACAGGACATGTGCCATGCTTTATATGATATTCAAACTCGTCCTTGAACTTCTTTATCCCGCTGACCAATGGGCCAAGAGCTGCATCTCCAAGGGGACAAAGACAATTTCCTCCCATAATAGTGGAGATATCAAGAAGGATATCCAGATCCTCCATTCTGCCTTGCCCTTTTATTATTCTTGAAAGAATCTGCACAATCCATCTTGTCCCTTCTCTACAAGGAGTGCATTGCCCACAAGATTCGTGCTGATAAAACTTAGCCATTCGATACACAGCCTTAACTATACAGGTGGAATCATCCATAACTATCACAGCCCCAGAACCCAACATAGAACCAGCCGCCTGTAACGATTCATAATCAAGAAGAACGCCTTCTATTTCATCGGCTTTTAACATGGGAGTGGAAGAACCACCAGGAATAACAGCCTTGAGCTTATGTCCCTCTCTTATTCCACCTGCTATATCGTAAATAAGCTCTTCAAAAGGTGTACCCAAAACAAGCTCATAAACACCAGGCCTTTTTATATGCCCACTTATGGAAAAAAGTTTTGTTCCTTTGCTTTTTTCTGTGCCTAAAGAGGCGTACCAATCTCCACCTTTCTCCACGATAAATGGCACTGTAGCCAAGGTCTCCACATTGTTAATAATTGTAGGATGCTGATACAAACCTTTAGAGGCTGGAAAGGGAGGTCTTATTCTGGGATGTCCCCTTTTACCCTCTAAAGAGTTGAGCAAAGCGGTCTCCTCACCACAAACATAAGCTCCTGCTCCTCGGTGGACTGTGATTTTTATACTATAACCTGAACCAAGAGCATTATCCCCTATTATGCCTTCCGCTTCCGCTTCTTCTATAGCTTTTTCTAAAACTTGAGCTCCATACTCATACTCACCCCTTATGTATATGAACGCTTCATGCGCCCCTATAGCATAAGACGAAATTGCTATACCCTCAAGAAGAAGATGGGGATCCTTTTCTATAATTACCCTATCTTTAAATGTTCCAGGCTCTCCTTCATCTGCATTACAGACAAGATATTTAGGCTCATCTGTTTTAGGGACAAAACCCCACTTTACACCAGTAGGGAAACCAGCGCCTCCCCTTCCCCTCAAGCCTGATTTTTTGACTTCTTCCACTATCTCCTCTGGTTTCATTTCAAATAGGGCTTTCCTAAGCCTTTCATAACCACCCGAAGATCTGAAAACAGAAAGTTTATGAGAGTCAGGTTTATCCACATTGGCCAAAAGTAGCCTCATCTCGCCCATTAACACACCTCACGAAAGGCTATCAAGGATTTCATCAACCTTTTCAGGGGTGAGATTTTCGTAATAATCCTTATTAATCATCATAGCAGGTGCTTTACCGCAAGAGCCCAAACATTCAACGGTTATCAAGGTAAACTTCCCATCTGAGGTGGTCTCACCCACTTTAATACCAAGTTTCTTTTCTATATGCTCAACGATCTTTTCTGCCTCATTTATAAGGCATGAGATATTGGTACAAACCTGAATAAGGTATTTGCCCACTGGCTTAAGATTATACATGGTATAAAAACTGGCCACACTGTATATCTCTGCTGGGGGAAGGCCAAAAAGTTTAGCAATAAATTTTATGGCATCATAATCCAAATAACCCTTTTCATCCTGAACTATATGAAGAACCTGCAAAAGAGCTGACCTTCTATCAGGATATCTACCCAAAACCTTTTCAATCCTACGCCATGTAGCATCACTGACAAAAGATCTATCTATAACCACTCTCACTTGTCCACCTCACCAAGCACTATATCTATACTTCCAATAGCTGTAACCACATCGGCCACCTTATGCCCTTTTATTAAAAGGGGCAAAGCCTGTAAGTTTATAAAAGAAGGAGACCTAATCTTCATTCTGTAAGGCTTGGGAGAACCATCGCTAACAATATAAAAGCCCAACTCCCCTTTAGGAGCTTCCACAGCATGGTAAACTTCCCCCTTAGGGGGTCTTACCCCCTCTATTACAAGTTTAAATTGATGGATTAAAGCCTCTATATTTGCCCTTTCCCCTCTAACCTCTTCCACAGGAGGGAAGTTATACTTTCCTGATTCGTGATTTATAGGACCATCTGGTAACATCTCAATTGCCTGCTTGAGTATTTCCCTGCTTTGCCTCATCTCTTCGAGTCTAACAAGATATCTGTCAAAGGTATCTCCGTTTTTACCCACAGGAATCTCAAACTTAAATTGATCATACCCAGAGTAAGGATAAGCCTTCCTCAGATCCCACTTTACCCCTGATCCTCTGAGGATAGGACCACTAACTCCATATTTGATGGCATCCTCTTTACTTAATACAGCAACCCCTTCGGTTCTCATCCGCCATATCTTGTTGTTAGTAAGAAGCCCCTCATACTCCTCCATTTTCTTAGGGAAATCGTCCAAGAATTTCTTGAGTTTTGGTATGAAATCCTTAGGTAAATCCTCCTTCACACCCCCAATCCTAAAATAGCTCTGATGGAACCTGGCTCCAGCAACCATTTCCCAAAGCTCATATATAAACTCCCTTTCCCTGAAGGTATACAAAAACACAGTTGCAGCTCCGATATCCATGGCATGGGTACCAAGCCATATGAGATGTGAGGCTATTCTGGCAAGTTCTGTCATAATAACGCGTATAAAAACTGCCCGTGGGGGTGGTTCTATGCCCAAGAGCTTCTCCACAGCCAAAATATAAGCTAGATTATTGGAGGGAGGGGCAAGATAATCCAGTCTATCCGTTAGAGGAAGAACTTGAAAGTATGTCTTACTTTCAGCAAGCTTCTCGGTCCCTCTATGGAGATAACCAACAACAGGATAAGCATCAACTATAGTTTCACCTTCTAACTCCAATATGACCCTCAACACTCCGTGCGTGGATGGATGTTGGGGACCCATATTGAGGACTAAGGTATTTTTCTGTTTAGGCTTAAATTTTGTTTTGAACCCTCCTTGATACATGAGTCTTTCGGTATTTCCCCTTAAAGGATAATCCTTCCTTAAAGGGAACCCCTCAAAATCATCTGGGAGGTATATTCTTTCAAGATTCGGATGCCCTTTAAACTCTATGCCAAACATGTCGTAGGCTTCTCTCTCGTGCCAATTCACTGTAGGCCAGATATCACAAATAGAATCAACAGATTCTCCTTCCGCTAAAGGCACTTTTAGCCTTATCTGCTCTTTGGTTTCCATATTCCTCACAAGATAAACCACATCAAACCGAGGATTAGATCCAGCCCCTCTATCAACAGCAGTGAGATCTACAAAAAAATCAAAGCCCAAATCGTCCCTTAAACCAAAACACACATCCCTTAAGTTTTGAGGATCCAAATAGACTGTCTTTTCTTCTCTAAATTCTTTTACATCTTTTACAGCAGTATCAAAACGAATCTTGATATATTCCAATGCATTCATCCCACTAACCCTATATTTTGTTCTTGAAATCTTCCCTTTCTATTTTCTTCTGAAGCATCAATATAGCTTGGAGCAAAGCTTCAGGCCTTGGGGGGCAACCGGGTATATATATGTCAACAGGAATCAAACTGTCCACCCCTTGAACCACAGCATAAGAATCGTAAATACCGCCACCCACTGCACAGACCCCCATGGCTATAACCCACTTTGGCTCAGGCATTTGGTCATAAACCCTCTTCAAAACTGGAGCCATCTTTTTTGTCAAAGTGCCCGCTACAATGAGAAGGTCAGCCTGTCTGGGAGAAGCTCTAAATACCTCAGCTCCAAATCTGGCCATATCATAATGAGAAGCAGCGGTGGCCATCATCTCAATGGCACAACAGGCAAGGCCAAAGGTACAAGGCCAAATAGACCACTTTCTAGCCCAGTTTACAGCCTTATTTAAGGTCGTTATGAGCACATTTTTTTCTATTAATTCTAAATCTTCCTTGGGTATTTCCTCTTCAAAAGTAGGCTTTTTAATCTCCACATTTTTTACTGGCGTTCTCTTTACTCCCATTCCAATGCTCTCCTTCCCAAAACGTAGAAGAAAATGGCAAGAAATATGACTATAAACACTGCCATCTCAATGAACCCCCAAAGACCCATAGACTTAAATTTAACTGCCCAGGGATAGGTAAAAACTATCTCAATATCAAAGACTAAAAACAGCAAAGCAACAATATAATAATGAATAAAAAATTTTTTTCTAGCGTCCTCAACAGGTTCAACACCACACTCATAAGGGGAAAGTTTAATAGGATCAGGCCTTTTGGGACCAAGAATCTGGGAAGCTACAACGGTTACTAAACCGAAACCCACAGCCACCAAAAAAACAATAATCAAAGGCCAGTAGCTTTCTGCCATCAAAATCCCCCTTCAAAGAGGCTGTGTGGTTAATTAACACAGCCTGAAAGACACTGTCAATAGAGAAAATAAATATTTTCACAAACCGCTAAAACATTGAAGAAATCTTTTATAGCAAGTAATATACTAATATGTTCAAGGAGAAGGTGAAATTAAACGACGGAAGTTATGTTTATATAAGGCCACTTACAAGCAAAGACACTGATAAACTCTACGACTTCTTCTTGAATAGGATATTAGAAGAGGATCTTCTTCTTTTTAAAGATAATGTGAAGGATTATTTCCTTATAAAGGATTGGACAGAAAATATAAACTATAAAAGGATTTTTCCTATTGTAGCTGAAACAGAAGATGGCAATATCATAGGGATAGCCACACTCCACATGAGGGAATTTGGTTGGGAAAAGGATGTGGGCAAAATAAGGGTTTCAATCTGCAAATATTGTAGAGGAAAAGGCTTAGGTAAAGCCTTAGTTAAAAAACTAATAGAGCTGGCTAAAGAGAGAAATTTAAGGGTAATTATAGCAGAAGTTCTTTCACCTCAAGAAAGTGCCCTTAACGCTTTAAAAAAGGCTGGATTTAAAGAGACCACCGTAATAAAAGATCTGGCAAAAAGCTATTCAGTAGACACTTATAATCTTCACATTCTGTGTCTATATCTAAATGAGGGAAACCGATAAATTAAAAAATTTGCTGTTATGGTATAAAGCTGCCGGTATTAAAGAATTTTTCACTATAAAATCGATGCATAAACCTTCCAGGGGAAAAATAATGAAATCAAAAAAGGCAATCCTTTTAGAAGAACTGAGAAAAGAGATAGGAGACTGTAGAAGATGTAAACTCTATAAAAATAGAACAAACCTTGTATTTGGAGAGGGAAATCCTGAAGCAAAGATTATGTTTGTTGGAGAAGCACCAGGGGAAGAGGAAGACAAACAAGGCAGACCTTTTGTGGGATTAGCGGGACAGCTCTTAACAAGACTTATAGAGAGTATAGGATTAAAGAGAAGTGATGTTTATATAGCAAATGTTTTAAAATGCAGACCTCCAGGAAATAGAAACCCTCAAGAAGACGAAATAGCCGCATGCTCTCCATTTCTCTTTAAGCAGATAGAGATAATACAGCCCAAAATTATATGCGCATTGGGAGCCTTCGCCGCTAAGGTTTTATTGGACCAAAATCTTCCCATATCAAAGATAAGGGGTAAAGTGTTAAAGGATAAAAGGGGCTATCTTATCCTGCCCACCTATCATCCAGCCTATTTATTGAGAAATCCAAGACAAAAAAGAACAGCCATTGAAGATTTCAAAAAACTGAAAGAGATAGTAGAAGAAAATTAAATCTGCAAGATTTCTCTGGGAAGAGAAGTAAGAACCTCAGGCTCTTCGCCTAAAAACACCATATCCTCTACTCTTATACCGAATCTATTAGGTAGATAAATACCAGGCTCTATTGTAAAAACACTTCCTTTAATGATTCTATCTTCCGATAAAGGTGAAACGGATGGTTTTTCATGAACTTCTCTCCCTACTCCATGACCAAGCCCATGTCCAAAGAATCTTCCATAACCTTTAGAATCGATGGCATTTTCAGCAATACCATGAATTTCAGAAGCCTTAATACCGTCTTTAATATTTTCTATAGCCCTATTCATAGCATCTACAATAACTTCCCACACATACTTTTCTTCTTTTTCTACTCTTCCAAGCTTTACCACCCTGGTAACATCTGAACAGTAACCGTTATAAATACATCCAAAATCGATAAGAACAATGTCCTTTTCCTCTATCCTTTTATTAGAAGCTACACCGTGGGGAAGAGAAGATCTATATCCAGAAGCGACTATTATATCAAAAGAGGAAGAAGAAGCCCCCATCTTTCTCATCTGATAATCAAGCTCTAAGGCTATATCCCTTTCCATAACTCCTGGACGAATCTCTTTCAAAATCTTGTTAAATGCACTCTCGGCAATGTTCAAAGCTTTTTTTATTAACTCAAGCTCTATTGGCTGTTTCTTTATCCTCAAAGATTCCACCAGATCGAAAAGAACAATAAACTCTGCCTTACCAAGAACCTGCTTTATCCTCTCCAAAGAGCCAACTTGGAGCCACTCGTCCACTCCTACTCTTTTGGGTTTATATCTATCTGCTATCCATTGGGATAACTTAATCCCCCTTATCTCTTCTACAATCCAATCTTTACATTCACTTTTTGCCTGTTCAGTATATCTGGGATCCGTTAAGAAATAAGTCCTTTCCCTATCCACAATGATAAATCCGCTGCTTCCAGTAAAACCTGTCAAATACTGAATGTTGATAATTTTGGTGATTAAGATGAGATCTAAACGGTTCTTTTCCAACAAGGGAAGGACAAACTCAAAAAAACTTTCAGCTTTCATTTTCCGCAATATATCTTAAAGCTAAAATATAAGAGTACTCGCCCAATCCTGTAATAACACCTTTAGCAATATCAGAAAGGAAGGAATGTTTCCTAAAATCCTCGCGGGAGAAGATATTGGAAAGATGAACCTCTATAAATGGAATTCCAACAGAAAGAAGGGCGTCTCTAATGGCTATGCTTGTATGGGTAAAAGCTCCTGGATTTATAATGATAAAGTCAAAAAAATCTTTAGCATTATGAATGCTCTCCAACAGCTGCGATTCAGAATTGGTTTGATATACCACCAAATATAAACCCAACTTTTCCGCCTCTTCATAAAGCTTTTTGTTAAGTTCATAAAGAGATTTTTTCCCGTAAATTTCAGGTTCCCTCAAACCCAGAAGATTTAAATTTGCTCCATGAATAACCAAGACCTTTTTCATTCTTTAGGCTCCTCCGGTTCTAAAAATTCAAGATAGTAATTTAACTTCTCAAGCAATCTGTGTGCCTCTTCATTTTCAGGATCTTTCTCTAAAATCTTTTCCAATTTCTGCATAGCCTCATCAAAAAGACACTGCTCCATCAAAGATTTAACAAGTTCAACTGTAAGAAACTCCTCATCCTCTGCCTCTAAATCCTCAATTATTTCTTCAACCTCATCGTCAAGAATAATTACTTTATCATCCTCAACTGAAGCTTCGTCCACCTCTTCCAATACCTCCACCTCACTTTCGGAACAAACAATATCCAATTTGCCCTTAGATTCAGGATCTTCAAAGAACAGAAGAACAAACTCAAAATGCCTCTTTGCCTCATCCATTTTACCAAGATCTAAAAGCAGCTTAGCCAAAGTCTTTCTTACGTTTAAATAAAAGGGATTGAAATTTAAAAGCTCTTCTAAGACAATAATTGCTTCGTCTTTTTTCCCTTCTATTATTAGCAAACCAGCATAGACAAAAAGACCATAAAAATTATCCCGTTTAAGAACAGACATAGCCTCTCTAATAAAGCCTTCCTTAGCAAGCAAAAAAGCATAGATTGCCTCATAAATTTCAGAATTTGTCTTTTTGTATGCCCTTTTTATTCTCTCAATCCTTGTTATCTTAGGTTTAAGAAACATACTATCTCTTTTACCAATTCATTAGGATCTTTTCCATTCACTTTTAAAGTTAAGTGGGAAACCTCTTGGTAAAAAGAAAGGCGCCTTTTGTAAAGATTCATAATATCCTTTAAAGGCAACTTCAAAAGTGGCCTGGTGCTTTTTATAATTGGTAACCTCTTCTTTAAGAACTCTTTCCAAGAGATATTAAGCCATATCACAATGCCAGATTGAAAAAGTTTTTTTCTGTTGTCCGAATCTTCAATCACCCCTCCCCCACAAGACAGAACAAAATTTTCATCTTTTGCCAGGAATTCTTCCAACAGGCTTTTCTCTACGCTTCTAAAGAAATCCTCCCCTTTAATAGCAAAAATATTGGTAATAGAAAGACCTGTTCTTCTTTCAATTTCCTCATCAAGATCAAAAAATGGGCATTTCAGTTCTTCAGCTAATAGCTTTCCCACAGTGGTTTTGCCAGATCCCATAAACCCTACAAGAAAGACCTTAAAAGGACGAGAGCCTCTCTCTGTATCTTTCAAAGTTTGAGATAGCCTCCTCTATAGAATCTCCACCAAACTTTCTTTTAAAGCAACGGGCAAGAACATAGGCTAACATAGCTTCTCCTACTATGGCAGCAGAGGGGACAGCACACACATCGGAACGCTCTTTACAAGCATAATCCTGTTTTTTTGTCCTCATATCCACAGAAGCTAAAGGCCTCATTAGGGTAGGGATAGGCTTCATAAAACATCTAACAACAATCTCTTCCCCGTTAGAAATACCACCTTCTATCCCGCCAGCCCTATTGGTTTTCCTGTAGAAGCCACCGTCCCAAAAAATCTCATCGTGAAAGTTACTCCCCCATTTATCAAAACAATCCCAACCACATCCAATGGACACAGCTTTAATTCCCTGAATACTCATCATAGCGTATGATATTAAAGCATCAAGTCTTTCACACCACTGGGTATGATCGCCTATACCAGGAGGAACTCCACAGGCACGAACTTCAAAAATACCTCCTACTGTATCCCCTAAAGATTTTGCCTTTTCTATCTCCTTTATCATTTTAAAAGAGATTTCTTCATCTGGACATCTTACAGGAGACGAATCAGACCTTTTTAAATCAGAAAAACTTAAAGTTTTGTCAAGGTAAACCTTACCAATCCTGACAACGCCAGAGGCAATATCTACCCCAAACTCTTTAAGGTAAAGCTTAAACAAGGCACCTGCAGCTACACGGGCAGCAGTCTCCCTTGCGCTGGCCCTTTCCAAAATGAATCTAGCATCTTTTATATTATACTTGAGACAACCAGAAAGATCAGCATGTCCTGGCCTTGGGAGAAACACCTCTTTCCCAGATTTAAATGTTTCTACATCAAAAAAATCACGCCAATTTTCCCAATCCCTATTCCTTATCAATATCACAACTGGAGAACCAATGGTTTTACCGCTTATGACTCCTGACAAAATTTCCGCTTTATCCTGCTCAATGGACATTCTGGCACCACGACCAAAACCCATTTGCCTTCTGGAAAGCTCAGAATTTACAAAAGAGGTAGATACACTTAAACCAAAAGGCAACCCTTCTATAAAAGCAATAACCGCTTTTCCGTGGGATTCTCCAGCGGTCCTAAATCTCAATCTATCTTTCTACCTGTAATCGGCTCTATAACTGTAGGAGTTATAAATATGAGAAGCTCCCTTTTCTGCACATTCTTTCTCTCAGTCTGAAAGAGCCATTTAAGAAGAGGAATTCTTCTTAGACCAGGAACACCGTTTGCATTTTTGTATTTATTCATCTCATAGATTCCACCTATCACTAAAGTATCACCATTTTTGAGTCTCACCCTGGTTTTCACCTTTCTTGTCTGTATAGGAACACCATCTGGTGTCACATGAGTAAAGTCAGGGGAATCTTTAGAAACCTCCACATCCAAAATAACATCACCTTCAGCTGTTATATGGGGTCTAACCTTCAATTTGAGTTTTGCCTCTTTAAACTCTGTCTGTGTTCCTGCCTCAGAGACAGTGGCATAAGGTATCTCGTAACCCTGGGAAACCTCTGCCTCCTGATTATCCATTGTTATAACCTTAGGTGTGGATATCACCTTCGCTAAACCCTCATTTTCCATAGCTGAAAGTCTAACATCTATTCCAAAGGTTTGAGCTCTGTTGAGCAAAGAAGCGGCTATGGCTCCACCAGAGCCTGTAATAGCTGTTGCAGGAAGATCCACTACAAAACCAGGAGTAATATCTTTAGGAGACCACCCTGCATTTGTCTCCATAGTGTCAAGGGCTTGTGCAGCAGAAGGAGATTCTGATACACCACCGCCTATGCCAAAACTGTAAGGAAAGCTGTACTCTGTCTTAGATTGAGCCCACAAAAACCCCCATTGTATACCAAGCTCTCTTGTAAAATCTGTGGTGACCTCCACAAGCCTTGCACTTATTTGAACCTGAGGAATTGGTGTATCTATTTTTTTAAGAAAATCCCTTATCCTTTTCAGCCTAGGTTTAGTATCCTTAACCATAAGAGCATTTAACCTAACCACCTTGTCCACCTTTCCCCTATCGCTCAGCAGAGGCTTTATAAGTTTCTCTGCCTCATTTATATCCGCATAATTGAGGGGAAATATTTCGGTAAATAGAGGCTCTGCCTTCTCCATACTCTTTGCAATTTTGGCCCTTGCTTCCAACTCTCTATTTATGTCCTCTATGGGACCAATTCTTATTATACCATCCTCCTCTATTTTGCCTAACTTATTGACCTTTAAGATCACATCTAAAGCTTTATCCCAAGGAACATTCCTCAATCTCAGGGTAACAGTCCCCCTGACTTTAGGATCCACCACAAAGTTAAGACCGCTAACCTCAGCGAGTATCCTTATTACATCCCTTATATCTGCGTCTTTAAATTCAAGGGAAACCTTCTGTCCTTTATAAACTTCAACTTTCCCCTTTTTGAGTTTCTTTGTCTCTTTAATTTCAACAGGAGTTAATTTCACCATTCTTCCCACTCTTTGTATTTCAACTGTCATCTCCCCAGAAGGATAAAGAACCACTCTCGTCTCTTTATTCTTATAATCATAAATGACTCTCAATTTATTTATACTGGGAAGGGGAAAAAGTAATTCACTAACGCCAGAATAATTTTTGGTGTTAAACAGATGAATAATAATTCTGAAAGGCTCTTTCAGCTCTTCTGTCTCCACATATTCCCAAGGTTTTCTTCCATAAAGATAAATGCTACCAGATTTTATGTTAATGCCTTCAAGGCCGTTCATAACCTGCGAAAGGGGAATTTTCTTCTTTTTTCTATCCATAGAAGCCTTAGCGGCAGCCTTTTTGGTCGCTTCATTAATAGATTTAGCCTTTTCTTTTTCTAAACCATCGCTTGTTTTCCCCAAAATGGTTGCCAATTTAAAACCTTCCTTTTTCAAAACACCAGGATCAACAATAAAGGCCTCTTTAAGTTTATACTTATTTTTAAAGTTAACAAACTCGGTCTTGTCTTTAAGATCTACTATCACCTTCTTTAAGGAATCTTTTTCGTAAATTTTTAATATATAACCGTCATCGATTATCCTGCTGAACTCTTTTTTAATCTTATCAAGGGATGTTTTTTCAAAGGCTCCAATCTGAACGGTAATGGCAAAAGACGAAACGACCATAAATAAAAGAAAGACTCCAGATAAAACTACATATCTTTTAAACCTCATTTATCTACACCTCCTACTCCTTGCCTAAACTTATAACGATTTCTTTATTTCCCCTAGATAAAATAATTCTGTCAGATGCTATCTTTTTTATAATTTCCCCTTTATTTCCCATAAACATGCCCTCTCTAACTATGTACACACTTTTATCAGGAGCTACAATCAATGCCAAATTGCCCCTTTCCGTGTTTATTATGCCTTTAAGGACAAAGGCTTTGACATCGTATTTCTGCAAAGGATTTGTAATAACAGTCTTCTGAGGTTTTCTTGTTATTATTTTTGGAGGGGAAAAGGGATTTCTTAAAGGAATTCTTTTGAACTTTTTCTCCCAAGCATATCCTGCTTGAGATACAACAAATAGAATCAATACAATAGTTATAAACTTACCTTTTGGCACGTTTTTTTCCTCCAGCCTTCTTTTGCCCTTCTACAAACCTATAAGTTTGCAAAATTCCCTTTACACTCAGCATTGGATTTTCTACAGCCTTCTTTTTACCAGATACATTTATATCCAGTTTGTAAGGCTTTATCAGTCTATCAAGACCATCCACACTGTGCAAAAATACCATAAGCTGACCATAAGTAGCCACAAAGTTTACATCCATATTTATTTCAGCATAGTTCTTTTCGGGATAAACCCTTTCCTTCCCCATCTTTAAGCTTAAAAAGTTTATTCCACTATAATAGGCAAGCTTCGCTATAGATCTTATTAAATTTGGAAGATCCTCTTTCTTTGGAAGCTTTTCCTTCAACTTTTCCAGCTCTGCCTCCATAAGGGCTATCTCTTTTTCCATCTCAAATAGACGCTTTTTAAAAAGCTTAGCCTTCTTAATTTCACTATCTAGCTTTGCTATCTGATTTTTAAGAGAAACTATCTCCTGCTTCTTCTTTTTCACTATAAAGAAATAATTGAGTCCCACTATAATAATAGCAAGCAGAACTCCAGCAATTATAAGATTGATGGTTTCTCTATTCACCTTATTATCACCTCTGCATTAAATTCTTTAACTGGGAAATTATTAACTTTTACCTTTTTTATGTAACTTATACCAACCCTTGCCACCAAACTGTTTCTTTCTAATCTCTCTATAAAATCGGCTATTTTTTCGTCATTCAAAGAGTAACCCTTTATATTCAATCTTTTACCGTCAAGTTTCATCCTATAAAGCCAAACCTCATAAGGAATGCTGGATTCTACAGCCTGAACCACCTTTAAAGGTATATGAGATTCGGTGGTTATTTTTTCTATGATACTCTTTATTTTCTTTAATCTGTTGAGTTTGGCTTCCACCTCTTTTAACTTTTTCACATAGGGAGAAAGCTCTTTTAATTCCCTCTTTTTAGCAGAAACTTCTGCCTTTAAAGAATTAACTTTAGTTATGTACACATAATCCATACCAAGTGCTACAGCTATTCCTATTACTAAGCCCAATATTAAAGGCAAATTTTTCACATATAATTGACTAACCCTCTTTTTCTTTCTGGCTTCTCTGGCTATAAGATTAATTTTTATTAACCTTCTTCTCTCCTTCACTTCTTCAACTCCTGCAAAGTTAATCCAACCGCAATATCAATACATGGTTCATTTTTATCAAAATCGTCAACAAATTCAAATAATTTTATTTTTTTTACATCCTCTTTTGATAAATTTGCAAATTTATTTATAAAGTCAGTAATATTTTCCTCTGCTCTTTTTGTGATCACAAAAGTAAAATCTTTAAGATTCAGATTTTGAGTCTTTAATTCTTTATCCAAAAACTCAATGACATCATCAACAAATAATCCTCTACCCAACGGAATATCCCTGCAAGTTACAACAGACAAACCGTTAAGTATAGAATAGCTCAACACCTCTTCATTGGCATCTAAAAATATGTAATTGTCTATGGGGATAGATTTCATGCCCAAAGCGTAAAGAGCAAAATTGGTAAGGGCAACAGACCTAACAGAAACAGATTTTAACCTTAATCCAGCATGTATCATGAGGTCCCTGTATTTATAAACTATCTCCTTCTTAGCAAAAGCAAGTAGAACTTTTGATGAGTCTTTTCCCTTTTCCAAAAAGTAATAGTCCACATTGAGTATAGACAAAGGCAAGGGAACAATCTTGTCAGCCTCAAGCTCTAAATACTCAAAAAGCTCTCTAGCGTTTTTAACAGGTAATGTAAACACATTGCTCATAGCAACTGGGCTATACACACATGTAACAGCATCCAAAGTGCGGTTTATATTTAATTTCTGGGTCATATCTATAAGAGCATTTCTTAGAGCTTCTAAATCTATTATTTTAGATTGCTCAAACCACCCCTCTTTTAAGTCAATCTTTGTCCATTTGACATCCTCTACCTTTTTGCCCTTAAACAGAACCTTCACCCCATACAAAACGCTAGGAGAAAACTCCACACCCACTATCTGCTTGGAAAGCAAATCTTATTTACCTCCGAATCGTTTAATTTGTTAATTTTAATTAAAAACATATTAATACTGCAATATCAAATTCAAAGATTGACAAAAACAATGATAATTAATACTTGTTGTGTTTGTTATTAATAAAATGGAGAGGGAGCTGCTATGAAAAGAGCTATCTGGGCTTCTAAAAAATTTTTCTTATTTTTGTTTATTCTTCTCTTGACAAAACCTTCCTTAGCCTCAGAAGCAGCAAGCGCAGCTCATCATGGAGCAGAAGAACTGGGTACTCTATTGCCACTATGGAGCTCCATTCCTTTTCTTGGAATTTTACTATCCATAGCCATCTTTCCTTTAGTAGCTCCCGAATTTTGGCATCATCACTTCCCGAAAGTGTCTGCATTCTGGGCAATAATAGTGGCCATCCCCCTTCTTTTAAGCTATAAAGGTTTAGCCGTTCATGAAATACTTCACATATATATATCCGATTATATACCGTTTATTATACTACTTTGGTCACTATACACTGTGGCAGGGGGTATACTACTCAGGGGAACGTTGAGGGGCACACCTTTAGTAAATACTGGTATGCTTGCCTTTGGCACTCTTATAGCCTCTTGGATAGGAACCACAGGGGCTGCTATGGTTCTTATAAGACCCTTTTTAAGAGCCAACAATTATAGAAAGTATAAAACCTACCAAATAATATTTTTTATATTTTTGGTATGTAATATAGGTGGGTCACTAACTCCTTTGGGAGATCCTCCGCTATTTTTAGGTTTTCTGCATGGTGTTCCATTTTTCTGGACATTTAAGATCTTTCCCCACTTCCTATTAGCAGCGGGTATACTCATAGTATTGTTTTTCATCATTGATTATTACTTCTATAAGAAAGAAGAAAACGTTCAGCCTGAAGATAAAGAGAAACTAAAAATAGAAGGACTTCATAACTTGATATTTCTTGCTGGAATAGTGGGAGCGGTACTTTTCAGTGGACTTGTGCGGATGGGACATATAAAAATTTTGGGTATAGAGAGAGAAACTGCTTCTGTAATAAGGGACATACTTCTTGTAATAATGGGACTGCTATCCTTAAAGACCACATCTTGGGAAATAAGAAGAGGAAACGATTTCACCTGGTTTCCTATAAAAGAGGTGGCTTACCTTTTCGCAGGTATATTCATGACCATGATCCCTCCTATAGCTATATTAAGGGCAGGGGAACATGGAGCATTGGGATGGTTTATAAAATCCATAAGGGAACCCGCCCATTATTTTTGGGCCACAGGAACCCTCTCCAGCTTTTTAGACAACGCTCCCACCTACCTTACCTTCCTCAACACAGCTCTTGGCAGATTTTTCGCTGGCATGCCTGAAAGGGAAGCTGTTCACATGCTTATTGCCCACAAGCACATATATCTTGAAGCCATATCAGCGGGGGCTGTCTTCTTTGGTGCAAACACATATATAGGAAACGCCCCTAACTTTATGGTAAGATCAATAGCAGAAGAGGCTGGGATTCCCATGCCAAGCTTCTTTGGTTATATCATAAAATACTCTTTACCTATTCTTATACCTATTTTCGGCTTAGTTACTTTGGTTTTCTTCCACTAAAGAAGATCAGTCTCAGAAATATTTTTAAGTATAGACATATCTATAGGATTTCTGATTTTCTTTAACGCCTTTGCCTCTATCTGCCTTATCCTTTCTCTGGTAACCTTAAACACCTTCCCCACTTCCTCTAAGGTATGCTCAGCATCCATGTCTATACCAAATCTCATCTTTAAAACAGTCTGCTCCCTCTCTGTGAGAGTAGAGAGAGCCTCATACACTTTTTCTTTAAGAGCCTCAAAAAGAGCTATTTCATCCGGCTTCTCTATACTTCTATCCTCCACAAAATCACCAAGGGAACTATCTTCATCATCGCCAATAGGGGTTTCCAAAGAGACTGGCTCTTTAGCAATTTTAAAGATTTTTCTAACCTTATCCACAGACATATCAGCCTTCTTGGCTATCTCCTCAGGGGTGGGTTCTCTGCCAAGCTCCTGGTACAATTGGCGTGCCGTCCTCACAAGCTTATTTATGGTTTCTATCATGTGAACAGGAATTCTTATGGTTCTCGCCTGATCAGCAATGGCCCTTGTTATAGCCTGCCTTATCCACCAGGTAGCGTAAGTGGAAAATTTATAACCACGCTGGTATTCAAACTTCTCAACAGCCTTCATCAACCCTATATTGCCCTCCTGGATAAGATCCAGTAGCTGCAATCCTTTATTTGTATATTTCTTAGCTATACTTACAACGAGTCTAAGATTCGCCTCTGCAAGCAGCCTTTTTGCCTCTTTCTCCTCTTTAAGACCCGCTTCTATCTCCTTTAAAGCAGCCCTTAACTCTTCAATTCTCACTGTGGATTCCTTTTCAACACTCTTTATCTTTTCTTTTGCCTCCTTCACCTTCTTCTTAAAGTCCAAGAGTACTTCATATTCCATGTTGGTAACCCTTTTGCACCTTTCATTTCTCTCATCCTCTGGAAGGGTCTCCATAAGATCCATAAATTCAATAAAGGTGTCAGAGGGCATAAGAAGTATCTCTTCACACTTTCTCAGTTCTTCCTGAGCCTTATCGGCCACTTTAACATAGTCCCTTATCAGCTCCACAAGCCTTTCTATCTGAGAGCTTGAAAGGCTCAACTCCCTAACAATCTCCACCATCCTACGCCGTGTATTTTCTATTTTGTCTTTTAGTAAAAGCTCCTCCTGCTGAGAAAATGCACCTGAAAATATCTTTCTTTTTGCGTCTTCGAAATCCTTAAATAAATCTTCAAGGTGCCTCACTTTATTTAGGAATCTTGTCCTCTCCCGCTCCAAATACTCAGGTGAGCTTTCATCCAGGATAAGAATATCTTCTATCTCTATTTCCCCATTTTTCAATCTTTCTCCCAATTTCAAAAGCTCTCTTATTGTAAGAGGAATAGACATTACAGTGTTAATAGCTTTCATTCTCCCAGCTTCTATACGCTTGGCAAGCTCTATCTCTTCATCCCTTGAAAGAAGCGGTATATTCCCCATCTCTTGAAGATACATTTTAACAGGATCCGCACCTCCTGATTCCTTAAAGGAATCCTCTTCCTCCTCCCAAATCAGAACTCCCTCTTCCTCTTCAATCTCCTCAACAACACTGGCAGAAAGCAAAGCCGCTGTAACCTCTGATGGATCTTCAACTATCTGGATATCCATCTCCTCAAGTATTCTGGTAATTTCCTCTACTTGCTTTTTATCGCTCATCTCAGCTGGCATAACAGCTCGAAGCTCATCCACAGTTACATAACCTTTCTTCTTTCCCATACTTATAATCTTACGAAGATTCATAAGTTTAGCTGTTTCTGATATATTCATGCCCTTCCCCCTTTAAGAAACTTCAGTTTCTCAAAATATCTTCTCTGTAAATCTAAACAAAGATCTTTATTCTCCTCCCTCAAAAAAGCCTCCTTTAATCTTTGCACCTCATACTCAAGATGCCGTCTTTCAAACCTCTTCAGCAAAGCTTCAACGTCCAATTCTTCTTTAGAGAATAGAGCTGAGCCCACAAACTTCATCTCCTCTTCGTCAAACTTATTCAAAGCTCCCTCAATGCCCTCTGACTCCAACAGTTTACTTAAAATAGAAGAGACCAAACTGTCAGTAAAAATTTCTGGCAGAAGTTTGGATTTTAATTCACAAAAGAGGGTTTTATCCCTTAAAATCAACTTCAGAAAATCCCTTTCCCATAGACACACCTTTGGCATCACATGAGAATTTCTACTGCCTCTTTTAACTTTAAATCCCTCAAACTTTGAGTATAAAATATTTTTAGAGATATCCAATCTATCAGATACGTATGAAAAGAAGGAATCCAGAATAACTTTATCGGTAACATCTTCCACCAACTCTAACAGCCTTTCCAATAATTTGCTTTTTGATAATGCACCAGAGAATTCATTTTTTAGCTTTGCATCATCTATAATGGTATCCACAGGATTCTTTGCAGCTTTTATCAGATCTTCCAAATCCTTTTCTTTTCTAAGGTAGCTGTCAGGATCCTCACCTTCAGGCAATCTGACTATTAAAGGCTCTATTCCAAGCTTGTAAAATATTTTACTTGCTCTTACAGCAGCCCTAAAACCAGCTTCATCAGAGTCAAAAAGAAGATAAATATTTTTGCTTAATCTTGAAATCTTTTTCGCTTGCTCTTCAGTAAGAGAGGTACCTAAAGCCGCTACAGACTCTGTATATCCATGTATATGAAGGGATATAACATCCATATACCCTTCAGCCACTATAACTCTGTCTTTATTTTTTACAGTCTCCTTTGCAAGATGATAGGCGTAAACTATTTTACCTTTAGAAAATATAGGAGTTTCTGGAGAATTCAGATATTTAGGTTCCCCCTCTCCGATAACCCTCCCACCAAAAGCTATGACTCTACCAGCGCCATCAAATATTGGTATAATTATTCTATTAACAAATTTACAATAAAGGTCCCCGTTTTTTTGCGAAAAGATGCCACTTTCCAACAACTCCTCTTTAGTGTAACCCTTTTTAATCAAAGGGGTAGCCAAATCAAAACCAGAAGGGGAGAAACCTATTTTAAATCTCTCCCACCAAACTGGAGAAATGCCTCTGGATATAAGATATTTTCTTGCTTTTTCCCCAACATCTGTTTTTAAAAACTTACAAAACCAACCACATAAAATCCCATGAATCTCCCTTAACCTAATTCCATTACCTTTTTTTTCCTCTTCAAAGGAAAATTCAATCCCTGCAGCTTCTGCCGCTTTCTTAAGAGCCTCTTTAAAGGATAAATCTTCCATCAACATCAAGAATTTGATGACATCCCCTCCTTTACCACAGCCAAAACAGTAGAATATTTGTTTATCAGGACTAACGGTAAAAGAGGGGGTTCTTTCAACATGAAAAGGACAAAGAGCAACAAAATTTTTGCCCCTTTTTTTAAGGTCAACATACTGTGATACCACTTGGACTATATCCAGGCGAGACTTAACTTCATCTAAAAGGGTCTGTATCCCCATATCGGGATAAAAAATAAATTAATTAAAAAACATTGCAAGTATTTTTTAAAATTGTTTTAAAGGGCGGAAAGAATCCGCCCTTTTATAAAGAACTATTTTTTAGCGTGGCACTGAGAACATCTTCTGGGACCCTTCTTCTCCTTCTTATGGCACTTCACACATTTTTTGTGAAAAGCCATCTTTGCAGAAGGAGCTTTACCCTTCTCACACTTATGACAGGTGAAGCAAGACCTAGGTTCGCCTTTTCCCTCATACTTATGATGACAGACCTTACAGTCCAGCTTCATATCAACGTGTTTTTTATGAGGAAATACAACAGGAGGTTTCCTCTTCTGACACTTACCCAGTGTGGCCACCTGAGGAGCTGCTGCAAAAGCCGCTACAACCAGAAAACAAACAGACACAAGTGAAATAACCAATCTTCTCATAATACCACCCCCTTAATTGAAAGTTCTCACATTCTCATCTCTATAAATACTGGGGCAAAAACTTTTGTCAACAAATTTGCCAAAATAGATTATTAAGGGTTGACAAAACATAAAAGCTAGTTATTAATATTTTCCGGTATTAGCACTCATTTAAATTGAGTGCTAATAATATGAAAAGAGGAGGTGCAAAATGAAGGTGAGACCCCTTCATGACAGGGTATTGGTTAAACCTTATGAAGAAGAGGAAAAGAAAACCAAAGGGGGAATTATAATTCCTGACACTGCTAAAGAGAAACCCCAAAGAGGAAAAGTGGTGGCTGTAGGAGAGGGTAGAATTTTGGAAA
>JALVKL010000053.1 GCA_027033775.1 bacterium | reverse complement strand
ATACCGGCATTACCAAAGAGGATACTGCTATACTTGAGAAACTACAGCCACTATACGGTAAGATTCCTATATTTTTGGTTATCAACAAGATAGATGGAGTCCCCAAGGAAAAGCTTCTCTCCTTCATGCAAGAGGTATCGGAAGAGATCTTTTGGGATGAGATAATACCCGTATCGGCTAAAAGAGGGGCAAATATTGATGAGCTTTTAAAAACCACTATAAAATATATCAAAGGAAGGGAAGGTCCGCCTCCTGAATATCTGCTAAAAGAGGATCTCACCCCTCTAATTCACGACACTATAAGAGAAAAGCTTCTGTCCCGGCTAAAAGGAGATGCTGCCAGAAAGGTTAGGGTGGAGATAAAAGAGATAGATGTTGGAAAAGGAAGGATATACGCAGCGGCCTCTATAATAGCCGATAAACCTTCAATAAAGGCTATGGTTATAGGAAAAAGGGGGCAAATGATAAAGAGTATCGGGCAAGAGGCGCGTTTAGAGCTTGAGAGAAGGTTCAAAAAGAAGGTCTATCTTGATCTTGAGGCGGTGGATGAAAAGAGAGCTTGAAGAATTCCTAAATCATCTTGTAGCCGAAAGGGGGCTTTCGCCCAACACATTAGAAGCCTATAAAACGGATATAAGAGAATACCTAAAGATATGTGGAGAGAGTGTATCGGAAGAGAATGTTTTGAATTTTGTTTATGAACTCTATTCGCTGGGTTATTCATCCTCCAGTATTCATAGAAAAATATCCGCTCTTAATCAATTCTTCAACTTTCTGTTGGAGAAAGGCAGGATACGAAAAAATCCCTTAGATTTTATAGACAAACCCAAGCAGTGGGAAAGATTGCCCTCTGTGCTTTCAGAAAACGAGATAAAAAAGCTCCTTGAAACCCCAGATGTAAAAAAAGAAACGGGATTAAGGGACAGAGCCCTTTTAGAACTCATCTACTCATCAGGCCTAAGGGTCTCTGAAGTGTGCAACCTAAAAGCGGAGGACATTGATTTTAATAGAGGAGTATTAAAAGTGAAGGGAAAAGGAAAAAAAGAGAGGATAGTTCCCATAGGAGACGAAGCTATGAAATGGCTTAAGGAATATCTAAAAAGAAGAAAAACAAACTCCCCCTATGTATTCAGCACATCAAAATCCAAGACAATCACCAGACAAAGGGTTTGGCAGATAATAAAGGATTACGCTCAAAAAGCGGGTATAGAAAAAAGAATATATCCCCACACTCTTAGACACTGTTTCGCCACCCATATACTCCTTCACGGAGCGGATCTCAGAACAGTTCAGGAGCTTTTAGGGCATTCAAGCATAAAAACCACTGAAATATACACACATATAGCAGACCCTCAATTGGAAGAGATCTATAGAAAAAAACACCCAAGAGCCAAATAACAGTATAGCCAAAGTAAGCCAAAAACTTGATTACAATACGCTCCTAAGATATTATCTTTTCCAAAGAATCTTTGGAGGGAAATGATGGCAACAACGGTTAGACAACTCCTCAAATCTAAAGGGCAAGAGATATGGTGGGTTACTCCAGAAACTCTGGTTTACGATGCTTTAAAATTAATGGCTGATAAGGATATAGGAGCTGTTTTGGTTATGAAAGACGGCAAATTGGTGGGCATATTCTCCGAAAGAGATTATGCGAGAAAGGTTATTCTCAAAGGCAGATCCTCCAAAGATACACCTGTTGGTGAGCTTATGTCAAAAAAGATATTTTATGTGACCCCTGATAATACTTTAGAAGAGTGCATGGCTATTATGACAGAACAACACATAAGACATCTTCCTGTTCTTGAAGATGGTAAAGTTGTAGGCATGATAACCATGAGAGACGTTGTTCAACAGATAATAAAAGATCAAAAATTCACCATAGAAGAGCTCAAAAAATACATAATAG
>JALVKL010000052.1 GCA_027033775.1 bacterium | reverse complement strand
TTATGCCTGTCTCTTGAGCATACTTTATGGAATCCTCCAAGCTCCTCTCAATTATATCCCTTGCAACAGAATATCCTTTCTTTCTCAGTATTCTCGCTATCTCCACCCCTTTGTTTTTAACATGCGAAAGGTCAACGATTAGAAATTCCACACTTTCCGATTCTGGAAGCTTACCTGAAATCTCAACAGCTTTGTAAAGAGCATCCAAGTCCATTCCAAATCCCAAAGCGGGCTCAAAGGAGCCATACATCTTCATAAGATCGTCATATCTTCCGCCAACAGCAAGCCTTTTCCCCACACCCTTGCCAAAAACCTCAAAGAAAAGACCGGTATGGTAAGCCATCCCTCTTATTTCTGAAAGATCTATCATTATATTGCTGTAAAGTCCGTATTCCTTAATTACAGAGATAACCTGCTCCAAATCTATAAGATGACGTTCCATCTCAGGGGTGACAAAGATAGATCTTATATTTTCCAACACCTCTTCCCCGCCAAAAAAATCCATAAGGGAGAAAAGAAGCTCTCTTCTTTTCTCTTCAATCTGATAGGAATCCAGCAAAGATTCCAGCTCCGATTTGTCTTTTCTAGCAAGAGCAAAGGCTATTTTTAATCTATCCCTCTCATCAAAGGGGGATAACACCTCCCTCAAAAATCCAACGTTGCTTATGGAAATCATATAATCTTCAATACCAAGCGTATCCAATACCTCTTTAGATATGGCTATCATTTCAGCTCCTGCTTCTGGTTTATCAAGTCCAATGAGCTCTAATCCTATTTGCCACATCTCCTTTTCTTTGGTCACCCCATTTGCAGGCCATCTAAAAACACTCCCATAATAATAAAGCCTCAAAGGTCTGGGATGATCCTTCATAAGGGTAGCGGCAATTCTGGCTATTTGAGGAGTAAAATCTGGTCTTAGAATTATCAATCTTCCAGTTTCCCTTTCCACAAGCTTTACTATACCACCCTTTAAACTTCTGTCTAAATTTTGAAAGACCTCATCGTAATATTCAAAAAGTGGCGTTATAACCTGCCGAAAGCCCCAACGCTTAAATATGGAAATAATTATATCCTTTAACTTTTCTCTTTTAGAAGCTATCTGAGGGGGGTATACCACAACCCCCCTGGGTATGAACCCATTCAACTGTTTACCTCTTTAATTGAGATTTATCATCTTTGCTTCAATGATATTGGGTAGCTCTCTTATTCTATCCAAGACCTCGGGAGGAATAGGTTGATCTACATTCAAAAGGGCAACAGCCTTTTCTCCTGGCTTGAATCTACCAAGCCTCATACCAGCTATATTAATGCCAGCTTCTCCTAAAAGGGTACCTATTCTACCTATAACCCCGGGCTTATCGTAATTGGTGAAATAGAGCATATAACCACTTGGTTCTGCTTCAATGGGAAATCTGTTTACCATAACAATCCTTGGAGCGTCCTTCTTTATGAGAGTTCCAGAAACAGAAACCTCCTCCTGATCCCCTCTCAAGGTTATCCTTATCAGACTTATATAGCCTTCAGTGGAAGCAGATCTTGACTCTACAACCCTTATTCCTCTCTGTTTAGCTATGTACAAGGCGTTTACCATATTGACACCATTACCAAGTATGGGCTTCAATATCCCCACCAAAGCAGCAGCAGTCAAAGCTGGGTAGATACCCTCTTCTAAAACCTCACCTGCATACTCAACAGCAACCTCTTTCATTCTGCCTTCGTATATCTGGGAAACAAAAAGCCCCAGTTTCATGGCAAGGTTTATGTAAGGCTCAGCCTTTGGTAAAAGCTCAGGCTTAATAGAAGGAACATTAACAGCATGCTTTATAATCCCACGTTTAAAGTAATCTATAATCTGCTGAGCAATGGCTATGGCGACCACCTCTTGAGCCTCCCTTGTTGACGCCCCTATATGAGGTGTCAAAACCACATTGTCCAGTTTGGTCAGAGGATGTCCTGGTGGCAAAGGCTCTTCTTCAAATACATCCAAAGCCGCCCCTGCTATTCTTCCAGCGGAAAGCACCTCGCAAAGATCGTCCTCCTTTACAATCCCTCCCCTTGCGCAATTTATAAGATAGGCTGTTGGTTTCATCTTCATAAGGGCTTCTTTATCAATCATATATTTTGTCTCAGGGGTAAGAGGAGTGTGAATAGATATAAAATCTGAGCTCTCCAAAAGTTCGTCTAAAGATACAAGCCTCACTCCAAGGGATCTGGCAGCATCCTCGGATATATAAGGATCATAAGCTATAACTTCCATATTAAGCCCTTGAGCCATTTTAGCCACATAAGAACCTATTCTTCCTATTCCTATTATACCAAGAACCTTGTCCCTTATCTCTGTACCCATAAACTTTTTCTTCTCCCACTTTCCCTGCTTCATGGAAGCATCCGCTTGGGGAATCTTTCTGGCTATAGCCATAAGCATAGAAATTGCATGTTCAGCAGCTGCAACAGTGTTCGCTCCTGGAGTGTTCATTACAATTATTCCCTTTTCAGTTGCAGCCTCAACATCTATATTATCAACACCTGTGCCTGCTCTGCCTATAACCTTCAATCTCTCTGCAGCCTCAATTATTTTTCTTGTCACCTTGGTGGCAGATCTAACAATCATAGCATCGTAAAGAGGAATTATCTTCACAAGCTCATCCTCTTTAAGCCCTATTTTAACATCCACTTCAAAGTCGTCTTCCAGATTAAAAAGCTTTATCCCCTCATCGGAAATCTTATCACACACTAATATCCTATACATCTTTTACTCCCCCCAAAGGATCTCCTGAGCCCTTTTGACACCAGCACCAACCTCAAAATCATATCCTAACTCCTTCAACACACCCTCCACAGCAGATACAGCAAGAACCATGTCAAATTTTGTAACATACCCCATATGAGATATTCTGAATATTTTTCCCTTAAGTTTTGCCTGACCGCCAGCTATGACAACGCCATATTTGTCCCTTAATATTTTAGGTATTTTACCACCATCAATACCAGGAGGAACCTTAACTGCTGTTACAGCCTCGCTGGGCGATTTGGAAAAGAGCTCAAGACCTATAGCTTTCATAGCCTCTCGTGTTGCTTTAGCAAGAAGGGCGTGCCGTTTAAAAACATTTTCAAGTCCCTCTTCCTTTATAAGCCTTATAGATTCTCTCAATCCCATTATAAGGGATACAGCTGGGGTATAGGCAGTCTGTCCCTTTTTTTGGTTGTTCAGCTCTTTCTTCAAGTCAAAATAGTATTTGGGACATTTAGAGTTCTCAACGGCTTCCCAAGCCTTTTCACTCAAACATATAAAGGCGAGCCCAGGTGGAAGCATAAAAGCCTTTTGAGAACCACTAACCACAACATCAAGTCCCCACTGATCCGTCTTCACATCAAAAACGCCTATGGCCGTTATACCATCCACTATGCTCAACACCCCTTTCTCCCTACAAAGAGAGGCAAGCTCTTCAGTGGGGTGCTTAACACCCGTTGAGGTTTCGCTGGCCTGCCAAAGCACAGCCTTAACTTCAGGATTAGCCTCAAGAACCCTGGCAACCTCCTCCACCTTAACCGCTTCACCCCACTCTACATCTATATTCACAGGAATAACACCGTAGCTCTCACAAATCTCAGCCCATCTCTCCCCAAACTTACCACCTCTGATGCATACCGCCTTATCACCAGGAGAAAGAACATTAGAAACAGCCGCCTCCATAGCTCCAGTACCAGAGGAAGCCAGTATGATCACATCCCTTTCCGTCTGAAAAACATATTTTAGACCCTCCCTTGCCTCATTAAAGATCTCTGTAAACTGTGATGTTCTGTGATGGAGAATAGGCTGAGCCATGGCAAGAGAGACCTCTGGAGGCACAGGGGTAGGGCCTGGTGAAAACAGATAACTTTTCTTCATCTCTCACTACCTCCAAAAAGCTTGTGCTTTTTTTCTCTTTCTTGGAAAATGTTGACTTATCACAAAAAAATTTCATATTCAAGGTAAAGATAGTTTTTTTGTTTTTTCATTGTCAAGGAGAATAAATGGAGTCAAAAATAAACATTGAGGGAGTTTTCTCTGGCTCATACAGTGATTTCAGCTCGGTTACTGGCTGCACAGTCTTTATATTCCCTGAAGGAGCCACTGCATCGGCTGTTTTTATAGGTGGTGCCACTGGCACAAGGAGTATGGATTCACTTTTCTTAGATAAAAACCCAACAAAGATTTATGGAATACTTTTCACAGGGGGAAGTGCCTTCGGGATAGACGCAGCTGAAGGTGTGGTTCAATTTTTAAAAGAGAATAACATAGGACTTAAAATAGACCACCTTATAGTACCTGTTGTTCCTACAGCGGTTATATTTGACCTATTTGTGGGAAGGCCTGTGGCTCCGTCTGCAGAAAATGCTTATCATGCCTGCTCAAAACTCTCCTTAACCATTCAAAATGGATCTTTTGGAGCAGGAACTGGAGCGGTGGTGGGAAAGTTAAATACCGCCAGATTCGGAACAAAAGGAGGACAGGGCTACAGTGAAGTGGAGATATATAAAGGGGTGAGAATAGGCTGTTTTTCTGTGGTTAATTCCTTTGGAGATATAAAGAAAAACGGAAGGATAATAGCAGGAGCAAGAGATCCAAGAACAGGGAAGCTGATCAGCACAGGAAGGTCCATGACAAAGGGTGTAATAAGAGAGATACCAGGAATATATGTGCAAAATACTACATTATCTCTGATTATCACAGACGCTAAATTGAATAAAAACGAAGCCCACAGAGTGGCCACAATGGCTATCTCTGGTATGGCAAGGGTTATAGATCCTGTCTGGACCATATATGATGGAGATCTGGCCATTGTAGCTTCTGTTGGGGAAAAAAGGGTGGATATAAACTCTGTAGGTATAGGAGCTGCCACTGCCCTCGAAGAATCAATACTTTTAGCTGTGGAAAAGGCAAGGGGACTGGGAGGAATTCCATCGGCAAAGGAACTGGGAATATTATAAATCTATTTGCTCTTCAAACACATCTAAAACGTCCACTCTTATCCCATACTCCTTTTTTAGAGATTCTATTATTTCTTCAACAACATCTCTAAAATAGCAAGAGGTATATATCTCCATTATGGACTCCTTCTTGTCCACCACCCTGACTATGGCAACCTCTTCGTACGCTTCAAATATGGCATTTATAAGTCCTATATTTTCTCTGTCCACACTTATCCTGTAAATTACCTCTACAAGTTTGCCCATTTTTTAAAAAGAATTTTTCTTCTTTTTTTATCCATCCTTGCCCTCTTATAGTATCCCTTCTCATCCCTTTGCCTAAATGCCTCATAAAGGATTATTGCTGTGGCCACAGATACATTAAAGCTCTGAACAAAACCCACAATAGGAATGATGATGTTTAAATCAGCATACTTTAAAGCTGAATCGCTCACCCCTTCAAGCTCAGAACCTACCACTATCGCCACTTTTTTTGTGAAATCAGCCCTTCTAATATCTATTGCCTCAGAGGAAAGATGGGTGACATAAATTTTAAATCCGTGATCCTTCAAATATTTTAAACAGCTTTCTGTATCGGAAAAGAAGTGAATATCCAACCACTTATGGGCTCCGCTGGAGACCCTTTTAGATACACCCAAAGCCTTATCCTGTTTTATCACGTACACATCTTGAATCCCAAAAGCATCACAGCTTCTTAATATGGCACTCACATTATGAGGGTTCTTTATATTCTCCATGACAACCACAAGATCCGGCTGTCTTTTCTTCAATACACCTGCTATTCTTCTAAGCCTGGAAAAGGTTACCAACCTTAAAAAGCTCCTTTACCTTTCTTACTATCCAGAATGAGCCTGTAAAAACAAATAA
>JALVKL010000051.1 GCA_027033775.1 bacterium | reverse complement strand
TTGATATGCCAGATCCTCTCCCATATTCCCGTTCCATGTCCCCAAGTGGAAAAGATAAGAATAGCAACAAGAGTTGCCATAAAAATTGCGCTTTGCCACAAAGGTTGATCTTCTGGTGGAGCTACAGTTTCCACATCTTCCAATCGTCTTTGTTCTTCCCCTTTAAACAACAAAGCCATGATTAGCCCTATAATAATACTTGCTCCCACAGCTCCTATAGCCCTTGCAACTCCTATCTTAAGCCCCAGTACCCTGGCAGTTAAAACAATAGCTAATATGTTGATTGCAGGACCGGAGTATAAAAAGGCAGTAGCAGGACCCAAGCCAGCTCCCCGCATGTAGATACTGGCAAAAAGGGGCAACACTGTGCAAGAGCAAACAGCAAGAATGGTCCCAGAGACAGAGGCTACAGAATAGGAAACAGCCTTGGAAGCTTTAGGCCCTAAATACTTCATAACCGCGTCCTGAGATATAAACACACTTATAGCACCTGCAATAAAAAAGGCTGGAATTAAACAGAGAATAACGTGCTCTTTGGCATACCAATGGGCAAGAAGAAGCCCCTCCCTTGCTCCAGAAATTATCCTTTCCCTTGAAGGGAAGAAGTAGAAGAATAAAAAGACGAAGGTCCCAGCTAAAATATATTTAATCTCTTCCTTCCAGTTCATTGCCAACTACCTCTTTGCATTTTTGAACTATCTCGTTCTTTTTCTCGCTTTTATCCAAGCGATCAAATAAAGGTTTCAGCTCTTTTGACTTTAAGAGCCTTTCTGAAACAAAATCCAGCAATAACTTTGCTTCCTCATCCTTAGGATCCAAATAATATATCTGGAAATTTCCACATCTTTTTACACTTATAAGACCAGCTAACTCCAATTTTTGAAGATGCCTTGTTATTGTTGGTTGTGCCATGTCAAGAACTTCCGCAAGCTCACAAACACAACAAGCACGCTTAGACAAAAGACATAGCAACTTAAGCCTTGTCTCATCCGATAGAGCCTTCATCTTATCAGTTATAAACTTCATAGCATATTGACTATATACAAATTTGGCTATATAGTCAATATTGGATATCCCTTAAGGAGGGAAAAGATGCTGAAAGAGCTTTTAAAGCTTTCTACAAATCCTGTAGGACTCAAATGGTTAAGGGAAAAGGATGCAGTAAATGGAAAAATTCTATCTGCTCCAGCTACCTTTTGTCAGGCTGTAAGGTTGGCAGCTCTTGGCGGACATCGCATTTACATGAGATCCCAAGATGTAGGCTGTAGAACGGCACAGTGGATTCTTGGTTTCAGAGAACCTGATAAAGAGGATATAGAACACCACAGACAGATGTATGTGACAAACCAAGAAGAAGCGATTACCTTAATGAAATCAAAACCTCATTTTGAGCCTGGAGAAATTAAAGGCATAGAGCTTGGACCTGTTGATAATAATGAATGGGATGTGGTGATTCTCATTTTAAACTCCCTCCAGACCTTAAGAATTCTTCAGGCTTGGACCTTTCATAATCCAGAGGGATTAGAGATTCACCTTGGATCAAGCTCTCTTATATGCTCCTTTGGTGCCATAGCGGCCTATAAAAAGAAAACCTTGGTTGTAACTTTACCCTGTATAGGCGCCAAAGTTTTTGGTCTTTACCAGGATCACGATTTGGTGTGTGCCTTTCATTACCAATGGCTGGACAAATTGGTGGAAGGCTTAAAAGAGACTGAGAAAAAGGGGCACAAAATACCGTATGTACCCAGATTTGCTGTTCCACCATCCCCACCAGGGGAAATCTTTAAAAATTAAAAGGAGGTGCAGCATGTCAGACAAGTGGTTTCCAACTATTGATTATGATAAATGCACAGGATGCCTTGAGTGTGTGGAATTCTGTCCCCATGGTGTGTTGGAAGAGGAAGATGGCTTCCCAAAAGTGGTTCATCC
>JALVKL010000050.1 GCA_027033775.1 bacterium | reverse complement strand
ATTTCAATGTTATAGCAGTTATAGGAGATGGTGCCTTAACCGCTGGTTTGGCATGGGAAGGGCTGAACCACGCAGGAGAGGAAAAGAGAAAACTGATAGTTGTGTTAAACGACAACGAATTTTCCATCTCCCCCACAAGTGGAGCTCTTTCACATTATCTTTCAAGAAGGCTTGCCGATCCCACCTATCTTAAAATCAGGGAAGAGATAAGAAAGCACCTTACTACAAAACCAGGCGGCGATGCTATCCTGAATCTTCTTAAAAGACTGGAAGAATCATTTAAAGGCCTTTTTACACCTGGCGTTCTCTTTGAGGAACTTGGATTCAAATATGTAGGTCCTGTAAGGGGACATAAATTAAAGGAACTAATATCAACCTTCAAACAAGTAAAAAAGGCTGAAGAACCCATCCTTGTGCATGTGTTAACCAAGAAAGGAAAGGGCTACAAACCAGCAGAAGAAAATCCGAGAAGCTTTCATGGAGTTGGGCCATTTGACATAAAAACAGGAAAACCTTTGAAGTCTGCTAAAATAACATATACACAAGCATTCAGTCAGGCTCTTTTAAAAATTGCCGAAGAGAATGAGAAGATTGTGGCAATAACAGCTGCCATGCCCGATGGAACAGGACTTTCAAAGTTTGCGGAAAGATTCCCAGAGAGGTTCTTTGATGTGGGTATAGCAGAGCAACACGCAGTGGTTTTAGCAGCAGGATTAGCCACACAAGGATTAAAGCCCGTTTGCGCCATATACTCAACATTTCTACAGAGAGCCTATGACCAGATAGTTCATGATGTTGCCCTTCAAAAATTACCGGTAGTTTTTTGTTTAGATAGGGCTGGGATAGTAGGAGAAGATGGACCTACACATCACGGAGCTTTTGACATCTCGTATCTGAGGCATATTCCCAATATGATAGTCATGGCACCCAAAGACGAAGAAGAGCTGGCGAATATGCTATATACAGCCATAGATTTAGATAAACCTGTAGCTATAAGATATCCAAGGGGAGAAGCCACGGGAAAGGGAATACCGGATAAATTTGTAAAGATACCAGTGGGAAGGGCTGAGATAATAAAAAATGAGAAAGATATAGCAATACTGGCTATTGGAAACACTGTAAATCTATCCCTTGAAGCAGTCAAGCTTTTAGAAGAAGAGCTGAAAGACTCAATAACTTTAGTAAATGCAAGATTTGCAAAGCCCTTAGACGAAAATCTTATCTTAGAGATTGCGAAAACGCATAAAGTTATATTTACTGTTGAGGAAAACAGCTTAATGGGCGGATTTGGAAGCGCTGTATTGGAACTTCTAAACGACAAAGATATTAAGACAAAAGTTATAAGAATAGGTCTTCCAGACAGATTTATCCCACACGGATCGCCTCAATTACTAAGGGAAGAGGTGGGGCTTAGCCCTCAAAAAATAGCCAATAGGATAAAAGAAATACTATGAAGATAACCTTTCTGGGATGTGCTGGGGGAAGAAGGGTAACATTCAAACAGCACAGAGGATCAGGTGGATTCCTAATTGAAGGAAAAACCGCTAAAGTTCATGTAGATCCTGGACCTGGAGCCTTCATAAGGGCTATACAAGCGGGAATAGATCTGGAAGAGGTTGACTCCTTCATAGTCACCCACAGACACCTTGATCACTGTGCAGACATCAACACCCTGATAGAAGCAAAAACAATGGGAGGCTGGAATCCAGGTGGTGAAGTGATAGCTCCCAATGATGCCTTAAATGGAGAAGATCCTGTTATATGCAAGTACCACAGAAAACATCTCAACAAGATTCATGTATTAAAGGAGAATTTTGAAACCAGCATAAAAGAGCTTAACATTAAAACTGCTCTTAAGCATGCTCACCATGGCGTTGAAACCTATGGATTAATATTTAAAGAAAACTCCACAAATCTGGGATATATAACAGACGGA
>JALVKL010000049.1 GCA_027033775.1 bacterium | reverse complement strand
GGAGAGAGTGTGCCAGCCCAAGAATCAAAGATCTGGAAGGCATCAATTCCAGCCTCTTTTTGTAGCAGGAAGAATTCTTTGAGTATCCCAGTAAGCTTGAAAATAGCTCTTCTAAAGGTATCTTTATAAAGATACATGAATTTCTTTGTTTTATGGTAATTTCTGGATCCGCCCCCTTCTATTACATAGCTTATAAGGGTAAACGGAGCTCCACAAAAACCTATAAGGGGAACTTCTGATTCTTCTTTTACTCCTTTTATTATATCCGCTACAAAAGAAAGCTCTTCTTTCACATGGTAGTGTTCTATCACATCGTCAAGATATACAATGTCCTTTTTACAGTTTATAACAGGGCCTATATTTTCAACCAGATTGACTGTAAGGTTTCTCATGGGAAGAAGTGGCACAAGAAGATCGGAAAAAAGAATTGCTGCGTCAACTTTTAGTATGTTAACTGGAAGAAGGGTTGCTTTTACAGACAATTCCACATTTTGGCATAACTCAAAAAAATCTTTCACTGAAGCTCTAATTTCCCTATATTCTGGGAGAAACCTTCCTGCCTGCCTCATAAACCAGACAGGAGTATATTCAGTCTTTTCCCCTTTAAGAGCTTTCAGTAGCTCCATTTTCCCTTTTCCCTCTCATTTTTACAGGTATATACTTACAGTAGGGTTCTTCCTCCATATAATCGCCGTATACTGCGTATGCCCTTGCTCTGCATCCACCGCAAACGCTTATATACTCACATTTTCCGCATCTTCCTTTATAGGAGGAGAAATCGCGTATGTCGTTGAAGAGCTTTGAATTGCTCCATATCTCTTTAAAAGACTTCTCAAATACATTCCCAGCGGATAGAGGAAAATAACTGCAGGGTTTTACATTGCCAAAGCAGTCTATGAGAGCGATGGATTGAGCCGCCACACAGCCCTTTGCTCCACCAGTGGAGAATTTTAGAGTTCTTCTTTCGTATTTTATGCCATGTTTTTTAGCCAGCTGATGAGATATACGGTAATACTGAGGGGCGCATGTAGGCCTTACAAGCATCTCCTTTTCTTCAAGCTCCATAAAGAAATGCCATTCCAGAATCTTTTCATAATCTTCTGGGCTTATAAGCTCCGATAAAACTTCTTCGCCTCTTCCCACAGGGACTATCATAAAGAGATACCAGGCAACTGCACCCAGGGATTTTGCAAGTTTATACACATTCTCTATATCGTGCTGGTTTCTTTTAGTAAAAGAGGAGTTTATGAGAAAGGGAATGTTGTGTTTTTTAAATAATCTAACCGCATTCATTGTTCCTTCAAAGGCCCCTGGTTGTCTTCTGAAATCATCGTGAATTTCCGGCTTTGAGCCATCAAGACTTAAAGAGACAATTTGAATGCCTGATTCTTTCATCTTTTTGCAGACCTCATCTGTGACAAGGGTTCCATTTGTAGCCATACACATCCTAAAACCCTTTTCAGTACCGTATCTTGCTATTAGATGCCAGTCCTCCCTTAAAAGGGGTTCTCCTCCTGTAAGGACGATGGTGGGTGAGCAGAAAGACGCTATATCGTCCATTAATCTGTAAGCTGCTTCCAATGTAAATCTTCCAGGATCGCTGGAAACACTGGAAGCAGATCTACAGTGTATACAGTTGAGATTGCAGGTTCCTATTATCTCCCAGGCAATCCATTTAGGTATGAACTTTTCCACACTCAACCTCGCTTACAAATATCTGTATTTTTTATTGGTAATGCATTGTTTTTTCAAGTTTAAATTTATAATCTATAGGGAAGTACCACTAGGAGGTGGTGAGGTGGGGAAGAGATTTGTGGTTTTTACTGTGGGTAAAGACAGGCCCGGAATTGTGGCAGGAATAAGTGAGGTGCTTTTCAAGATGGGCTGTAACATAGAAGACTCTTCCATGACAATCTTAAAGAATCAGTTTGCCATGAT
>JALVKL010000048.1:5418-5894 GCA_027033775.1 bacterium | reverse complement strand
TAACAGCAGCAGACAACCTCACAAAGGCGGCGGATGTACCAAAGAACTTGTGAACCCAGAGGACTGAAAGGGCCAATAGAATTCCTGACAATCCTCCTCCAATATAAGGGGACCACGGATATTTTTTTAACATCTTTTAAGCACTCCTTTCTCAGATTTTTACAAATACTTCTTTGTCAGGAGTTATCTTAACCTTTAAAGCTTTTAAAGCTCTTTTCGCAGGCCCCTCTATCCTTTCACCATTCAAATTGAATTTGCTTCCGTGACACCTGCAAACGAATATAAGGCCGTTAAAAGACAAAGGACAACCCAGATGGGTACATCTATTGTAAAAGGCTTTTATTTTCCCATCCATTTTTATCACCCACACATCATCCTTCAAAATGGGTTTCCCCACTGGTATATCCTTCAAGAAACCCACCTTTACTATCTCTTTTTCTCTCTTTTTTGGTAAAGAAAGAATAAATTTGGTGAAA
>JALVKL010000048.1:0-5408 GCA_027033775.1 bacterium | reverse complement strand
ATAAAACAGTAAAATTATAGCTAACCAGAAGGAGCTCTTTAACAAGCTCCTTCTGGAAAAAAGATTAGCATCCCTCTTCCTCATTAAGCTCCTTTATTATCATCATCTTATAAACCTTGTCATACCAACTCCAAGCCTTTTCGCATTTTGGATCAAACTGAATGGCTTTCTTGAAATAATCCTTTGCCTCTTTGTAATGCTTGGCGGCATAAGCTTCCTTTCCAGCTTTCATACACTCAGCCTTGCTGTTACAGGCAAAAGCTACAGAAGAACCCAAACCTATAATCCCTGCAATTACTGCCAAAGCTATGAACTTTCTCATGGATCCACCCTCCTAAAAAGTTTTTTAATTGTGGCGTTGTCCAACGGCCTTCCCAAAATTCCAAAATAGTTTCTAATTTCTACAATATTTATATTTAATAGGTTTTCTATTTTTTTCAAGGAAAAACCATGAACCAAACCCAAACCCAAGGCTTTGAAGTTACCATGACAGGAATAGCACGCCCTTGCCCCTTTTCTTATAGTGTGTGGAGTATAACAATTAACAACTGGTATCATCTTTTTGTTATCAATTACAACCCTCCCCGCCTCGTCCGTATACGAAACGTAAAAAGCATAATCTGGCCTCAAAACGCACACCTTTTTGTTTTCATCAACACCCAATGGTGGTGTCTCCCACAACCTGATATACCAGCCTATAAACCAGACCCCTTTCTTTTTCTTTCCATCTATCCAATCCATCATGCTGTCTTCACCACGCTTCGCCAACTTTTTAAGTTGAGGATCAAACTGATTCAAAAGATGCCCCCACTTAATCCAATCTGGATTGTCTTCCCTTATCACGTAAGGTCCATAATCCTGAAAGGACCATAGGCTATGGCAGGCTGAACACCTCAATTTATCATGAGCTTTTATTTTATGAGCTTTGTTATTCCTTTTATATTTGTGGCAATCCACACATTTAATCTTAGTTTTTCCCATCATTATTTCCTGTGCAGAATGGCAATCTACACAGGAAAAGCCTTTTTCATAATGAATATCAGGCAAAAGATGATGATAATGATCCTGGGAAAAGAAATAATAGACATCGTTATAATCCCTCTCAAAGAGTCCCACAAAATCCTGACCCACTCTGTTGAATTTATGACAGGATAGGCACTTCTTTGTTGTAGGCCTTTTTATAAACGCATGGGATTTCTTGTTCATATGGCAGGCCCCACACCCTTTGGCTCTGTTCTTTGTTTCAACAAAAAGGTGACATCTTAAGCATTTTTTTCGCAAAAAATCATCCACCAACATTCCAGAAGACTCAAAAGATGGAATCTTTTTATAACCCGCTACAGCCTCAGTGGCGTAAATAAAGTCAGGAGTATTTTGAGCTCCCCATTCAAAACGGGTATAGGCAATCTCTCTAACAGCTGTTGCCATTACTGAACTTTTCACATAGCCAACTATTTCTTTGTGGCATCCACCACACACAACCTTGGCTTTCAGATCCCCTGGATCCTTAACCACGTTGGGATGTCCCTCCTCAACTTTTTTTAATATAACATGACACTGTGTACAGTTGAGTTTTACAGGATGGCTTACACTATAGTCTTTATGGCAGGTATTGCACGGCTTGGCCCAAACTGGGAAGAAAAGAAGGCAGAATAAAAAAACAACAAATAGTCTTTTCATCTGTAATTTCCCAGCTTCTTCATAGAAAGGGCTCTTTTAATCTCCTTCTCGTTTAACCCTCTCATTCCCCTTATCCCTGGCTCCATAATAGTTCTTCCATTAACCACAACAGTATCAGGAGAATACGGAAAATCCATACCTGAGGCTTTTGAATTGTAAATTCCGCTTCCCAATCCAAGGGTAACCCTGTCCCTATGACAGTAAGCACACCCCTTTGCGATTTTTCTTGTAGTATGTGGATTGTAAGCAGAAAAGACAAAGGCTTTAGGTCCCCTTTTAAACCCTGATTCCTCTTTTATAAAAACTTCGCTCTGACAGAAAATGATAGGCGAAATCTTGCCCCTTAAATTTACACCCAGTATTATCCTGTCAAATCTTATAAAACCCCTTCTTTCTTCCCATTTTCCCTTTCTTTTTTTGGCTGATAGATAATCGTACTGGTAGCTGTTTTTGTGAAGAATATCATGACATCCATAGCACAAAGGAGACCATGCGCTATGGCAACTATAACATTCCAGTTTCTCTTGGCATTTGAACCTGTGCTCTGGTGTTCCTGTTATAATAGATAGCTTATATTTCTTTCCTGTAACCTTGCTGTATAGATACCACTTGCCATCCTCAAACTTTACATTGGGTATAGGATAACCCTCTGAAGTGACAGCGACTATATCATTTGTTTCCACCCTGAAATTGGGATTGAAAATTGAACTAAATTTTGTGTAATCGTCTTTTTTAACAACTTTTCCTTTTAAAGATCTCTTGTAGGTTCCATGACAATCCTCACATCTTATTTTAACCTGTTCAAACATATTTTTATAGACCTTGCCTGTTCCCATGATTTCAAATCCTGTATGGCAATCTATACAGTGAAGGCCAAGTTCAAAGTGTATATCAGGTAAAACCCTGTGGAGATATCTATCCCCCATTAACCTTATAGCCCCAAACTTACCCTCTGTATAAGGCGTTCCGTAAAAGGGACCTTCTACAAAACCAACGTAATTTGTTCCTTCCCTTCCACTTCTGTTATGGCAGTGTAAACACTGGGAGGTGGGAATAACTGTGGTCAGTTTATGAACACTTGGATATCCGAATTTATCCCTTGGTATGGTGGGGTCCAGTCCATCATAAGTTCCAGAATCGTTGTATATAGCATGGCATGCTGCACAGCCTGAAGCATGGCTACTGGTTCCAGATTTTCCTTCCACCCCAGCATGGCACTTGGCACACATCTTGCGGAAGTGGTCTATAGCCAACGAGAAGTTATCCCCCTTTGTCACATCAACCTCTGGAACCAAGGAGAATTTACCGTTAGGCACACATGTATAATACTTTTGGGGATTAGCCTTCCAGTGGGTGAGTATTCCGTTTATCACTCCCGACATGGTGGCCATAACGCTTCCTCTGATGCGCTTTATATGATTTTTAAACCAGCTTGATCTATCAGCGTGACAGCTTGCCCCGTTGGGCGCAGTCCTTCCACAACTCATATCAACAACTGAAAAATCAGAAGGGTTTTTTCCTCCAATTAGCCCTCTATGAGCCTCCTTAACATCCAAAGAAAGAGGGTCTCCCCCATGACATATGGTGCAACCAAAAACAGATATAGGGTGGGACTGTCCAATGTTCTCTATGCCTACATGACACGTAAGGCAGTATTCTTTGGTTCCCCATTGAGTTTTTATGACAATAGGTCTGATGGGAATAGTCTTCTTACCTAATAATTTAGCCAAAGCGTTATACTTTTTCTGATAAAACTTCCAATCTTTAGAACCCTCTTTAAATAAGACCAATACAAATGAAAGCAAAAATAGAAAGAATAAAACGATATAGATAAAATCCCAACTATCTTCCCAAAACCTCTTCAAGGACAGAAATGAAAATTCTATTTTCCTCAGGCAATCCTACATTCACCCTTATATATTCAGGCAGAGAATATCCATCCATTGCTCTAACTATAACTCCTCTATCAAGAAGCTTTTCAAAAACTTCCCTTCCATTTCCCACCTTCACCAGCACAAAGTTTGTCTCACTGGGCACATACTCCAGATCCAACCTTTCAAACTCAGAATAGAAATAAGCCTTACCTTCATTGGTAAGCTCAATAGTTTTTCTCACATGATCCTGGTCATCAAGAGCAGCTATAGCCGCTTCTTGCGCTATTAAATTCACGTTGAAGGGCTGCCTCACCCTGTTCATGTAATCCGCAATCTCTTTATTTGTGATACAATAGCCAATCCTTAAGCCAGCAAGTCCATAAGCTTTGGAAAAAGTGCGCATAAGAACCAGATTTTTATAGCCTTTCACCGCTTTACTTTTAAGCTGGGGAAACTTGGTATGGTCCGCGAACTCGTAATACGCCTCGTCAAAAACCACAATCACATCATCTGGAAGCATCTTCAGAAATCTTTCCACCTCTTCGGTGTAAACTGCCGTACCAGTGGGATTGTTGGGATTTGCCACAAAAACCATCTTCGTTTTTTCGGTCACAGCATCTGCCATAGCCTCTAAATCGTGCCTCATGTTTTTCAAAGGAATCTCTTTTGCTTTTAAACCCATAGCCTGAGATATAAGTTTATAAACCACAAAAGCGGGCCAAGCATAGACTACTTCATCACCAGGAACCAAAAAGGTGCGCATGAGTATCTCTATTATCTCGTTTGAACCATTTCCAAAAACGAGATTCTCCTCACCCACCTCCAAAAAGGCGGCAAGCTTTTTTCTTAAGTAATAACAACCACCTTCCGGATATCTGTGCACCTTTTCTGCAGCACGCTTTATAGCCTCAATTGCCTTAGGAGAAGGACCAAGGGGATTCTCATTTGAGGCAAGCTTTATCGCTTTTATCCCCTTTTCCCTTTCAAGCTCCTCAATGGGCTTTCCAGGATTGTAAGGAACGAGGGTTTTAATGTGCTCACCTACCTTCAGCATCTTCTACCCCTTCATAGCATCAAGTTTTTCCCTAAGAAGCTGATTCACAAGCTTGGGATTAGCTTTACCCTTTGTTTTTTTCATTACCTGACCCACCAGAAAACCTATGACCTTGGTCTTTCCAGAGAGATACTTCTTCACCTCCTCAGGACACTCCCTTATCACTTCGTCCACCACGGCTTCAATTTGTGATGTGTCGGTTATCTGAACAAGGCCACGTTCCTTAACTATAACTTCGGGATCACCACCTTCCTGATACAGGATATCAAAAAGTTGCTTTCCAATTTTACCAGAGATAACACCGTCATCTATAAGTTTTACAAGTTTCGCCACCTGAGAGGGCCTTACAGGGGATTCCATTATGGTCTTTCCGTCTCTATTCAATCTTCCCAGAAGCTCCACCATCACCCAGTTGGCAATAGCTTTCGGGTTTCTATAAATCCCGACCGCCTCCTCGTAAAAATCGGCTAATGCCTTTTCGGCACAGAGCACTTCTGCATCATAAGCTGAAAGCCCGTACTCTTTCATAAATCTTCTTTTCTTATCATCAGGAAGCTCTGGAAGCTCTGATTTCATCCTCTCAACAAACTCCTCAGTGAGCACTAAAGGAACAAGGTCTGGCTCAGGAAAGTATCTATAGTCATGCTCTTCCTCTTTCCTTCTCATGGTTTCGGTTATACCAAGATGAGGGTTCCACAGCCTTGTCTCCTGAACAACCTTACCGCCTTCCTCAATTACCTCAATCTGTCTTTCTATCTCATATTCAAGAGCACGCTGAACGTGTCTGAAAGAGTTCATGT
>JALVKL010000047.1 GCA_027033775.1 bacterium | reverse complement strand
TGAACCACATCGCCTAAGGCAGAGAGTTTAACTATAAGTATGTTAAAGCTTTGATTCGAGCCATTCAACGGATATCCTTCCCTCTACAAAATCCCTGTCCTTTAAAATCATAACATGAAGAGGAATTGTGGTTTTTATTCCCTCCACCACAGTCTCCGCTAAAGCTCTTATACCTCTTTTTATGAGGCTTTTTCTCTCCTCATCGTGAACAATTAGCTTAGCTATAAGGGAATCGTAATAAGGGGGAATTTCATATCCCTCATAAACAGCTGAATCCACCCTAACACCAGGGCCCCCAGGAAATATGAGTTTTTTTATAAGACCAGGAGAAGGGGAAAAATTCAGAGGATCCTCAGCGTTTATTCTAAATTCCATAGCGCATCCGTTAAACTTCACATCTTCCTGTTTCAGATGAAGCCTTTTTCCAGAGGCAATCTTTATCTGCCACTTTACCAAATCTATTCCTGTAACCATCTCTGTAACAGGATGCTCCACCTGTATTCTTGTATTCATCTCTATAAAGTAATGATTACCAGATGGATCAACCAGAAACTCCACGGTACCCACGCTCTCGTATCCCACATACTTTGCCAGTTTTACAGCATCTTTCCATATCCTTTCTCTTACTTCAGCAGGAACAGTTGAAGGAGACTCCTCTAAAAGCTTTTGATGTCTTCTTTGAATGGAACACTCCCTCTCACCAAGATGAATCACATTTCCATATTTATCCGCCAATATCTGAACCTCTATGTGCCTTGCATCTTTTATGTACTTTTCAATATAAACCTTAGAGCTACCAAAGCCTGATTCTGCCTCCTTTTTAGCCGCTTCCCACACCTTAACAAGCTCATCATCAGAACCCACAAGCCTCATACCCCTTCCACCACCACCAAAGGCAGCTTTAACCATCACAGGATAACCTATCTCATTGGCCACAGATAAAGCGTCTTCCAGAGATGAAACCTCATCTATGCTGCCTGGAACCACGTTCACTCCCGCCTCTTTTGCAATCTTAATAGCTCTGAGTTTATCGCCCATAAGCCTAATACAGGAAGAGGAAGGACCTATAAAGGTTATACCCACATCTTCACAAAGTTCTGCAAAATTGGCATTTTCAGCAAGAAAACCGTATCCAGGATGAATGGCCTCTGCTCCTGTTATATAGCAAGCAGAAAGTATTGCTTGAATATTGAGATAGCTTTGAGAAGGATCAGGTGGCCCTATACACACAGATTTATCCGCTAACCTAACAGCTAAGGTATCACTATCGGCTTCAGAAAAGACAACTACTGACTCAACTCCCATCTCCTTTAAAGCTCTTACCACTCTTAGAGCTATCTCCCCACGATTTGCTATTAAAACCCTTTTGAACATGGCGCTTAATTTAAGGAAGAGGTTCTATTAGAAAAAGGGGCTGCCCATACTCCACGGGCTGGGCGTTTTCCACCAATATTTTGACTATTCTTCCCCTCACATCCGATTCTATTTCATTCATTATCTTCATAGCCTCAACTATACATAACACCTGCCCTTTCTCCACTATATCCCCTTCTTCCACATAAGGGGGAGCGTCAGGAGAAGGGGCACGATAAAAAGTTCCCACAATGGGGGATCTAATAACCTCAAGATGTGAGGGGAATTCCTCTGTTTTTTCCAATTCCTCTTTTTCCTTAGATTCTACAGCTTCATTTTTAGTAGCAAAAGCAGAATTTTTATTATAATCGGCTCTCACAATCTCCTTTTTGATTTTTATACGGAAATCTCCCTTTTCTATCTCCAATTCTGTAACCTTTGAATCGTTGACAGCTTCTATCAGTTTAAAGACATCGTCAAGATCCATTTATTTTACCCTCTCCACATACTCCCCTGTTCTTGTATCAATTCTTATCACATCCCCTTCTGATATAAACAGAGGAACCTGTACCACATATCCCGTTTCAAGTTT
>JALVKL010000046.1 GCA_027033775.1 bacterium | reverse complement strand
ATGTGGAAAAGCAAGATGAAGATAAAGGGAAGAGACAGATTCTGTGAGAAAGATTTGGAGTATTTAAAGGAGTATACCCTTAATGAAGGGTATAGATTGATGTCTGTGTTTTTAGGGAAAATGGCAAGCTGTTCCGAATGTTCCATAAAAGGCTCATGCCCCATGGCTTTTAATCAAACACAGTAAGGATCAAAAATCCTGTTGAGAGTATTCAAGCTGTGAAGAATTTCATTCTCACTTAATACAATGGCACTTTTTCCAGATTTTATTAAAAGATTTGAAGTGCTTGAAGTCTTCCCTAAAACAGAAAAGGGAAGATTTAAGCCTTCCAGTATCTTAGCGACAGAATCCAAATTCTCTTTGGACAGGGATATAACAACCCTTCCCTGGTCTTCGCCAAAGAGAAGAAGATCTTCCCTGATTTTTTCTTTAAATTCAACCTCAGCTCCTATAAAGCCTTCAGGATTTGCACAGCATTCACACAGTGTAACGGCAATGCCACCCAAAGAGACATCATGGGCGCTTTTTATCAGCCCTTTTTCCGCTAAAATAACCATGGCTTTGATTAACCTTTTTTCAAATTCCAAATCCACTTTGGGAGGAGTTCCTTTTACCAGATTGTGAATCACATGAAGATACTCACTTCCTCCTATTTCACCTCTATTTTCTCCAACAAGGAGTATGATGTTATCCGGCTCTTTGAAAAAGCTTGTGATCCTCTTTGATACATCCTTTATTATACCCACCATTCCCACAGTTGGTGTGGGCCAGACCCCTTTTCCTAAGGTTTCGTTGTAAAAGCTCACATTACCTCCAGTTACAGGGGTATTTAAAACTCTACAGGCCTCAGCCATTCCCTCAATGGCGTTGATGAACTGCCACATCACCTCGCCCTTTTCTGGGTTTCCAAAGTTGAGGCAGTTGGTTATAGCTTTAGGTTCAGCTCCTGAGACAGCAACATTTCTTGCAGCTTCAGCCACAGCCTGCTTACCCCCCTCTTTAGGATCAAGATAGCAGTATCTGGGATTTACATCGCTTGAAAGTGAAATGCCTATCCTCTTGCCCTTAATTCTTAAAACAGCAGCATCGGATCCAGGAAGAACCACAGTATTTATTTGAACCATATGATCGTATTGTCTCCATATAAATCTTTTGGAGGCTATATTTGGAGAGCTAAGAAGTTTCAGAACTGCCTCCTTTAGATCATTAGGGCAATCTATTTCATCTGGTGAAAATCTTTTTACCTCTTTAATGTAATCTGGCTCTTTAGCAGCTCTTTTATAAACAGGGGCTTTCTCAGTTAGACACAAAGCTGGAACCTCTGCCACCACTTTGCCTTTATGCTTAACTCTTAAAAGCCCATCGTCGGTGACATGTCCTATAACTACAGCGTCTATTCCCCATTTTTTGAAGATCTTTATAACCTCTTCTTCTTTCCCTTTTTCTGCTACAAGAAGCATTCTCTCTTGGGATTCAGAGAGCATAATCTCGTAAGGAGTCATGTTCTCTTCCCTCTGAGGCACAAGGTCCAGATCTATCTCTATTCCAGTGCCTGCCTTTGAAGCCATTTCAGAGGTGGAGCAGGTTAGCCCTGCAGCTCCCATATCCTGAATTCCAACTATTAGATCCTTTTCCATAACTTCCAGGCAGGCTTCAAGTAAAAGCTTCTCTGTGAAAGGATCTCCCACTTGGACGTTTGGCTTTTTCTCTTCCGCATCTTCCCTGAACTCATCACTTGCCATTGTGGCTCCATGTATTCCGTCCCTTCCTGTTTTTGAGCCAACATAGATTACAGGATTGCCCACCCCTTTGGCTTTTGCTTTAAAAATTTTGTTCTTTTTTGCAATTCCTAAATTGAAAACGTTAACCAGGGGGTTGTGGTCAAAACATTCAGCAAAGAAGGTTTGTCCTCCAACTGTGGGAACACCAATACAGTTGCCATACCAAGCAATGCCAGATATCACCCCTTCTGCAATGTATCTGTTTTTAGGTTTATGGGGGAAACCGAACAGCAAAACATCCATGGAGGCAATGGGTCTTGCTCCCATGGTGAAGATATCCCTCAAAATTCCCCCTACCCCTGTAGCAGCTCCTTGAAATGGTTCTATATAAGAGGGATGATTGTGAGACTCCATTTTGAATACTGCGGCAAGCTCTTCGTCTATCTCTATAACTCCCGCATTCTCACCTGGGCCCTGAATTACCCAAGGAGCTTTAGTGGGGAATTTTGCAAGATGGATTTTAGAGCTTTTGTAGGAGCAATGTTCGCTCCACATAACAGAAAATAGTCCAAGCTCGACTATATTCGGCTCTCTTCCAAGCATCTTCTTTATGAGCTCGTACTCTTCCAAGGTGAGGCCGTGTTCTTTTATAATTTCAGGGGTGATCTTTATATCTTCCATTTTATTCTCCTTTTATTTTGGCAGGATTCTACTAAATGAATTTTTTATTCTCAATATAGTTGCTTGCAAAGTGTATTTCCTTATATAGATTTATTATTACATGCAAATTAATACCTGAGGAGGTGAGAGATGGAGTTCAAGAAGTGGCTTGAGGAGATTAAGGAGAAGGGGAATATTGCCTTGGAGCTTGGCAAATTGAGGGTTAGAAAGACGACCCTTGAAAGAAGGATATCTAAGTTCCACTGCAGGTTAGGCGAAAGGGTAGATTATCTTATGAAGCTTGATAAAAATATTATGGAAGATGATATAGTGAAGGGCTTTATAGAGGAGATAAGAAGTATTGAAAAGGAGATAGAAGAGATAGAGAAGAAGATGGAGCTATTGAAAAAAGAGAAGGAAAAAGAGGAAGCTGAAGCACAAAAGGAGGAAGGCAAGGAATAATGGGTGTGCTTGATATAAAAACAATACCGGATAAGGTTTTGAGGGTTAAGGCAAAGGAAGTTGAGAATATAAATGGAGAAATTGCTAAACTTGCAAAGGATATGTTGGATACCATGTATGAGGCTCCTGGGATAGGGCTTGCCGCTCCCCAGGTGGGAAGATCCTTAAGATTAATAGTCTTTGATATATGGCATACGGAAGAAAAGCCTAACCCTCACATACTCATTAATCCAGTGATAACTGCCAAAGAAGGGGAAGAGCTGGGAGAAGAGGGTTGTTTGAGCGTTCCAGGAATAAGGGCTGAAGTCAAAAGAAGTTTTGCTGTGGAGGTTAAAGGTTACGATTTGAATGAGAGAGAGGTGGTTCTTCAGGCAGATGGATTGCTTGCAAGGGTGATACAGCATGAGATAGATCACCTTGATGGTATTTTGTTCATTGACAGGTTAAGCAAAATAAAGAGAGAGCTTATTAAAAAGAGGATAAAAAGGAATATAAAATGAGGGTGGCTTTTTGCACATCGGAGTGTGCTCCCCTTGTTAAGGTGGGAGGATTGGCAGATGTGTCAGAGGCTCTCCCTAAAGCTCTAAGGGAGGAGGGTATAGAGATAGCCATTTTTCTTCCTCTTTACAAAAAAGTAAAAGAGTCAGGATTTTCCATTGAGGATACAGGATTTATAGTTAAAGTCCCTATAAAAGGCGAGATTATTCAGGCTTCTGTCAAAAAGACCACTCTTCACGGGATACCTGTGTATTTAATAGAGTATGATCCTTATTTTTACCGGGATCATCCCTATGGAACACCTTTAGGGGATTATCCTGACAATGCGTACAGATTTGCCTTTTTCTGTCTTGCTTCATGTGAGGCTATGAAAGCCATGTGCTATCAGCCATCTGTTATACATGTTAATGATTGGGAAACGGCTCTCATTCCAGTGTATCTGAAGCATTACTACAATACAGATGCTTTCTTTATCAAAACAGGAACACTATTAACCATTCATAATCTGGCATATCAGGGGGTTTTTCCTAAGGAGGTTTTACCTGAAATAAATTTGCCTTGGGAACTTTTCAATATTGAGGGGATGGAGTTTTATGGAAATATAAATTATTTGAAGGGTGGAATAATATTTTCAGATCTTATAAATACAGTTAGCCCCACCTATGCTAAAGAGATCCAGACCGAGAAGTTTGGATATGGCCTGGACGGGGTTTTGAGAAAAAGAAAAGAGCATCTTTTCGGTGTATTGAACGGAATAGATTACGATGAGTGGAATCCAGAAACGGATCAGAGAATTTATGTGAATTACAATAAGTCCACTATTTATAAAAAGAAAGAGAATAAATTTAGACTTATGGAGGATCTTGGACTTGAAATTCACAATGGCCCTCTTGCAGGGACTGTTTCAAGGCTTGCTGAGCAAAAGGGCTTGGATCTTGTGCATGCTGTTATGGGAGATCTTGTTGACATGGGGATAAGCTATGTCCTTTTAGGTTCTGGGGAAAAGAGGTACCAGGATATGTTTTTGGAACTCAACGAAAGGTATAAGGGCAGGGTGAAGGCTGTAATAGGTTTTGACGACGTTCTTGCTGCAAGAATATATGCTGGTTGCGATCTTTTCCTGATGCCTTCCAGATACGAACCCTGTGGATTGGGTCAAATGATATCCCTCAGATATGGAACCATACCTGTGGTGAGAAAAACTGGGGGGCTTGCGGATACCATAGAGGAGTTTGATCCTGACACTTGCCAAGGAAATGGTTTTGTGTTTGAAGAATTCAGTCCTAAGGATTTCTTGGACGCTATGAGGAGAGCGTTCAATGTTTATATGGATGAAGAAAAGTGGATGTGTTTGGTTAAAAGGGGTATGGAATATGATTTTTCCTGGAGCAAATCGGCAAGGGAGTATATAAAGCTTTACAGAAAAATTGAACAGATGAAGGAGGTTGGAGCAAAATGAAGAAGGGAATCCATCCTGACTACCATGAAATAACAGTAATTTGTGCATGTGGAAATACCTTTAAGACAAGGTCTACATATCCAAAGGATGTGCTTCACGTAGCTGTATGCTCCGAATGCCATCCTTTCTATACAGGCAAGCAGAAGCAAAAGGAAGTAACAGGTAGAGCAGAGAAGTTTAGGCAAAAATACGGTGAGATTAAGTAACACAAAAAATGCAAGTAAGACTTTTATACCACACCCCAGATCCAGAAAGAGCGGTTTATATTGCGGCAAGACTGTGTTACTCTAAACATGATATCAAAGATATTGAAAGGGAATCTTTATATAAAAGTCCCAAAGATCTTATAGAAAGGCTGAAAAGATCCGGTCATCTTTCTGTGTTTGAACACGCTGTATTCACCTTTTCCCTGGAGGGTGTTTCCAGGGTGATGACGCATCAGTTGGTAAGACACAGGATAGCTTCCTACTCTCAGAGAAGTCAAAGGTATGTGGACGAAACAGGCTTCAATTATGTAGTTCCTCCTTCTGTAAGAGAAAATCCTGAAGCTGAAAAGATCTTCAGAGAGATTATGAAAAAATCAGAGGAAGCCTATAGGAGATTATGCAGTTTAGGAATAGATAAAGAGGATGCAAGGTATTTGATTCCTCAGGGAATAGAAACAAAGATAATAGTCACCATGAATGCAAGGGAATTGCTCCATTTTTTCACATTGAGATGCTGTATGCGTGCACAATGGGAGATAAGAGAGACTGCTAAAAGGATGCTTTCTTTAGCTAAAAGGGTGGCTCCTCTGATATTTAAAGATGCGGGTCCATCTTGTGTTAGAGGGGAGTGTTCAGAAGGGGAATTCTCATGTGGAAAAGCTGGTGAAGTTAGAAGGGAGTTCTCTTTATTATGAGTCTTTTAGAGAAGCTCAAAGAGATAGAAGCAAAGTATGAAATGATTGAGGGTGAGCTGGCAAAACCAGAGGTTTACAGCGATTATGAGCGCATGAAAAGACTGGCCAAAGAAAAATCGGAGCTTGAGCCTATAGTCAGTAAATTCCGTAAATTAAAAGAGATAATGGGCAGGATTGATGAATGCAGGGAGATAATAGAGAACGAGGAAGATAG
>JALVKL010000045.1 GCA_027033775.1 bacterium | reverse complement strand
CTGGAGAGCTTGCTTCCACTGCTCAGATTGCCAAGATTTTGAAAGTTCCTGTTGTTCTTGTGATGGATGTTTGGGGAATATCAAGAACAGCTGCTGCCATAATAAAGGGGATAAGGGAGTTTGACAACATTGATGTGAGGGGAGTCATATTTAATTTTGTGGGAAGCGAAGGACATTACAGGCTTTTGACGGATATTGTTAAATCTCATTATCCGGATATTGAGGTTTTAGGTGGAGTAGTAAGGGATAAAAAATTTTCCCTGCCTGAAAGGCATCTTGGTATTAAACAGGCTTTGGAAATAGATTGGGAAAGTAGAATGGAGGTTCTTAAGGAGGTGGCTTCTTGGATTGATGTAACAAAGCTTATGGAAATTGCAGAATCTTTCAAATGGGAAGGATCTTTTAAAAACAAAAGCAAAAAGATTTCTGCCAAGCTGGCTGTGGCTTACGATAAGGCTTTTTCGTTTCTGTATCATGAAACTAAAGAGGCTTTTGAGGAGGAAGGGGTTGGGATTTCATATTTTTCTCCTTTAAAAGACAGGATTCCACAGGATTGTAAAGCTTTATTACTGCCTGGAGGATATCCTGAACTCTTTTATGAAGAGTTGGTATCAAATACAAAGTTTTTAAAGGATCTGGGAAATTTTCTTTCCAAAGGTTATCCTGTATATGCTGAATGTGGAGGATTGATATTTCTTTGTATGATGGGATTTCTCCCTATGGAGGTGAACTTTAAAAATAGGCCGTTTTTAGGTTATGCTGAAGGAAAGGCATTAGGATCTCATCCTTTTCTTGAAGAGGGAAAGAGGGTAAAAGGCCATATGTTCCACTATTCTGAAGTGATAGAGAAAAAACAGATGGTTAAAAGCTATGAAATTTTTGTTCCCTCTAAAGGTATGAGGTTTTTAGAAGGATATACCTTTGATAGTGTTTTTGCTACCTATTTGCATCTTAACCTTTACTATGCCAGGGATTTTCTTCATGGATTTTTAAGTAAAATTCCTTAGAGTATCTGGCTGAGCCAACTCTATCTTGAAGAAGGGTGAGGAAATTTTTCTTTTCTTTTTAAAGAGCGTGGTTAGTCTTTTCATTTTTATAATTTTTTTCAATCTTTCTATACTTTCGGAGGCAGCCTCTTCTCCTTTTTTAAAGATTTCTTCTTTTTTATCAAAATCGCTCCAAACAAATTTTCCCACATCAGGTTCTATTATAAAATCGCATTCCTGTTTTCTTAATACTCCTAAATAATGTCTTGTTATTTCATCTGCCCTTGATACAACTTCAAATGAGTTGTGAACCCCCAAAAATTCAGATATGTCCCTTCCTATCCACACTCCTATTACAAAGTCCGCTCCCATTAGCCTCGCACAGGTTGAGGGCATAACCTCTGTCCATCCTCCATCCACAAGCAAAAAATTGTTCCACTCTATAGGAGGAAATATTCCAGGAATGGCAGAGCTTGCAGCTACAGCTTTTACCATAGATCCCCGTGATAAAATCACCTCTGCACCTGTGATAAGATCTGTGGCTACAGCTGCAAAGGGCATTCTTGTTTCCTCTATAAAAAAATCCCTTCCAAAAAAATCCTTAATAGCCTCTATGTATGCTTTGTATGAGACTAAAGAGGTAGAGGCTATAGCTCTTGAGTAAAGTATCCCCTTTTCAATGACCTTTAAGAATTCGTGGAATGGGTTTTTCTTCTCATCCTCTTCTTCAAATAGTTCCATTCCTGCCCTTTTAAACGCTTCTCCTTCTATAGCTCTTAGGACATCCTCCCACACAGTTTTCCAGGATGGAATGTGAGCATATTTTCCACCTATAATTGCTCCTATGGATGTTCCGCAAATAATATCTGGTATGATGCCGTTTTCTTCCAAGACCTTAAGAACCCCAACATGCGACAGTCCCCTTGCTCCCCCACCGCCTAAGGCTAAGGCTATTTTCATTTTTTCTCCCATAATGGGTCATGCCATATTCTTCTTTTGAGTCTTTCCTCTGGAAATGCTTTGAAAAATTCCTCTTCTGAAAATTCAAAGGGGTAGTTTTCTATAAAATTTAAAATTATTTTGTACGCTTGGGATAACTCTTTTATCTCTTTATCATTAGCCTCCTTAACCCTGTTCCTATATAGACTTTTAACATCATTTAAAGAATAGCCTTTAGTTATCCCTAAAGCTTTGAGCGCTTTTCGTAACTCATCTAAGCTCAAATCTTTTCTATCCTCTGAAATTTTATCTTTTTCTCTCTGGAAAAGTGTTCCTGAGACTCTATTATGGCTCTGTATAGTCTTGTGGTTCCTTGTGTTTCTAAAAGTCTTGCTATCTTCTCCCTGATATCTTCAAGATTGGTTTGGGGGATTTCTTTTAATGTTACTTTTTTGATTTCTGGAACAGAAAGATTAAAATGTTCGTTTATCCTTTTAAATCCTTGAAAATATTGTTCCCATTTCTCATTGGGAGTCACTATGAAATCTATACCCTTGTAAGATGCAAGGGAAAAGTGAAGTCCTATGGTTAGATCCTTGCTATCAATTACCTTATTGTAAACATATTTTTTTGCAAACTCTATTGCCTCTTCGCTGATCTTGATCACTGGAAAAGTGTTTTTTTCTAAATATTGGGCTGTCCAATGCCTAAAAGGTTCGTTTAGATTGTGTATTTCCGCTATAACAATGTCCGAGATAAAAGGTTGGTGTCCTGAAAGCAGTTCGTTAAAAACATCTTCGTTTTCCTTTTGTTTGGCAGCAAAAATTATAAGTTCTGTATCCACATACACCTTTGCCATATCACTCCTCCTTATCTACTGAATCCGTATTTACCAATCCTTTTTCCCAAGGAGTAATACTCTCCTGAGAAAGGAATATAGCAGATTGGCGCAAGCTTTTCCACATCCAGCCTTTTTGCATCTTCGTCTATATAAACTGCCACCACTTCCCCTATAAACATAGTATGAACGCCCAAATCCAAATTCTCAAAGAGCTTCAGCTCTATATTCACAGGGCAGTCTTTTATTAAGGGGACACCGGTTATTTCTCCCCTGAACATTTCAAAGTTGCACATTTTAAATTTGTCCTGGTTTTTACCAGAAATTATACCGCACATATCCACCTTTTTGACTTGATCTGCCTTGGGTATGTTTATACCGAAAACTTTATCTTCCATTATCAGCTTATAAGAGTGCCTTCGCGGTCTCACAGATATATAAAGAAGAGGGGGGTCTGAGCATGCCACTCCGCACCAGGCTATGGTTATTATATTGGGTTTTTCTATACCGCAAGTCGCAAGGATACACGGTGTAGGGTAGAGAAAGCTTTCTTTTGGGGCTGTTCTAATTTTCATATTGCCCTCCTTTATTTTATAATGTAAAAGGTTTCCTTAAGGTTAAGAATAATGGTCGATTATGTATTAAATCAACTGCTTCGACTTGTTTCAATACCCAGCGTCAGTGGACAGGAAGGAGAGATCTTATTCTATATAGAGGAAGAGCTTTTCAGAATAGGTGTGTCCTTTGAGAGACAAAGGGTAGAGGGAAGCTGGTATAATTTACTGGTGGGAGATGTTCAGAATCCAGACCTAATCATAGCCGCTCATGTTGATACAGTGGCCCCTTTAGATGGAATGCCTCCTAAACCTGTTGTAGAAGATGGTTTTATAAAAGGTTTAGGTGTTCTTGACGATAAAGTGGGAGTGGCATCACTTTTGGGATTATGCAATATCTTTAGGGAGGGGATAGAGAAAAAGGGGGTTCTTTTAGCCTTTCTTGTGGATGAAGAGAAGTCTGGTTTAGGATCTGAAACCTTGGCTTCATCTATTAAAGCTAAGGGAGCTTTGATTATAGAGCCTACCGATTTTACTATATGCGTGAAAGAGGCTGGTTCTGTAGAGTTCTTTGTTTCTGTGTATGGTAAATCGGCTCATGGCTCCTGTGTTGAGAGTGGAGAAAACGCTATTCATAAAGCCATAGAGATTATCTCAGCCTTTAACACCCTCTCTTTTATGGGGAAGAACGATCCTGACATTGGGAATTCGTCTTTTAATATCTTCAAAATTTCTGGGGGAGACGATGAATTGAGGGTTCCAGAAAGATGTATCTTTAAAGTGGACTTTAGGTTGTTGCCCCATCAAGATGTAGAGGATGTTATAGAAGAGGTTTCGATCTATTTAAAAAATCATGGGGCTGACTTTAATATAATTGATATTTCCCCTGGTTTTGAGATCTCCAAGGAGGAGTTTGTTGTGCGCCTTCTCTGTGAGGCGGTTAGAAGTGTTTTGGGAAGAGAGCCTGTCATATCTGGGATTAAAAGCTGGACAGATGCCCAGCATTTCGTAAAACATGGTATTCCTTCAGTGGTATTTGGACCTGGTAATCTATCTGTTTGTCATACGGCAGAAGAGAGAGTTTCGATAGAGGATGTTGGATCTTTTGTTGAGCTATTGAAAAAGGTGGTGGAATACAAGGAAAATTTTGTTTGAGTAAAATTTTATGAGTGATCTTAAGGTACCCGAAGGTCTTCTTTCTCGCTGGCAGCGGATATTTGGTGATGAGCTGAAGGATTTTTTAGAAGCTATAAAAACGCCCCTTGTTCCCAGTATCAGAGTTAACACTTTAAAGGTAAGGGTTGAAGAAATGATTTCTCTTTTTAGCCAAAGAGGTATAGATTGTAGAAAAATTCCTTGGTGTCCTTATGGTTTTTGGATCTACGGGTGCGAAGAAGAAAATATTGGAAACTTCTGGGAGCATTTTGTGGGCTTGATTTATGTTCAGGAACCCTCTTCCATGATACCTGCAGAGATTTTGAATCCTGAATCTAAGGATAAGGTTTTGGATATAGCAGCGGCCCCTGGATCTAAGACTACCCATATGGCGCAGATTATGGAAAATAGAGGGGCTATTGTAGCAAATGACATAAATCCTAAAAGGCTGAAGGCTCTCACCAATAATATAGAAAGACTGGGTGTAGTCAATGTGTGTGTGACTTGTATGGATGGCAGAAGATTTGGAAAAATACTGCCTAGTAGCTTTGATAAAGTTCTCGTTGATGCTCCATGCTCTGCAGAGGGAACTATAAGGAAAAGCTATAAAGCCATATATAATTGGCATGAGTGGGCCTATAAAAAACTCTCAGAAACTCAAAAGGCTTTATTGATTTCAGCCTTTAAGGCTACGAAACCTGGTGGTTTGATACTTTATTCTACTTGCACTTTCTCTCCTGAAGAGAATGAAGCGGTGGTTTCCTATATTCTGGAACATTATGATGCAGAAACTGAGGGTATAGATATTCCTGGTATTGAGGTTTCTGAGCCTATTCTTTCTTGGAATGGTGAGGATTTTCATCCCGATGTCAAAAGGTGTATAAGAATTTATCCTCATAAAAATGAGGTGGGAGGGTTTTTTGTTGCCAAAATTAGAAAACTCAGTTTCTGATCCAAATCTTATTGAGATATTTCTTAAATTAAAGAAGGGTGAAGCCCTGTCTTTTGAGGATGGTCTTTATCTTTACGAAACAGAGGATATATTTGGGCTTGCTACAATAGCCAATAGTTGGTGTGAATCAAAAAACGGTAAATACGCCTACTTTGTGGTAAACAGGCATATCAACCCCACAAATTACTGTGTTAACCGGTGTGCTTTTTGTGCCTTCTCAAAGGGAAAAGGAGATGAGGGAGGATACGAGCTTTCGTTGGACGAGATACTGAAAAAGGCAGAAGAAGCAGTTGTTCAAGGGGCGAGGGAGCTTCATATTGTAGGTGGTTTACATCCAGATTGGCCTTTTGAGTACTACGTCAATATCATAAAGGCTCTGAAAAAAAATTTCCCTAAAGTTCATATAAAGGCTTACACTGCCGTTGAGATTGAGTATTTTAGCAAGATTTCGGGAAAAAGTATCCGTGAGGTGCTTTTGGAGTTAAAAGAAGCTGGTCTTGATTCTATCCCTG
>JALVKL010000044.1 GCA_027033775.1 bacterium | reverse complement strand
ACCTTGTAATAAAATCTTACTTCATAAATTCCTTTCAAAAAGTTAATGGCGACACGTGACTCCAACCTGTATATCTCAGTAATAAAATCTGGAAGCATGCTCCACAGGAAATCAATATCATCCCTATCTCTCGGAATAACAACATACCTATGTGACTGTGTGCCTAGAGTAACTCGTCCAATAAGAACCCCCGTTCCTATAGACGACATAGCAAACACCTGTGTAATAGTTAATTTATGGATTTAAGGAATATAGGTAAACATAGAATGAATCTACCCACTTGAATAAAATTAACCGATTACCAGGTAATATTCTAGATACAGGATTCCAAGCAATTCGAAAGTTCCTTTGCTATTAGTTAGGCCTCACTCTTCATCAACAAAACTATAATGCACCCCTACATACTCAAAGTCATAAGTTCGAAGTATACCTGACTACTCATTCGAATCTCATTCAACTAAGGACATTGCAATAAGAAGACGCATCCCCCACGGGGATAATCGGGGGTTCTTGCGTCTAATTTTAGGGTTACTTGGGTCTTGATGGGTATGCTGGGTTGTATTCTTGTTCTAAGTTTTTGCAGCTTTTTTCGAAGGGATTGTATGGTGTTTTACTCGTTGTCAAAGTGGGTATCACAAAGTTTAACTGGCAGATCGAAAACTCACTATCAGAAATTCATCAAAGAGCACTCATCAAAAACATAACGAGCAACTGGTTATAGAACACACTACCTAATGAACTATAAACCTAGTGGCGGGATTATAATAAAGAAACCCCCCACACTCAACGCGTACCCGCGAACCCTTCGAGTCATCTTTGACCCCATATAATATGTATTAGAATAGGGTCTAAAATTTGGATATGTCCAACGACTAGAATAATAGAGTTATGAATACTGCATAGACTTAGGGAGCCATACGAGTGTTTTACGGAGAGAAAGAGCTACACTAGGTGGTTGGAGGTCTTCGGGACCAGTCATGTCTTGTAGTAATAGTTTGATCGTGTTGACCCATGTTTGAGGACTGATATAGTTATGCACCTGTGGGGGTAGTAGGTTGGTCTTTATTATATCGAATAGTTTTTCAGAGTCGTTTACTGGTGCTCCCAAAGCTAACCCGTACTCCCCGTCACGGACAAGTATTTTTGGTAGTTTTTGCTTGGATTCTAGTGTTTTAAGTGTTATGTTAAACTTGGGGATTTCAAGTAAATCGTTAAGCCAAGGAGTGTGTAGCCAATCGGGGAGTTCGGCTATTGCTAGTGGTATTCCTGTACTGTATACGAGTACCGAGTAATTGTCAACCCGTTCCTTATACGTCTTCAGGATATGGTGGTTACCTTCACCATAGTCATATACATAACTAATGAAATCACGTGTCATTTCAGTATCGAAGTACAATAATGGAGGGTAGACTAGTGCTATTTTCCAGAAGGAATTATCAATTATTTCTTGGATCGAGTTACCTGCTGTGTCGCTTAGAACGGTAGCGGTATCATGTCTCCCATCACCATCCACGTCTAAGGGAATACTGAAAATACTTCTGGTGCCGGAGCTACTTGGTAGGACCAAGAGTGAGATCTCGTGATCTACGCCTTCTTCCTCTACACTCATATAATCATCTACAACTATACCGCCTAGAGCGTTCACAGCTAATAGAGTCGTCGCCCTGCTCTGTTCGCTACATACTCCCATCCCATGTCTTCTCAGCATAAATACTGTTCCCCTTATACCATCGGTAAATTCGCTTGGCGGATACTCTACACCTAGTGAAACAACCCTGTTCACAATACTTGTAATCTCATTCTGATATAGTACCCAAGGTTTCTTGGTAAATTCCTCTGGGTATTTTAGGTTGATAGCTAGAGCGAAAGCTGGTTCGCCAACAACCATCCAGTAGGCATGCTCTCTTGAGTTCCAGTACTAGCTCCTTTGATTTGAATGGACAAAAGGGAAGTA
>JALVKL010000043.1 GCA_027033775.1 bacterium | reverse complement strand
GGTATATTAGACATAGAACGAGAGACTCTCGACCAGGCCCGGTAGGCAGCCATTGGGATAAAAAGATGGTTTCTATTTGGCATGTGCCCGATGAATGTTATGGAGGAAATTGCTTAAAACTTTCGCTCTCTACAAAAGGCACTGCAAACTCAACTTATCAAGCTGAAGTGGGATGGCCTAAATCTACGAAGAAAATGGTATTCTATGGAATTTACATGTTTAGAATAAAAATAACCAATTCACCTCAGCTACACCACGATGTAACGGTTCAATCTGTCTTTTTGATAAATAGTTCAAGTAATCCATACGAAGAAATAGATTTTGAATACTTAGCATGGGATGGGGAGAACGGTTTGTTTCCCCATCCTCTTAAATGGGAGGGCGCAGGTAGCTATATCACTACATGGTATTCTGTGGCCCCTGAACGTAAGAACACTAACCATTGCTCCATGGCTTTAAATGAAGCAGAGTGGTATGAAGTAATCTTTTGGGTAACAGAGGATTTCATATATTACTGGGTCATACCAGATAACAATAACCTCTTCGAGCAGTTGGTTTCATTAGGAGGATGCCAGTTTATCGTCCACGCCTCTAATGTAAAAAATCCACTTTATTTAGTTTTTAACCATTGGCTCGATGAAGCCTCTGATGGGAGAGAATTTAGAAATTACAACTTTTTTGTAGATTATGTTCTCTATGTGTCGGATATAGTTCTTGCATACTTTGTTGACCCTAATTTTATCACAGACATGGGACTCAGGCAAAAGTTAGAGGAGATAAAAAATGAACTTCAAGACGCTACTGCATATAAAATTGACGAATATGAAATAGATATAGAAACATATAGAAGAATTCACAGTCAGATAAAACTTAATCCAAGCATAAATATCTTAACAGAGATGCTATCCCTGCTTAACATGGCTAACTAATCAGTGACGTAAGTATGCCGAATTTTTGGGGATAGTGTGCTTATATGTGTATAAAGGAGGTTGTAAGATGGATAGAAAATTCAGTGAAGGAGCAAATAGGGTTTTAAAGAGGGCAAGAGAAATAGCCAATAAATACGGGCATAGCACTGTGGAGTTAGAACATATCTTTTGGGCTTTATTACAAGCAGAGGAAGTCCGAGTAACTTTGGAGAACATGAATATTCCAATGACCAGGTTGGTTGATAGTGCTGACAGAGCAGTGAGAAGTATCCCCATAATACCCACAGGTAAAGAAAAGAAAGCTCTTTCTTTTTCCAACAATGTTGCGAGACTGTTTGAAAGAGCTAATGAAATAGGGGGAGAAGAGATCACTCCATCAGAATTGTTCTTGGCTTTAATGGATGTCGCAGAAGGGAGAGTTAGAACTATTTTGAGTAAATACAATATATCAAGGGACCGTTTTATTCATGCCGTGAATGTGCCTGCAAAGGGATCATTAACTTATAAAGAAGTTGAAGAGTTCTTTATTGACCTAACAGAAATGGCCAAAAAGGGGAAACTTCCTCCTATTATCGGCAGGAAAGAAGAGCTTTTGAGAGTCGTCCAGATATTGCTTCGACAGGATAAGAATAACCCAGTATTAATAGGAGAGCCTGGAGTTGGTAAAACTGCTGTGGTCCATAGATTGGCTCAGGGTATTGTAAGGGGCGAATTCCCTGAATTTCTGGAAGATGTGAAGATACTTCAACTCGATATGACCTCTTTGCTTGCAGGAACACAGTATAGAGGGAGTTTCGAAGAAAGGCTAAAGAAAGTGATTAAAAGACTTAAGCAGATGAATGGTAAGGGAATTCTTTTTGTTGATGAGCTTCACACAATTGTAGGTGCAGGTGCTGCAGAGGGTGCTGCTGTGGACGCAGCTAATTTGCTAAAGCCTTTCTTAACTCATGGAGGACTTAGGATAATAGGAGCAACTACATCTGATGAATATAGAATTTATATAGAAAAAGATGGCGCACTTGCCAGG
>JALVKL010000042.1 GCA_027033775.1 bacterium | reverse complement strand
TGACATCAAAACCTGGAGGAAGGGGTGCCGTTAGGGAGGTGGCAGAGCTTATAATCAAATCTAAGGGGCTTTGGGAAGAGGTTATGAGTAGGTATCTGAGATGAGAAAGCTTTTAATAGTATTGGCAATAATCTTTTTGATTGCTGGTGCCTTTGGGGTGATAAGAGGTTATCTTGTATATAAGAGGTTTACCAAATTTGTTCATAAAAAGATAAGGCAAGAGGAGAAGGGAGTAATTACCAATATAGTGTTGAAGAGCACTGCGGAAGGAAAACTTATTTGGGTATTAAAGGCGGACAGGGCTAAAGTAGAAGGAAATCTGATAAAATTGGAGAATGTGAGGATTAATTATTCTGGAGATAGGGTAAATAATGTAAGTGTTATAGCAGAAAGAGGATTTTTGGATAAAAAGAAGCAAGTGGGTATCCTGGAAGGATCTGTTTTGCTGAAGCTTAAGAACGGAACATTAAAGGCAAAAAGATTAATCTGGAATATTAAAGTAAACAAGATTTGTGTTCCCGGAAGTTTTGAATTCTATGGAAAATACAAGATATGGGGAAATAAGCTCTGTTTTTATCCTAAAAAAGAGATTATACGTATTTATAGATTAAGAAAGATGGTGATAGAATGAAAAGAAAGCTTTTGGTTTTAGGAATAATAATTTTTGTCTTTTTGACATTCTGTATATCCAAAGCAGCAAAAAGAAATATTTCCAAGAAAATTCCCATTACTATAGAAGCAAAAAAAATGTTTGTGGATAACAAAAGGAAATTTATAGAGTTCACTGGATCTGTGGTGGCTATTAGAGGCGATATGAAAGTTTCCTGCAACAGGATGGAGATTTTTTTGGATAAATCAGGTGATGTAAAGATTATAAAGGCTGAAGGCAATGTAAAGGTAAAAGTGGGGGACAAAATTGTTACATCTGAAAAGGCTGTGTATTTCTCCGATGAAGATAAGATAGTGTTCACCGGTGCCCCTAAAGCATGGCTGGGAGAGAATGTGGTAAGCGGTGATAGGATCATCTATTTTATAAAGGATGACAGAAGCATAGTTGAAAGCGAGGGGCAAAATAAGAAGGTAAACGCTGTGATAGTGCCTGAGGAGGCAAAGGAAAATGCTACGAGTAAAACACTTAAGTAAATCCTTTGGCAACAGAAAAGTTGTCAATGGTGTGTCCCTTGAAGTGAGAAAAGGGGAGGTTGTTGGTCTTTTAGGTCCCAATGGGGCTGGTAAAACCACCACTTTTTATATGATTACAGGTGTATTAAAGCCAGATGAAGGCGAGATAGAGCTTGATGGAGAGCTTTTAACAGATATGCCCATGTATATGCGAGCCCGCAAGGGATTGGGGTATCTGCCTCAGGAACCATCTGTATTCAGGAAATTGACGGTTTGGGAAAATATATATTCTATTTTAGAAATGCTCAATTTTCCTGAGGATGAGTGTTTTTATAGAACTGAAAATCTGATTTCGGAATTTAATTTAAATAAAGTAAAGGATACAAAGGGATATGATCTTTCTGGAGGGGAGAGGAGAAGGGTGGAGATTGCCAGGGCTCTTTCTGTTACACCTAAATTTATGCTATTGGATGAGCCTTTTGCTGGTCTTGATCCTATAACCGTTTCTGACCTACAAGGGCTTATAAGGGACCTTAAAAAGAGAAACATAGGTGTGGTGATAACCGATCATAATGTTAGGGAAACCCTTAAGGTTACCGATAGAGCCTATATAATAAGTGATGGGGTTATTATGGCAGAGGGAACTCCAGAAGAGATAGCTTCTATTCCCAAAGTCAGAGAAGTTTATCTGGGGAGGGATTTTCAGTTGTGAAACAGAGGGTTGATATATCGTTACAGCCCAAACTCATTATCACTCCTGAACTTCAGCTATCCTTTGAGCTTTTGGCAGCTCCTGTTTTAGAGGTTAAAAGAATTGTTGAAGAGGAGTTGATGA
>JALVKL010000041.1 GCA_027033775.1 bacterium | reverse complement strand
TCTTTGATAAAATACTGAGTTCCACAGTTTTTACATCTTATTTTCATCTTTTAAAAAGTTTTTTATTTTCTTTTCATTGGGCCTCTCAATTATGCCTTTATCAGTTACTATGTAATCTATAAAAACACTTGGAGTAACATCAAAGGCAGGATTAAAAGCTTGAGAGCCTTCCGGAGTAAATCTTTTTCCTAAAAAACTTAAAACCTCATCTTCGCTTCTTTCTTCTATAGGGATATCCTCTCCCGTTTTTATAGAATCATCAAAGGTGCTAATAGGAGCAGCCACTAAAAAAGGAATATTATGAGATTTAGCCAAGATTGCCAAAGAATAGGTTCCTATCTTATTGGCAGTATCTCCATTCAAAGCTATCCTATCTGCACCTACAATAACCATGTCTACCATGCCTTTAGCCATAAAATAGCCTGCCATATTGTCAGTGATCACTCTGTATGGAATGCCTTCGTATCTCATCTCCCAAGCTGTCAATCGTGCTCCTTGAAGAAGAGGTCTTGTCTCATCCACCAAAACAAGTTCGACCTTACCCTCCTTGTGAGCTTCTCTTACTATACCCAGAGCAGTTCCATAACCCCCTGTGGCCAGAGCCCCAGCATTGCAGTGGGTAAGAATTTTGGCCCTTTCTGGAACAAGAGAACATCCGTATTTGGAAATACTCAAACAACTTTCAATATCCTCCTCATGTATTCTTATCGCCTCGGATCTCAGTTTCTTTATAAGCTTACCAATGGGAAGATTAAGATTCTGAAAGGCAACCTTTTCCATCCTCTTCAGAGCCCAAAAGAGGTTAACCGCAGTGGGCCTAGTTGAAGAAAGAACATCTGAAGCTATTTTCAATCTTTCCAGAAACTTTTCTTTCTCTTTCACATCCTTAACCGCCATGTACATCCCATAGGCCGCAGCTATTCCTATAGCAGGAGCTCCTCTTACAGCTAGGGTCTTTATAGATGAAGCTAGTTCATCCACATCTTTTATTTCAAGCCACACCTCTTCCAAAGGTAGCCTTCTCTGATCCAGAACCATTACGGTGTCATTCTCTGTTAAATACAGAGGTTTCAGCATCCCAATCTATCCCTTATATACTTTTCGCTAATTCCACTAACAGAAATCAGCTTATTTCTGTCTTTAAGTCCACGCTCTATCTTAATAGAAGACTTTTTTACACCTAATATCTTTGAGAGAAGATCCACTAAAGCATGATTTGCTTTGTTATCCTTAGGAGGAGCCTTAACCCAGACCTTTAACTTTCCATCTAAACATTCTATCCTTTCCCTGGACGCACTCGGCTGAACTCTGATCTCTATAAAAACCTTGTCATCCTTTTGCCAAATCATCTCAAGCTATAAGAAAGCTGAATAAGGGTAGGAACAAGAAAGGCCTGTAAAAAATATATTATAAGCAAAGCCACTAAAGGAGAAAAATCCAACCCCCCTATAGGAGGAATTATTTTCCTTATCGGTCTTAAAACAGGTTCTGTAATTTGATATAAAAATCTTACTATAGGATTATAGGGATCTGGATTAACCCATGAAATTATAGCCCTTATAATTATTATCCAAAAATAAAGCCTCAATATGATGTCTATTATAGATGCAAGGGCGCGAATAAAATTTGCTAAAACAAACATCAATTCCTCCCCATTCCAGAATATCTAAAACCAAGACCCTTGGCTTTTTGAGGCTCATAGATATTTCTTAGATCAACAAGAACATTGCCTTTCATAAGGGACTTGATTTTCTTTAAATCCAAGTTTCTAAACTGATTCCATTCTGTAACAATCACTAAAGCCTCCGCTCCCTCAGCTGCGTCATAGGCACTTTTAGCGTAATAAGGGCTCTCTCCCAGTTCTGATCTTGCATTTTCCATAGCAGCAGGATCAAAAACCCTCAAAATAGCTCCTTCATCAATTAATCTTTTGGCAATGTATATAGCAGGAGATTCTCTTATATCGTCTGTATTAGGCTTGAAGGAGAGCCCTAAAAGGGCAACCACTTTGCCAGAAACATCTCCATTTAACATGGATTTAATTTTCAAAAATGAACGCTCCTTCTGAAGCTCATTAACCTCAACTGTGGCTTTTACAAGTTTAAATTCGTATCCCCTCTCCTCTGCTATCTTTATAAGGGCTTTAGTGTCCTTGGGAAAACAAGAACCACCAAACCCTGGTCCTGGATGTAGAAACTTTGGACCTATTCTACCATCCAGCCCCATTGCCTTAGCCACTACATGAACATCCGCCCCTACTATATCACATAAATTGGCAATCTCATTTATAAAAGATATCTTCATGGCCAAGAAAGAATTGGAAGCATATTTTATAAGCTCAGCGGTCTGAATATCAGTAAACACAAAAGGAGTCTCCCTCAAATACAAAGGCCTATACAAATCCCTCAATATAGCCCTTGCTGAATCACTCTCTGTTCCAATAACTACCCTATCAGGATGCATAAAATCATAAACAGCAGAGCCCTCTCTTAAAAACTCAGGATTGGAAGCCACATCAAAACTGCAACTGTTATTCTTGGCTTCCTCTATAATCTTTTTGATTTTGTATCCTGTACCAACTGGAACAGTGCTTTTAGTTACCACCACTTTATAATCGTTCAGATTCTCCGCTATCTTTTTGGCCACCTCCTCCACGTAAGTGAGATCAGCGGAACCATCTCCCCTGGGAGGAGTTCCAACGGCTATAAATATCACCAAGGCCTCCTGTATAGCAGAATCTATATCCGTGGTAAATGTGAGTCTTCCTTCTTTCAAATTTTTTCTCACCAATTCCTCAAGACCAGGTTCATAGAAAGGAATCCTACCGTTAGAAAGCATCTTTACCTTTTCCTTTACTTTATCCACACAAACAACCTCGTTACCAAACTCAGCAAAACAGGCAGCAGTTACTACACCAACATAACCAGCGCCTATAACAGAAACCTTCATTTTTCACCTCAAAATTAGTGTTTGTCTTCAACTACCATATATTTTTTAGGATTCAAAGATCTTTCCCCACAGCGTATCTCAAAATAAAGAATTGTATCCCTTAAAGCATACCCCAACACAGACCCCCTAACCACTTTGGTGCCCTCTTTAACATACCAGATAAAGTCTTCCCCAGCGTATACACTATAAAAATTTTCAGGATGCTTGATAATAATTAAAGATGACAATCCATTTATCGTATCTGAGGAATATATAACAACTCCTGGATAGGTTGCGTGTATCTTCGTGCCCTTTCTAACAGGAACATCAAGCCTGTTAGCCACCTTCAGCACTACGCACACATCCCCTGTGGGATTATAAAACCACCTTCCCTTTACTCTGAACCTTTTATACAAAATCCCCTTACAATCGTAAGGTTTCAGTTTGCTTTTAACCTTCCACTCTACAAGATTCTCACATGGCACCCTTATAGGCGTTCCCACCCTTATTTTTGAAGGGTTTAAATAATGATTTAATTTTACAAGATATCTCAAAGACAGATTAAATCTTTTCGATAAGGCATAAAGGGTCTCCCCTCTTTTCAGCTTGTAGATGCAAAAATTGGGAATCTGCATTTTCTTACAAGGCACATATATTATATCACCAACTCTTATAAGATTGGGATTTTTAATCTTTCTGTTCAGCTTTAATATCACATTTGGTGTAGTACTATATTTATACGCTATTTTTGTTATACTTTCTCCTCTTTTAACTTTGTGGGTGCAAATAAGTGCGCCAAAAGAAAAAGATGGAAAAACCAAAATAAAAAAGGCTATCCTTTTTAACAAACAACCACCTCCTTAAGGGCAGAAAAGGCCTCCGACACAGTATCAACCCTCTTTACCCCTGGTATATCCCAGCTCATAAGCGAAATTACAGGTTTTCCCATCTTCAAAGCAAAAGCTATCTCCGAAAGGGTTCCATACTCCCCTCCCACAGCCACTAGCACATCAGCAGTAGCTGCTATGATAATGTTTCTTGCATGACCAAGCCCTGTAACTATAGGAATGTCTATGTAGGGATTTGCATCGGAGCGATTATAAGAGGGAATTACTCCAATGGTTAGTCCGCCTGCATTTTTTGCCCCTTTTGCAGCAGCCTCCATAACTCCCCCAAGGCCGCCACATATAAGGATCCAACCCTGACGAGCTATAAATTCCCCTATTTTAAAGGCATTATCCTTATCCAAAGGGGTGGCTATAGATGCTCCTATAACTCCAACAATTATATCGGGGCGGCCGGCTTCGAACCGGCGACCCCCAGCTCCCGAAGCTGGTGCGCTACCAGGCTGCGCTACGCCCCGATTACTCCTGCCATCCATACTTTCCCTTCAATTTAACAAAAACACATCCACCCAATGATTCAACCTTAGTCTCACCGTCCTCACTTAGCTTTGTAATTTTCAACAGTTCCTGCGTCAACTCGCTTCCCACTGGAATAACAAGCACACCTCCAACCTTAAGCTGCTCAATCAGAGGTTCAGGAACCTTTGGAGAAGCAGCTGTTACTATAATAGCGTCATAGGGAGCAAACTCCGGCCAACCCTCTGTCCCGTCCCCTATCTTAAAATAAACATTATTATAGCCTAAGGCTCTGAGGATCTTTTGAGCCCTTTCCGCAAGCTCAGGTATTCTCTCAACAGTATAAACCTCTTTAGCTATTTCAGCCAAAATAGCAGCCTGATAACCTGAGCCTGTTCCTATCTCCAATACCTTAGAATTCTCATCTAAACCAAGGGCCTCTGTCATTAAAGCTACAATATATGGTTGTGATATGGTCTGTCCCTTGCCTATAGGCAAAGGGCTGTCATCATAAGCCCTATCAACAAGATCAGCAGGAACAAAAAGATGTCTTGGAACCTTTAACATAGCATTTAAAACCCTTTCGTCTTTGATGCCCCTTCTTCTTATGAGTTCTACCATAGCCTTTCTTTTATCCTCGTACATGTCAAAGCCCTATTTGTATATCTTTAACTCTTTTTAAGAAATCATAATCTGTAAAATCGAGTTTTATAGGGGTAATGGATATAAACCCCTCCTTAACAGCTTTTATGTCGGTGTCATCATTTATGTTCAAGTTCTCATCTTCAGTAGGAAGTCCCCCTATCCAATAATAAACATTTCCACGGGGATCTCTCAATTCTGAAATATAGTCTGTATATATTCTTCTGCCCTGTCTAGTCCATTTTATTCCCTTATAGTCCTCATACTCCTCAACATCAGGGAAATTAACATTGAGCAATACCCCCTCGGGCAAACCAAACTCATAAACCCATTTTACAATCTTAACTGCCGCTTTTGCAGCAGCTCTATAATTCCTAAAACCACTAATATCAAGGGAAAGGGCTATGGAAGGAATTCCTAAAATTGTTCCTTCCATGGCAGCAGAGACGGTACCAGAATATGTTATGTCATCTCCCAAATTTGGTCCCTCATTTATCCCTGAAACCACAACGTCAGGCCTTGTTGGTAAAAATTTATTTACTCCTAAAATAACAGCATCTGTAGGAGTTCCATCAATGGCAAAAATCTTAGGCTCTATCTCAACTGCTTTTAAAGGCCTATGAAGGGTCAAAGAATGGCTTGCAGCACTTCTTTCTCTATCAGGAGCAACAACCCATACATCTCCTATGGAAAGCAGCTCCTTCCTTAAAATATTTAATCCAACAGCGTTAACACCATCATCGTTAGAGAGCAAAATAACCATAAAAAACCCCAAGGAACTATTAAGGTAGGGAAGGAACAAAGTCAATAAATGGTCGGGGCGACCCGATTTGAACGGGCGACCACTGGCCCCCCATGCCAGTGCTCTGCCAGGCTGAGCTACGCCCCGAAAATGGTGCCGGAGGCGGGACTCGAACCCGCACGGGCATACCGCCCACTACCCCCTCAAGATAGCGCGTCTACCAGTTCCGCCACTCCGGCTTTTGCTGATGATTTATTTAGACTTGCCAACATAATTTGTCAATCCCCACAAA
>JALVKL010000040.1 GCA_027033775.1 bacterium | reverse complement strand
GATCTTTCCTCAAAGATAGGTCTTTCTTTTCTTCAATCTCAGGTATCTTAATATGATTATTCAAGGTTGCTTCTATGCTGTTAAACCAAACTTTGGTTATGTAATAAAAGGGGACAAAAAGATTTTCACCTTTTGTAGCTCCAACTGTTATTAACGCACCTTTTTTCTTCTTTTGAGGTTTTTTCAATAGAAATTTTCTCACCCACATACATTGACACCTATCAATAATGGCTTTCAAAGGAGCAGGAGGGCCATAAAAATATATAGGAGAAGCAACAACTATATAATCACACACATCCAAAGCCTGATATATATTCTTCATTTCATCATTAATAACACACACACCACTGCTGTAGCATCCCTCACAAGCATTACAAGGGCTAACTTTCAGTTCAAAAACTTTAAAGATTTTAATTTCTCCAGAAAAACTTCTAATGAAAAGATCAAAAAGATATTTCGAACTGGACTCAACTCTGGGAGAGCCAATAAAACCCACTAAAGTCTTCATCAGTGCTTAGGAGCCAAAACCATTATCATCTGCCTTCCCTCAAGCTCCGGAGCCTTTTCTACAACCCCTAAATCAGAAACATCCTGAGCAAACCTCTCCAACACCTCTTTGCCACTGTCTATAAAGGACATTTCCCTTCCCCTATAACGCATAACCACCTTCACCTTATTGCCTTCGGATAAGAACTCCCTGGCATGCTTTAGCTTCACCTGATAATCGTGTTCCTCTATCTTGGGCCTTAATCTGAGCTCTTTAACGAGAATTATTCTCTGCTTCTTTTTGGCTTCCTTTGCCTTTTTCTTGAGTTCATACTTATACTTTCCAAGATCCATTATTCTACACACAGGAGGATTGGCATTGGGAGCTACAAGAACAAGATCGTAGCCCATATCTCGGGCAACCTGCAAAGCGTTTTTAGAAGACATTATACCCAACTGCTTTCCTTCAGGATCAATAACTCTGACCTCTTTAAATCTTATCTGCTCATTAGCCACAATCTTAAAATCATCCTTAGCTATGGCTACACCTCCGAAACTTTATTTTCTACCTCGTTGAGAATGAGTTTAACAAACTCTTCAACCTTCATAGTGCCAAGCTGGCCTTTGCCTTTCTTTCTTACATTTACAGTTTCTTCTTCCATCTCCCTGTTTCCCACCACCAACATATAAGGAATCTTCTCTTTTTCCGCTTCTCTGATTTTATAACCTATCTTTTCGTTACGTATATCGGCCTCTGCTCTTATTCCTAAGGATTTGAGATCGTTAACAATCTTTACAACATAATCCTTTTGAGCATCCGTGATACTCATAACCCTTACCTGCACAGGGGCAATCCAAACAGGAAAGGAACCAGCATAATGCTCTATCAACACCCCGAAAAATCTTTCAAGGGAGCCTAAAAGGGCTCTATGTATCATATAAGGCCTCTTATCCTTCCCATCTTTGTCCCTGTAGGTAAGGTTGAACCTTTCCGGAAGGTTGAAGTCGAATTGTATGGTGGAACACTGCCACTCTCTTCCAATGGCATCGTTTATTGTGATGTCTATCTTAGGACCATAGAAGGCGCCTTCTCCTTCTTCGATCTTATACTCAAGGCCAATATCCTCTGCCGCTTTAATCAGAGATTTGGTGGCAAGTTCCCACATCTCCTCAGATCCTATAGCCTTTTGAGGCCTTGTGGATATGTAAATGTTAAAATCACTAAAACCAAAGTCTTTAAGCATAGATATAGCAAAGTTTACCGTTTCTTTGATCTCGTCTTCCACCTGTTCAGGAGTACAGAAGATATGGGCATCATCTTGAGTAAAACCTCTTACCCTTAATAATCCATGAAGAACACCAGATTTCTCATATCTATAGACAGTTCCCAACTCAGCCAACCTGAAGGGAAGATCTCTGTAACTCCTGAGCTCAGACATATACACATAGATATGAAAGGGGCAGTTCATAGGTTTAACGAA
>JALVKL010000039.1 GCA_027033775.1 bacterium | reverse complement strand
GCCTTGATACATTAAATTTTTCCATGTATTCGCTCATATCTATCCTTATCAAAGCATCTTTGCTTCCGAAAAGTATCTCTGCCAAAACCTCCGCTGTTCTCGTTTTACCCACACCAGTGGGACCCAAGAAGAAGAAGATTCCTATAGGCTTATTCATATTTCGTAATCCCACACGGGATCGCTTTATAGCTTTGGCCACCCTCTCTACAGCAAAATCCTGTCCTATAACAAACTTTTTCAGCTCCTTTTCAAGCTGAAGGAGTCTTTTCTCCTCATCTGCGCTTATCCTCTGAAGAGGGATACCTGTAATACGAGAGGTAACAAAGGCTATATCCTCCACGGTTACAACAGGCTTTTCATCCCCTATATTCTCCTTCCACTTACGCTTAAGATCCCTTAACTTCTGTATAACTTTAATTTCCTCATCCCTAATGTGGGCAGCCCTCTCAAAGTCCTGGTCATCTATAGCTTTTCTTTTCTCATCCTCTATTTTATCCAGCTCAAGCTCCACCTCTCTAATATCATCTGGAACTCTGGTGTTCCTCACATGCACCATGGAGCAAGCTTCGTCCAGAAGATCTATAGCCTTATCAGGCAAAAACTTATCAGTAAGGTATCTTTCCGCCATCTTAACAGCTGCTTCTAAAGCCTCATCTAAAATCTTTACACCATGAAATTCTTCGTATCTGTCTTTGAGCCCTCTAAGTATATCTAAAGTCTCCTCCACAGTTGTGGGCTCCACAAGAACTATTTGAAATCTCCTCTCAAGAGCTCCGTCTTTTTCTATGTATTTTCTATACTCAGAAAGGGTGGTGGCACCTATGACTTTTATATCTCCTCTGGCAAGGGCAGGCTTCAGCATATTAGCAGCATCAATGGATCCTTCAGCTGCTCCAGCACCTACAAGGGTATGAAGCTCATCTATAAAGAGAATAATATCGTCCCCCTGAGAAGCCTCTTTGATAATGGCCTTCATACGGGATTCAAACTGCCCTCTATATTTTGTTCCCGCAACAATGGAACCAAGATCAAGGGAGATCAACCTCATATTAACCAAGCTCTCAGGAACCTCTCTTCTCACAATTCTTTGAGCCAGTCCTTCCACTATAGCAGTTTTACCCACGCCAGGCTCACCTATAAGGACAGGATTGTTTTTGGTTTTTCTGGAGAGTATCTGAATTATACGCTCTATCTCCCTCTCCCTGCCTATAACAGGATCAAGTTTGCCTTCTCTGGCAAGCTTAGTAAGATCCACCCCAAACTCATCAAGAGCAGGGGTTTTGCGGGATTTTCTCTTTTTGGTTACAGCATCCTCTCCAACAAGCTCCCTCACAACCTCCCTTGCATCCTCTATGTCAATGCCCATGCGCCTTAATATCTTGCCAGCCAGACCTGTCCTCTCCCTAATAATACCCAAAACTATATGCTCTGTGCCTACATAGTCCTGACCCAAGCTTTTCGCCTCTTCCTGAGCATACTCCAAGACCTTCTTGGCATCGGGACCAAAGGGAATAGCCCCTACAACGAAACCCCTTCTTCCATAAGGAATGCGCTTTTCCACCTCTTCCTTTAGATAGTTGACGTCAACCCCCAGTCTATCAAGCACCAGAATGCCAAGTCCCGATCCTTCTTTGAGAATACCTATCAAAAGGTGAGCGGTTGTAAGGGTATCGTGCTGATACCTCTCCGCTTCAGATCTAGCTATTATAATGGCTTTTCTCGCCCTTTCAGTAAAATTTTCAAACATCTTATTCCCTACCTCCTCTATAAATAACTTTACTTAAGGTCACCTTTTATGTCAAACAAAGGATTATGACAAAGGATAACATCCATATAGAAGGGCTCTTCTACATACCACCGGATACTTTCATCAAAAATCCACTCATTCACATACAAAACGGGATGATAACCAAAATAGAAAGTAGCAACGCTTCCCCCTTTCACGAAAAAGGATGTGCCATACCTGC
>JALVKL010000038.1 GCA_027033775.1 bacterium | reverse complement strand
ATATATGCGTCTATCAGACGGTAAGAGACCTTTTAGATTACGGCTATGAGGTGTATGTCGCCTCTGATGCTGTAGGATCCCGAAAAGAAAAGGACTGTGCCTACATACTCAGTTACATGCTGTCAAAGGGTGCCAATGTCGTGCCCACAGAGACAATAGTTTTTGATCTTTTGGAAAGGGCGGGTACAGAGGAATTTAAACGTATGCTACCGTATCTGAAGTGAAACTGAAGATATGTGAAATCTTTGAATCCATACAGGGGGAGGGTCCTAGAGTAGGGGAGCCCTCCCTTTTTGTCAGACTATCTGGCTGTAACCTTAAGTGCCCTCATTGCGATACTAAATACTCTTGGAAAGAGGGGAAGTACTATCACCTTGATGAGTTGATTGAGATAATCAATCAAAGCTCCCTCCGCTCCGTGGTTATAACGGGTGGAGAACCATTGATTCAGTCAATAGCTTTAAAGGAGCTTTGTTTAAAATTGCTTAAATTGGGCTTTTCAATTTCAATAGAAACAAACGGCACGGTGGCAACCCGGGAGGCGTTTGATATAATCAAACTTATTGAAACTGTAGTGGTTTCTCCAAAGATAGAACCCTTTGGCCATTACGGTAAAAATGAGTGGAACAGCGTTATAAAGATTCTTGAAAAGTTTGCAAACAAAGTTTGTTTAAAGTTTGCTGTTGATGCAAACAATGTTTGCAAACTGGAGGACATTCTGTGCTTAAGGCTGGCCGGTTTTCTTGACAGGGTGCCTATATACATACAGCCCGATTCTGCAGGATGTAAGAGTCTGGAGGAGTATCTCAGGGTAGCAAGGCTTCTTTGGAGTAGGGTGGTTGATCTTTCCAGGAGGCTTACCCTTAAAGGTTACTCCTGCGCCATAAGATTTGTGCCCCAGCAGCACAGGATCCTTTTTTGGGATGTGGAAAGAGGAATATAAGATGATAAAAGCATGAAGAGCATGGCGAAGGCTGATTGCTAGAGAAAAGTTGCTTTGTAAGTGGTTATGGGCTGAGTATATTTGCTTCGGAAAATTATACATAATATACATTATCAAACATTAGCCTGAGCCTTTACTTTTGTCGTAACTTTAAAAGATATCAGTGACTTATGCTGTTAACCAGAGATTACAAAAGTTTGGTAACTTTTGTGGAGATGATTAAGATCTTTGGGAAGTTTTTGACGGAATCTTGGAGGAAGCTTATATGGCAAGCATTTCCTTTATAAACCTTGAGGGCTTTTCCTCAAAGCGGGTGTATCTTGAAGAGTATCTGTAATATGTGATGAAGAGCTTCTCTGTGGCTCTTGTTATGGCTGTGTAGCACAGCCTTCTCTCTTCTTCCATCTCCTCCTCAACTCCCATGGCTCTGGATAAGGGGAATTCTCCTTCTACCATTCCCACAAGGAAAACGACGGGGAATTCTAAACCCTTTGCGGAATGTACGGAAAGAAGTCTGACTCCCTCCTCATCCTCTGCTAAACCTGACGCTACCATGAATCTGATGTGGTTTAGAAAGCTCTGTATACTCCCTGTGCGACTTCTTTCCTCAAAGTCCTTAGCCTGTCTAAGTAGTTCATCTACGGAGCTTAATCTTACTATGCCCGTGTTAGGATCTTTGGAGGAAGGCGCTTTGCCCAAAAAGGATATAAATGCGGAAAGAACCTCTGTGGGTCTGGTAAAATCGGGCAGTTTTTCCAATAGTGCCTGGAACTCCTCGCTTTCCTCCAGCTCTTCCCTTTTAAGTCCTAATACATGTGCTCTGTTCTTTATCCTCTGGAGAATTCCTTTGCTGGGATTTACCGCGTATTTTAACAGATCTACTGCAAGAGATACCTCTTCTCTTCTGTAGAGGCTTCTGCCGAACTGAAAGGAGTAAGGAATCTTTCGCTTTTTGAGCATCTGTTCAAATACCCTGCCTCTTTGGTTGGTTCTGTAGAGTATGCAGAAATCACTGTAGCTATAACCTTCTTT
>JALVKL010000037.1 GCA_027033775.1 bacterium | reverse complement strand
AAATTGAATCAAGAGCTGATAAAAAAGGCTAAAAGAATAATTGATGGTTTAAATAAATCTTCTTAACCTTACACTGTTTCCACCTAGCTGACAAAATATCTCATAAGTAATAGTTTTACACCACGAAGCAAGCTCAAACACAGAAATTTTTTGTTCTTCCCCCCCAAGAATGTAAACATAATCGCCAACAGAAGCAGATACACCGTCAAGATCCACAACAGTCAAATCCATACAAACCCTTCCCAAAACCTTACACCTTCTCCCATTAATCACGACCTCGGCTTTATTAGAGAAATCCCTTAAGTATCCAAGGGCATAGCCAAAGGGAATCACCCCAATTCTTTTCTTGGCTTTAGTTATGTAAGTTCTTCCATAGCTTATACCCCATTTAGATGGAACATACTTCAAACTTAAAAGTCTGGTTCTAACACTCATGGCCTCCTTTAAACCCGGGTATCTTATCCCTCCGTATAAAGCTATTCCTACCCTCACACCGGATAAAATAGATTCAGGATAAAATAGAAGACCAGCAGAATTGGCTATATGAAAAACAGAAACGTTATGAAATTTATACTTCTGGATTATCTCCTTAAAGAGTTTGAGCTGATGTTCAGTAAACTCCTTAGCCTCAACAGAATCCTCATCGGCTATGGAAAAGTGGCTCATAACCCCAACCAGATTCAGCCCTTTATATTTGGAAATCACATCAAGGACCTCGGGAATGTCCTCAACTAAAAAGCCAAGCCTTCCCATACCGGTGTCTATTTTAATGTGGATTTTCACTCTTTTATTAAGCCTGTTAGAAGCCCTACCTAAGGCTTCAAGCATATAAAAATCGGACACAGCAATCTCAAAACCACCCTTAACCGCAGCCTCCTCTTCCTTTGGCATAACACCACCAAGAAGCAGTATATCCGATTTTATACCTGCTTCCCTTAAAGTATAAGCCTCATCCACCAAAGAGACAGCCAAAGCATCAACCCCGGCTTCCAAAAAGATCTTTGCACACTCTATCATACCATGTCCGTAAGCATTAGATTTCACCACTGCAAAGAATTTGGCATCGCCAGCTATTTTTTTTAAAAGACGAGCGTTATCCAAAAGGTGCTGTTTGTTTATTAAGACCTCAACCCACCCCATGTATCCCCTCAATTCTCTTACAACAAGCAGAAAAGGCAAGCAACTTAATTTTATTAAAAACCTTCAAAATTTTGGAGTGGACAAAAAGTAAAATGGGAATATATTCTCTTGACGAGAAAAGTGCTCTTTGTTAATTAAGGAGCACACATGTGGGCCGCTAGCTCAGTTGGTAGAGCAACGGCCTTTTAAGCCGTTGGTCCCAGGTTCGAGTCCTGGGCGGCTCACTTTTTAGTGTCCCCGTCGTCTAGCCCGGCCCAGGACACCGGCCTTTCACGCCGGTAACGGGGGTTCAAATCCCCCCGGGGACACATTTAAGGAGATTGAATATGAAAAAGGCTGCTATAATTTCCCACAATACCTTTTTTAAACATAACCTCAAAGGCCATCCGGAAAATGCTGGAAGGCTATCAGCCTTTCTAAAAAAGCTTATAGAATTTAAAGAAATTACACAATTTGAATCTGAACCGGTAGATCTTGATCTTCTGAAAGAAATACATGACGAAAGCTATATCCAGAGTATAAAAGAGGCATCTAAAAGAGGAATCGGATTTTTAGATCCTGACACGTATGTAAATTCCTTCACATATGAGGCTGCTATACTTGCAGCAGGTAGCCTTCAACAAGCTGTGGATCTCACCACCAAAGGTTATCGTTATATAGTTTGTGCGGTAAGACCTCCTGGACACCACGCTGAAAGATCAAAGGCAATGGGTTTCTGTATATTTAACAACATAGCAGTGGGAGCTGTAGCTGCTAAGAATAAAGGCTACAGTAAAGTTTTTATAGTCGATTTTGATGCCCACCACGGAAACGGAACACAGAATGCCTTTTACAATGATCCT
>JALVKL010000036.1 GCA_027033775.1 bacterium | reverse complement strand
CATCTATAAAACTGACGTTTAGTTTAGGTGTAAGTTGATAGTGGGCAAAACCTAAGTCAATGGTTATGCCCCTTCTTTTTTCTTCGGGTAACCTGTCAGTATCTATACCGGTTAATGCTTTGATCAATGATGTTTTGCCATGATCTATATGGCCTGCCGTTCCTATTACTACATATTTCAAGAAATGGCCTCCTTTATAGATTGAACCACTATTTCTAATTCATTATCCCTGATGGTTCGCATGTCCAAGAGCAATTTGTCATCTTTGATTCTGCAAATAACAGGAACTTTAGGCTTTACTCTCAATCTTTTTTCAAGCTCTTTTAATTCAATACTTTTATGGGATAAAAAGACACAGTAGGTGGGAAGCTCAGCAGTTGGAAGCGCACCTCCTCCAACTGCTGAAACATCCATTTTTATACCTGCCTCTATTTCTGAAAAATCTTTTAATTTTTCTAAAAGCCTTTGTGCTTTTGTTTTTAGTTGGTCTTCTTGAGTCTTTAACATTGCAAGAACAGGTATTTTACTTTCAGGCTCTTCCATATACAATCTCAAAGTTGCTTCCAGCGCTGATAGGGTGAGTTTATCTATTCTGAGAACTCTGTTGATGGGATTTTTTCTTAACTTATCTATAAGTTCTTCTTTGCCAAGAATTATACCTGCCTGAGCTCCTCCTAAGAGCTTGTCTCCACTAAAGGAGATTACATCAACTCCGCTTTTAAGTACTTCTGTTACAGTGGGTTCATAGGGAAGTCCTAATTTTCTTATATCTACAAAAAGCCCACTTCCTAAATCATTATACACAGGAATACCATATTTTTTTCCTAAATTAACCAGCTCTTTAAGGCTTACACTTTCGGAAAATCCCACTATCTTGTAGTTGCTTGTGTGTGCTTTGAGTATCAAAGCTGTGTTTTCCGTAATGGCGTTTTCATAATCTGAAATTCGTGTTCTGTTTGTTGTGCCCACCTCTTTTAAGATAGCACCAGCAGACTTCATAACATCTGGTAGCCTAAAGGTTCCGCCTATCTCAATAAGCTCCCCTCTTGATACTATCACCTCTTTTCCCTGTGCAAGGGTGTTAAGTACAAGAAATACAGCAGCTGCGTTGTTGTTGACCACTAAGGCGGAAGGAGCTTGGGTGAGTTTTTTTAATATATACTCAACGTGTACATACCTTAGGCCTCTTTTTCCTTCATCAAGGTCAAACTCTAAATTGGAATAATTTGCTCCTATTTCGTTTATTGCGTCTAAAGCTTCCTTTGGCAGTGGCGCTCTCCCAAGATTAGTGTGAAGAACAACTCCCGTTGCATTTATAACCCGTTTTAAAGACGGAAGGGAGAATTTCTCTATTTTGTCCAAAACTTCTTTTACCACCGTATTTTCTGATACAAGCTCTCTTTTACCTTCTATTAGCTCTTTTCTTTTTTCTTCTATAACCCTCCTCACTGCCTCCACAACAACCCATCTGGGATAAGAGGTGAGCAGTCCTTTGATTTCTTCCCTTTCCAAAACAGAATTCACTTTGGGAATATTACGCAGACTCTCTTTCATACTAAACCTCTATTTCACAGAAAGATTGTAAAGGGGAAGCAGCTGCTTCCCCTTTGGGATTATTTTCCTTTAAAGTTGGGTTTTCTCTTCTCAAGGAAAGCTTTAGTCCCTTCGGTTTTATCTTCTGTAGCACAGCACATACCAAACAGATCCGCTTCTATCTTTAATCCATCTTTAAGGCTTACCTCGACACCACGATTGATAGCTTCCATGGCGAATTTAACAGCTAATGGACCTTTGGACAGGATCAGTTTAGCCATTTCTACTGCTTCGTCCAAAAGCTTCTCAGGAGCAACCACTTTATTCACAAGTCCTATCTGATAGGCTTCGTTTGCATCTATCATTCTTCCTGTAAGAATAAGCTCCATGGCTCTTCCCTTACCCACGAGTCTGGGAAGCCTTTGTGTTCCACCATAACCTGGTATTATTC
>JALVKL010000035.1 GCA_027033775.1 bacterium | reverse complement strand
ACCCTTTTCATGAAATCTTTTTTACTTTTTTTGCCTTTTTGGGTCAAGGTTGACATTGAGAAGATTATCACTTAATTAGGTTAGTCAAATACAAAGTTCAGAGAGGGGTGATTATGTTCAAGATAGTGGAAAAGAAGGATTGGCATCCTCTCATTTGTGAGATGTGGATTGAAGCACCAAGGGTTGCAAGAAAGCATCTTCCTGGACAGTTTGTAATTTTGAGACTTCATGAAAAGGGTGAAAGGATTCCCCTTACTGTGGTTGACAAAAAATCTGAAGAGGGACTTATCCGTATTATCTTTCAGAAGGTTGGAAAGACCACCTTTGAACTTGGTACCTTTAATCCTGGTGACAGCCTTGCGGATGTTGTTGGTCCTTTAGGCAGACCAACGCACATAGAGAATTTTGGCACCGTTGTGGGCATTGGAGGAGGAGTGGGAATAGCACCTCTTTATCCCATACTGAAGGGCATGAAGGAGGCAGGCAATAAACTCATAACCATCCTTGGAGCCAGAACCAAAGATCTCCTCATATTGGAGGACGAGGTAAGAGCCATATCTGATGAAGTTATAATAACCACAGACGATGGTTCATATGGTAAGAAGGGATTTGTGACAGATGCCTTAAAAGAGCTTCTTGAGTCAGATGTTAAGATGGATCAGGTTGTGGCAATAGGGCCTGCTATAATGATGAAGTTTGTGGTGAAGACTTTGGAGCCTTACAATGTACCTTGTATTGTCTCTTTAAACGCTATGATGCTTGATGGCACAGGAATGTGCGGTGTTTGCAGGGTGACTGTAGGGGACGAGGTGAAGTTTGTGTGTGTGGATGGTCCGGAGTTTGATGGCTACAAAGTAAACTTTGACGAGCTTATGAGCAGGCTCACCATATATGTTGAGGAAGAGAAAATTGCTCTGGAAAGATTTAAAAAGGCACATCCAGAAATTTTTGTAGGGGTGGAATAATGGCAGAGGAAAAAAAGAGAAAAGGTCTAAATCTCAACAGGGTTGATATGCCCAGGCAGGATCCCAAGGAGAGGATCAAAAACTTCAACGAGGTGGCTTTAGGCTATACCGAGGAGATGGCCATAGCAGAGGCTGAGAGGTGTATTCAATGTAAGAAGCCTTTGTGTATTGATGGTTGCCCTGCCGAGGTTAAGATACCGGAGTTTATAGCCCTTATAGTGGAGAGGAAGTTCATAGAAGCTTCCAAAAAGATAAAGGAGACCAACGCCCTACCTGCTGTGTGTGGTAGGGTTTGTCCCCAGGAAGAGCAGTGTGAGGAGCTGTGTGTTCTCAACAAAAAGGGTGCGCCCATAGCCATAGGAAGGTTGGAAAGGTTTGTTGCCGATTACGAGGCGAAAATGGGAGTTGTGGAAAAGCCTGAAATGGCTCCTAAAACTGGTAAAAAGGTGGCTGTTATAGGTTCAGGACCTGCTGGTCTCACCGTTGCGGCGGATCTTGCCATTATGGGGCATGATGTTACAGTATTTGAGGCGCTTCACAAACCCGGTGGGGTTTTGGTTTATGGCATTCCTGAGTTCAGGCTTCCTAAAGTCATTGTGGAAAGAGAGGTGGAGTATATAAAGTCCTTGGGAGTCAAGTTTGAATGCGATGTGGTTGTGGGAAGAACGGTGACCATTGACGATCTCATGGAGAAGGAGGGCTTTGACGCTGTATTTATAGGAGTGGGAGCAGGCGCTCCTATATTTATGGGAATACCTGGTGAAACCTTAAAAGGTGTGTATTCTGCCAATGAGTTTCTCACCAGGAACAATCTTATGAAGGCTTATCTTTTCCCTGAGTATGACACCCCCATAAAGGTGGGTAAAAAAGTTGCAGTAATAGGCGGTGGCAATGTTGCCATGGACGCTGTTAGGACAGCTTTGAGATTAGGAGCTGAGGAGGCTCATATAGTTTACAGAAGGACCAGGAAGGAGATGCCTGCAAGGGCGGAGGAGATAGAGAACGCCGAGGCAGAAGGAGTCATATTCAATTT
>JALVKL010000034.1 GCA_027033775.1 bacterium | reverse complement strand
GGACTATAGAGGTGAGTGATGACGGCGTTGACTGGATTACAGTTGCCGATGGGGTGTCTTTACCTTACACATTTTCCTCCACTCTTTTTGGGGGTTACATTAGATTAACGGTGAAGGATATTGCAGGTGAAAGTCCAAGGCTTAAAGATCCCCGCTTTGTTGGTTACAGGATTGTCAAAGGGAAAAAGAAGGTGGCAAGTTATGTTACTAAAAGAACATCTTACAGGATAGGGGGGAATGTAGGCTGTAATATTTCTGATTTTACAAGGGTTTCTTATAATACCAGTTATGGTAGGAATTTGCCTGTTCCTGGAGACCCTTCATACGATTTTTCTCAAAGTTTATCCCTGGGCTGGTATAAATATAAATGGTTCCTATTTAATACCAACCTTTCTCAGACCATAAACGGTAAAAAGGGAGGCAAGAAGCGGGAAAGTGATGTATGGGGTTTGTCGGTCAATTCTCAACTCCTTGATACCCTGAGCCTCACTTCTGGATATACATACTCCATTTCAAAGGTAGATGGGAGAAGGGAATCAAGCTCCAAAAGCCTTTATCTTTCCTTGGATGCTCAAGTGTACCCAGATTTGAGTGTCAAATGGTCAAACAACTTGAACACAGCGGGAAAGTCCAGATCCTATTCTTCCAATGTTAATATAGCTGCTAGGCTGAAACCTAACTTAACCACCATTTTCAACTACATATATAACAAAAATTGGGGAAAGGTATCCTCCTGGAGTCATAGGGAGGTAACCTCTCTTTCCTGGAGGGTATCCGATGTTTTTTCTGTTTCTACGCTGGAGTCTTACTATTGGGACAGCTCAAAGGTTGAGAAATTTACTTATTCAGTGTCTGCTGGGATTATTCTTACCGATAAGATCCAAACAAATTTGGGGATAAACGGTGAAAGGGGGGAAAATAGAACTATAAGTTACTATACAACCGTCTTCTGGAATATAAGTAGTCATTTGTCTTTGAGATTTTCTTATAGAGGCACAAGGGAAGAAAAGGGGGAAAATCCATGGTCTTGGACTTTGAGCGTTTCAGCAAACTTCTAATATGTTTTTGGGCTCTTCTGATTTTGAACGATTGTGCAGGAGGAAATACCACTATAAGAAGCTTTTTTAGAAAAGAGATAGATCTTTCTTATATCAGAAAAGTGGCAGTTTTAAAGTTTGATAACCATTCGCAGGATAAATTCGCTGGAGATAGATTGAGGGATCTGGTTGCCAATGAGATTTTAGCCCTCGGTATCTTTGATGTGGTGGACAGAAGCGTTGTTGATTTTGTGTTGAAGGAGGAGCTGGGGAAGGAAACAGCAAATCTGAGCAAATCTGATCTTGTACGTATAGCTAAAAGGCTTAAAGTTCAAGGGCTTATTCTCGGATCAGTAGATGATTATAGATTGGCTAACAGGGGAAGTTTTTCCTATCCTGTTGTTGCTCTAACTTTGAGGCTTGTAGATGGAAAGACGGGGGAGATAATATGGAGTTCTTCGGGTACCAAAACAGGTTACAGCTTTTGGGGGAGACTTTTTGGTTTTAAGCCCAAGGATATTATGGAGATCTCATTTGATCTTGTAAAGAGTATGCTAAGGAAGCTAAAATGAAAAGGTTTGTCTTAATCGCTGTCTTTTTAATATGGTCTGGGTATTGTTTTTCTCAAGTTGCTATCTTTCCCTTTGAGGATCTGAGTAAAAGTTTAAATGGCATCAATTTTTACTTATCTTCTTTGGTTTCTCATAAGCTTAAGGATAAAGGTTACTCTGTTGTTGGTCCCGATAAAGTTGCGGATCTTCTTGCCCGTTACAGGGTTATGTGGACAGGATGGGTGGACAGAATTACCGCTGAACGGGTGAAGAGGGAGCTTAACTGTCAATACGCTATTTTAGGGACTGTCCTTTCCAATGACCCTGAACGCTTTGCCTTTGGATTTACCCTTAGAATGTTGGATCTGGATAGATACAAGCTGGTATGGTCAAGGGTAGTATTTTTCTCAAAGA
>JALVKL010000033.1 GCA_027033775.1 bacterium | reverse complement strand
GAATTTTGAAACCAGCATAAAAGAGCTTAACATTAAAACTGCTCTTAAGCATGCTCACCATGGCGTTGAAACCTATGGATTAATATTTAAAGAAAACTCCACAAATCTGGGATATATAACAGACGGAAGATTTGAGGAGCAGATGCTGGAAGCCTATAAAAATATGGACGTATTAATTGTAAACACCACCTTCAGAAATCCAAGGGAGCTTGACCACATGTGTTTGAAGGATGCAATCACAATTGCACAAAGGCTAAAACCGAAGCTTCTTATACTTTATCACTTTGGCATGGAGATCCTCAGAATGGGACTGGCAAAGGCAGCGGAGTATGTAGAAGAGAACTCAAAGATAAAAACCATTGCAGCAAAAGAGTTTGTATCAGTGAATGTAAAAAACCATATTTCTATAGATAAAATTAAGCTCAAAAATCCAATAGGATTTACCCCTTACTGGAAGTGAATTTAAAAGAAATAATAAAAGAAGAGATACTCAAAAACGGTAAAATAACATTCAAAAGATTTATGCAACTGGCTTTATACCATCCCCAGTATGGATACTATTCAAAGGCACCCGCTATAGGCAAGAAAGGAGATTTTTATACCAGTGTAAGTGTGGGTAGCATCTTTGGTAAGGCTCTATCTATGGCTATTAAAGCGATGCTGGAGTTTTCTGGCTCCAATGCCATATTAGAGATAGGGGCAGGAGACGGCACACTGGCTAAAGATATACTGGAGCGATTTGATGCAAGCTCTGTAAAATATATAATCTTGGAAAAGAGCCCAAAATTTATAAAAATCCAGAAGGAAAATTTGCGCCAATTTCAGAATATCTCATGGATAAATGATTTAGATGAAATCACAGACTTTGAAGGGGTGATATTTTCTAACGAGGTTTTTGATGCCCTTCCCGTTCATATAGTTGAAAAAAGAGAGCACAAACTTTTTGAAATTTATGTTGGCCTTGACGATAAATGCAATTTTATAGAAGTGTTAGGGGAACCATCAACACCAGAAATTCTGGAATACTTTGAAAAACTCAAAATAAACCTTCCTTCCAACTTTAGAACAGAAGTGAATTTAGAGGGGGTAAGGCTGATAAAAGAACTTGGCAAAAGACTTAAAACAGGATTTATAATGACTATAGATTACGGATATCCTTCCAGAGAGCTCTATCAGCCTTACAGAAGCCGTGGAACCTTGATGTGCTATTACAGACACAAAGCAACAGACAATCCCTACGAAAATGTGGGGAATCAGGATATCACCTCCCATGTAAACTTCTCAGCCCTTGCTATCTATGGTAAAGAGGCAGGACTTGATGTATGTGGATTTACAAATCAAGCCAACTTCCTTATTGACTCTGGCATATTAGATATAGCAAAAGACATAAATGATATTTTGAAGCTTAAAACACTCATCGTTCCTGAACATGGTATGGGAGAGACCTTTAAGGTACTTATACAAAGCAAAGGGGTAGGAAAAGTTAAACTTTCCTGTTTAAAAAACGCACCAAAGAGGCCTTCATATGAGCTATAGAAAGTATTTAAAGGAAATAGAAGTGAGAATAGCAAAAAATCGAGAAAAGGGAGCCGCAGAACTCTATAAAGATGCTCTGGATATAACAAATAAGTGGCTGAAGAATGAAGAAAAAGAAGAGGAAAACTTCTTTATTATTCTTTCTCACCTTTTGAAAGCCCAACCTTCCATGGCTCCTATAACCAATATGGTGAACACCCTACTTTTAGCCCTTGATAAAGGATGGAAGGAAGTGAAAAATACAGTTACTCTTCTTCAAGAAAAGCAAAGAATGGCTTTGGAAAAAATAAAGATAAATGCTGTCAATAAATTAGAAGCCATTAACAAATTCGCCACTGTCTCTTATAGTTCCACAGTAATAGAGATATTAAAAGAGATCTCAAAAAACAGAAAAATTACACTGATATTACCAGAGTGCATTCCTGGAAGACATGGTATAAGACTTGTTAATTCCCTTAATTCCAACGGAA
>JALVKL010000032.1 GCA_027033775.1 bacterium | reverse complement strand
GGACTCGAACCCGCACGGGCATACCGCCCACTACCCCCTCAAGATAGCGCGTCTACCAGTTCCGCCACTCCGGCTTTTGCTGATGATTTATTTAGACTTGCCAACATAATTTGTCAATCCCCACAAAAAGGCTGTTCGAAAAATAACAGGACTCGATATTGGGGAATAAAAAGCTAACCTTTCAACACCATAAGAAGCAGACTCAACCTAAGAGTTATCTTCAAAATAACACCAGCAATATAAGGGACAAACACCTTTATCTAAGGGTAAATTAAGAACTCACTCTAAAGCTATTATTTTTTCTACTTTAGCTTTTGCAAAAAATAATCTGTTTCTTCATAGCATAGAATACAGGCTTTACTCATTTTGATCTCTGTCCTCTAATTGCAAACAAATGCTATTGATGAGATTATAAAGAAGCACAAAAACTTAAGATAAAACCACCATTAGTTTAAAAGAAACATTTAGAAAAAGTGAAAATCTATGAGATTGTCAAAAATTAGATAACCTTTGAATACGCCGTCAAAACTGGAACTTTTAAGATTTTATGATCACTTACCAGATTCTCCAAAACAAATATTCAAAATAGCTTTGACAATTCCTTGACAAAGTTCTTTGCATAAAGATAAAATCTTAAAAAAGAAATGGAGTTTTAGTGTTATGAGCTGTTATAAAGTTTTTAAAAATTTCATTGTAGTTGTAGTGTTGTTTTTATGCTTAATTCTAGTGTTTCCAGGATACGGATACACTGAAGGCAATTGCGCTTTTAATCCACCACCTCAGGTGGAATTCTACTCTCCTTCTGGTCAAGAGGTGAGGTTTGATAATGATACCTACAATGATGAAATACCTCTTTATCACTTAACCATTCCAGGAAATGCTTTAATGTTTGAAGATGCGATAAAAATTACATACAGGCTTGAAGGTTCCCTTTTGGAGAATGCGGGGAAGATTCTGGATATACTAAACTGTCTTCAAAAGAGCAGTCCTTTTAATCTGGAAGTGTATATGAACGATACTCTCGTTTTGAATACCCAAGTTGACTTTTCTCCTGAAAGTGTCCAGTTGAGCATAAAAGAGGTGGACTTGGACTCAGATGAAAAGTTGACGGAAATAGAAGTGCTAAGATACATTGTGGGAAAACATGGTCTATTCGGTGATAACCTTCCACTTACTTCTGAAGCGAGAAACACCCTTGATGGAATAATAATTGTAACTTATACGCCTTATGGAAATGTAGCACAACAGATTCATACTATGAACGAACCACCTAATATTAGAGTAAGTACAATATCATCTACTACTAAAACCAACTGTTCTTTTAATATTAAAATTGAGTACTATGATGATGAGCATGATAAAGTCTTTCTAAAACTCTCTTGGTTTGGAAAGGTGATAAAAATTAATATGAGCAACGATATACATATACAATTTCTAAATAGAAATATAAACTATGTAAATTTAACCGTACCCTACGAAAATGAAGCATATATGTATATTGAAGTGGTAGACAACAAAGGAGCAATAAAAAATAGATTCATATCTTTAAAGTGTTATAAACCCGTGAAAAAAAATAATCCTCCAATAATACAACTGCCTATCACACATTACTCAGTAAATGAAGGAGGAAAATACATCTTTAATTTTAGTGTATATGATGTAGATAGCGATTCAATAACTTGTAATTTATTAAATGCACCTTCGTGGGTAACACTAACAAAAGACGATAATGGAACATATACAATAACTTCCTCACCAGGCTATGATGCATACATTCATCGGGGACCTTATGACAATGTTTTGAAGAATAAAACTACTTACTATGTTGTATGTAGTGATGGAAAGGTAGAGACAAGAGAAGAGATTAATGAGACTGTAAAAGATGTAGATAGGGGTGTGACTCTTAGCTTAGATAACTGCCCAACTCAAATCCCTGCAGGAGAGGTTTATGACTGCTTTGCTCAGGCACATGATGAGGATCCAGAAGACAACCAATGGCTTGAGTACTCCTTGCTTGATAAACCAACACCTGATGCAACCATAGACCATAGAACTGGAGAGATAAGATTTACCGCGCCTCTCTACTTCACAAGATTGTTTATGGGAGTTACCGTGTCGGATCGTCTTGGACGTAGTGACGACGCATATATGTATATAGAAGTAAAATAAAGCTAAATAACTGATAGATATTCTGAAGCACCTCTATCACCCTAACCCTTTTTCTCACTTCCTTTATCAGCATCTTGGCATAGGGTCTTATCTCTTCTGGACAGTCCATAAAGGTGGTTAGGACGTTGAAGTTTTCCTCCTACTTCCTTACAAATTCAAGAGCTTTTTCCATTTGCCTTAAAAGGCCTGTAGGGATTTCCTGGCTTCTTCCTTATATTTTTGCCTTGTTAAACTTCTTCAGATCACTAGCTACAGCCTTTTCTTTGGTTTCTGAAGTAAAATCCTCTCTGTTCAACCTTTAAAGTTTCCTTAAACTTATTCACCGTCTCTTTGACCTTTTGTTCAATAGTGGTAAGTATAGATTCAAAGAAAAAGTTCTCTTTTATACTCTCCCCCTTGTAAATCCTTTTTTCTCCTTTCCGAGCCACTATACTCAAATCCAATATCGGACACAATTAGTTGAACACTAACAGTACATGAGATAGTAAGGAAATTTTAAAGTACACGCCACAGAAACACTTTTCATGTAACAGACACAAACAAAACAAAATTTATAGTGTTCATTTCTGTCAAGCATTTCGAAACACAGATCGTGCATTTTTGGAAAACTCAGTATATTTCTTTATCTCTCCCTTACGGTGGCTTTATATTAAATGGAAAAATTACATGTGCGATTTCTTCACCTGTATCATGTAATACTGCCTTTAAAATCCAAGCATATTCTCCCACTACTAAAGCTCCTTCTATAGTAGACGATGATGGAATCTTCAAATGTAAAGAGAGCTGCTTCTCTTCAAAAAAATCAACGAAAGAAATATTTTCCACAATGGGTTGTTCTTTAGCAGATGAACTTAAAACCCATGCGCCTGGGATCTTATTAACAATCCAAACTGTACCTCTGCCTTTTCTGTACAGGCCAAGATATATATCCAATCCTTTATCAGCAATCCCACCTTCCATTTGCGCATACCCCGTCTGAACAGAAAATGTATAAACAACGTCCTCGCCAAGAATCAAATGTCTGTCCCCTCCTATCTTCAAAGCTACAGGATATTCCTGAGTCATTACAGAGAAACTGTATACATTCTGAAGAATAACTCCCGTTACAGGCTTTCTATCGGATGTTGTAACTTCAAAGAAATAAGATATCTGTTTACTTTGTGAAGAATCAAGAGGAACAAAGGCTCTAAACTCGCCTGGAGAAATTTCCGTCATCAGAACCTTTTCATCAACAACACCGTCATCATTAAAATCCAAATTGACATATGCTCTCACATAGCCTTTGGGAGGAGACAATCCAGTTTCTTCATTCACAATTTTAATACCGAAATTCGCTGTATAATATATTCTCCCACCCCAAGAAACATTAATGTTAAGCCTCGCACCGTTAACATATTCATCGGAAGAAAAAGCTTCATACTCTACAGGATATACAAACGCTTTGAAATCTCCAACTATAAAGGGCATAGGCATACTTTTAAGTTTTGCTTTCATCATATAATATATTTCCGCAGGTTCTCTCACATCCATCAACGGATACTCTGCGTATATATAAATGATGTTTCCCATTGAAATTGTGTTATTTCCAGAATACAGGGTTATTTTCTCATCTCCCTTGGAGATGTCTACTTCTACCTGAAGCTCTTTCGCTACCCCACTAGGATCAATTTCTGTGCTGTTCTCTCCAATACAAGACAAACCAAGAATAAAAAATAACTTAAAATCACTCGCACTAACAGGCCTGTATATAAATCCATTATGTATACTACTACTCTTTACAGGATATAAAGTGCAGGCATATGTACTGTTGCCCTCTTGAAAACCAAAAGTATATCCTTCAACAACTCCGGTACTTGTAGCAAGATTTTTCATTAAAAATTCTTCATCTGTATCTATTAAACCCTTAGATTCAGGAGAAAAATAACTATATTCAAAATCTTCGGAAATGCTTTTTATGTCCCTCTCATTAGTATCTATAGTAAAATTGTACGAAGCTATATATTTACCCCTTAAATCCGCCACATTAACCAAATAATTGCCAGCTAACAAAATATTCTCTTCCAAAGATTCATCCACAGGAAAAATTACTGGACCCTTTATGCTCCCATAAACTTCAATAGGCATACCTATGTAGCTGAAACCAGAATCGGTAAGAAAAACGTTTTTACCGTCAGGATTTGTAAAATACACATACATGGGAACTGGAGGTTCTTTCAGTAGCGAAATATCAGCAAAAAAACCATAATACCGTGGGTCCATAAAATCCGAAAACTCAGCTACAAAATCTGTCGCTTCCATATAAGTTCCACTTAAATCTATAAACCCCTCAAAAGAATAAAAAGTTACCTCTTGACAAGATGTATAGCTTTTACAATCCCCACTTATAAATATGGGATATCCCAAAAGCTGAATAGATGATCCGATACTATCCATAGGAACCAAATATATAGGAGTAGAATAAGCATCTTTGTAAATATTGGTCAAGGAAATCTCCACCGTTGGCTTTTCGTCACCTACAATAGGTAAAACAATGTTCATGGAAAACTTAGTTCTTGGCTTACCATCAGTATCCGGATGGATCTCTATTGAATATACTGAAGAAGCTATTTTCAGCAAAGGCAAATCGTCGCTAACTTCTATCTCTTTACATCCATTAGGAACTGAAGACAGGCAGTATGTTTTTGTAGGAGTACCTATAGTATAACTTAATTTTACAAAGGTGTCAGAACCTTTCCAGCTGCTATTTCTTTTAGAAAGACCTCCAAATATACAAATGGCTCTACCTGTGTACATATTTACTAGATAAATTGGACTAAGCTCCTTATAGCCTTTAGTCTTAGGAAGTTTACTAGGCTCTATATCAGCTGGTTCGGTTGTATCCATTGCTTCTATTTCAAGCACATCGCCATTTTCTGCTTCAAAAATAACTGGAGGTATTTCACTCGGAGATTGACTCTCATCGTCAACGAGAATTATTTCTTGATTCTTCCTAGTAAGTTGAATTTTAATATCATCGTTTACTTTTATAGGAGATATCCCGTCAGGAGAAGAAGAAAGAATAAACTTAGCCGAAAAACCAGACGCTGAGAACAATAACAAAATTACAAAACTAAGAATTAAAACTTTTAACACTTTCATAGTCTCTTCCTCCCAAATCAACTTCTTTAATAAAAATATTCCATAATTTACACCAACATGCAATTATATTGACCAATATAAAATTTTGTGATTCTATATTTTAGCATGTATAAAAATTTTTTTAGAATTTTTTATTGGAATATAAACTGGTGGCGGACCCCTTGAGGGGGTCTGCCTTCTCCTCATAAAACCCGCCTAATATTGTAAAATAAACCATCCAAAACAGGAGGTGGAGAATGAGGAAGTTTGCTGTTTTCTTAATATGTTTGTTTTTATTCAATTGTGCAGTTTTTGCTGGTGGGGGAGATCATTACCCAAATGGGGCTGAGGACTTTCTTGTGGGAATGGCACCTCCTCCAGGATTCTATCTGGTGGATTATAACTACTTTTATTTTTCCCATGAGTTTAAGGATAACAGCGGTGATACCATCAACAAAGGCCCTTTAGATGATTTTTCGTTAAGGGTATACGCCAATGTATTGAGATTTATATACATAACAAAGTTCAGAATATTAAAGGCAAACTATGGAGCACACATATTCATTCCATGGGTTGAAGTAAACGCAAACTGTAAAGGGTTTCACGTTCATAAAAAGGGATTGGGCGATATAATTATAGATCCCTTTATACTAACCTGGCACTCAAAGTATATACACGCTGTTTTTGGTATTGATATATATGTTCCTACAGGAGAATACGACAAATACAGACCAATAAATATAGGAAAGAATTTTTGGACATTTGAACCGGTATTTGCTTTAACTTTCCTCCCAACCAAGAACTTTTCTTTATCCTTTAAGTTCATGTACGATTTTAATACCACCAATAACGATTGGATAAACCCAGCCACAGGAAAGGAAACATCCCTTAAACCTGGACAAGAATTCCACTTCGACTATGCCTTAGGATACTCCCCGGCTAAATGGATAAGGGTAGGAATAACAGGCTATTATTACTATCAAACCACAGACGATGAAGTGGACGGAAAAGACATAGAGAACAACAGGGGAAAAGCCTTTGCAATTGGGCCTGGAATAAAGATAAATTACAAAAGATTTATGCTTGTTTTGAAAAGCCAATACGAGTTTGGTGTAAAAAACAGACCCTCAGGCAAAAACGTGTGGGCCAAAATATATTACATATTTTGAGGAGGTGTTTTATGAAAAGATTTATCACAAATATAGAAATACCTAAAAAATGGTATAATGTTCTTCCCGATCTTCCCAAACCTTTAGATCCGCCCCTGAATCCCCAAACAGGAAAACCTTTATCCCCTGAAGATCTTTCGCCTCTTTTTCCAAAGGCACTCATAGAGCAAGAAGTTTCACAGGAAAGATGGATAGAGATACCAGAGGAGGTGCTTAACATATATTCTCTATGGAGGCCAACCCCTCTATACAGAGCCTTTGGATTGGAAAAGGCTCTTGATACTCCTGCCCGTATTTACTACAAGTACGAAGGAGCAAGTCCTGCAGGAAGCCACAAACCAAACACAGCAGTTGCCCAAGCCTACTACAACTATAAAGAGGGAATAAAGAGATTAACCACAGAAACAGGAGCGGGACAATGGGGATCGGCTCTTGCCTTTGCCACAAAATTCTTTGGTCTAAAATGTACAGTGTATATGGTGAAGGTGAGCTACCATCAAAAACCCTATAGAAGGACAATGATGGAGGTATGGGGTGCAGAGGTCTTCCCCAGTCCAAGTGACAAAACAAAAACAGGAAAAGCCATACTGGAAAAAGACCCAGATAACCCAGGATCATTGGGTATTGCCATAAGCGAGGCTGTAGAAGACGCTGTAAGCAGTCCTGACACACATTACTCTTTGGGATCGGTGCTCAATCATGTGTTGTTGCATCAAACCGTAATAGGATTAGAGGCAAAAGAACAATTGAAATTACTAAACGAATACCCTGATGTGGTGATAGGTTGTTGCGGTGGAGGATCAAATCTTGGAGGTATAGCTCTACCATTTTATGCGGATAAAGCAAACGGGAAGAATGTGAGACTTATGGCTGTAGAGCCTAAAGCCTGTCCCACCTTAACCAAGGGAATATTCGCCTACGATTTTGGTGATACAGCGAAAATGACTCCTCTGATGCGTATGTACACCCTTGGACATAACTTTGTCCCCCCTTCTATACATGCAGGAGGGCTTAGATACCACGGAGACGCTCCTATTATAAGTTTGTTAGTTAAAGAAAAAATTATGGAAGCGGTAGCCTATTCCCAGACAGAGGTATTTGAGGCAGCTTTACTTTTTGCAAGAACAGAAGGATTTATTCCTGCTCCAGAAACCTCACATGCTATAAAAGCTGTAATAGACGAAGCTACTAAAGCCAAAGAAGAAAAGAAAGAAAAGGTGATACTCTTTAATTTCTCAGGTCACGGGCTTCTTGATCTTTCAGCTTATGACGCCTATCTTCGTGGTGAACTGAAAGATTATGAACTCTCAGAAGAGGAGATTAAGAAATCCCTTTCGGAAATAGAAAAGCTTGCTATAAGATAAGATGGGAAGGGGGAAATCCCCTTCCCCCTTTCATTGACTTGGTCTTTTAAACAAAATAAAAATGCTCAAGATCTGAAAGGAGGAAATAACTTGGTAAGGGTTAGATTTGCACCGTCTCCCACAGGACATCTTCATATTGGAGGAGCCCGAACAGCTATTTTTAATTGGCTTTTTGCAAGGCATAACAAAGGAAAATTTATACTGAGAATCGAAGATACTGACAGGACAAGATCCACAGAAGAGGCTATTAAAGAGATATTAGAAGCCCTTATATGGTTGGGAATAGATTGGGACGAAGGACCTTACAGACAGACTGAAAGAATAGAGATATATAAAAGAGAAGCTGAAAGGCTCGTAAAAGAGGGAAAGGCTTATTACTGTTACTGCACTCCTGAAGAGCTTCAAGCTATAAGGGAAGAGACAAAGAAAAAAACGGGAATACCTAAATATGATGGCAGATGCAGACACAGAACCACGCCGAGAGAGGGTGTTAAACCTGTTATAAGATTCAAAGCACAAAATGAAGGAGAAACTGTCTTTAAAGACTTAATAAAAGGAGAAATAAGATACCCCAACAACCAAATTGATGATTTTATAATAGTGAGATCCGACGGGACTCCCACTTACAATTTTGTAGTGGTAGTAGATGATGCCTCAATGAACATAACCCATGTGATAAGAGGAGATGACCATCTCAACAACACCCCCAAGCAGATACAGCTTTACCAAGCTTTAGGATATGAAATTCCTAAATTTGCTCACGTTCCTATGATTCTCGGACCCGATAGAACCAAATTGAGCAAGAGACACGGAGCCACCAGTGTATTAGCTTACAGAGAAGAGGGATTTCTTCCAGAAGCCCTCTTTAATTTTTTGGTTAGGCTGGGATGGTCATATAAAGATCAAGAGATATTCTCTAAAGAAGAACTCATAAAATTATTCAGCTTAGAAGGAGTAGGGAAATCTCCAGCCATCTTTAATCCCGAAAAGCTTTTGTGGTTGAACCATCACTACATAAAAACTTATCCTGTGGATAAACTTGCAAATTTATTAAAGGAATTTTTAAAGAAAGAAAAAATAGTGGATGATGTAGAAGATATAGACATAAAGTGGCTCCAAGAGGTGGTGGTAGCCTTTAGAGAAAGATCCAAAACCTTAAAAGAGATGGCTCATTCTTGTGCCTTTTTGTTCAAACCGCCTGAGGAATACGATCCTGAAGGGGTTAAAAAGTTTTTTAAAAAAGAAATCGTCCCTTATTTGGAAGAGCTGGTTAAAGAACTGGAAAATCTTGAGGATTTCTCACCACAAAACATAGAGAAAGCCTTCCGCAAAGTTTTGGATAAGTTTAACATAAAGTTGAAAGCAATAGCCCAACCTGTTAGACTTGCTATTACAGGAAAAACTGTTAGCCCGGGACTGCATGAGATTCTATATTTAACCGGTAAAAAAGAGAGTATAAAAAGAATTAAAAGAGCTATTGAAATAATAAAATCCCAAAAGGAGGTATGAAGATGGATTTCTTTGAGGTTGTGAAGAAAAGAAGGAGTATAAGAAAATTTAAATCTGATCCTGTTCCAGATGAGTTGATAGAAAAGATATTGGAAGCTGTAAGATGGGCACCGTCCTGGAACAATACCCAATGCTGGGAGATTGTGGTGGTAAAAGATCCTGAGTTGAAAAACGAGATATGGAAACTGGTACCTGAGATCAATCCTGCTTACAAAGCAATTGGGCAAGCCCCTGTTCTTTTGGTAGGAGCTGCTAAAAGGGGAGTATCAGGTTTTTACAAAGGCAGTGCCAGCACCGATAAAGGGGATTGGTATATGTTTGATTTGGGTATAGCCCTTGAACATGCTGCCCTTGCAGCGTGTGCTTTGGGATTGGGAACTGTACATGTTGGCCTTTTTGACCACAAAAAAACCGCTGAATTGCTTGGATTTCCTGAAGGGTATGAAGTAGTAGAACTTCTTCCTTTAGGATATCCTGATCAGAGCCCACCTGCTCCAAAGAGAAGGGAGATATCGGATTTTGCCCATCTTAATAGATTTGGCAATCCTTGGAGGAAGGAAGAATAATGTTTTTTAGATGGGAAGAGATCAAAGAGAAAATTCCCAAAAATGGTATAAAAATGAAGGTAATAACGGGTACTAAAGCCCAGATGGTACTTTTTCAAATAGACCCTCATACTGAATTTCCCCCACATATGCATCCCCATGAACAGATGGGAACAGTGCTTGAAGGAGAACTGTTATTAAAGATTGGCAAAAGTGAGAAAATATTAAAACCTGGAGATGCTTATATTGTGCCTCCTAACACTGAACACTCAGCAAAAACCTTTAATAAAACCACTGTAGTGCTTGATGTTTTCTCCCCTCCAAGAGAGGAGTATAAATAGCCGCAGGAGGTTATAAATGGCTATAAAGGCTGATTATATATGGTTCAACGGAGAATTGATCCCATGGGAAGATGCCAAAATTCATGTCTTAACACATACCCTTCATTACGGTCTTGGAGTTTTTGAAGGCATAAGGTGCTACGCCACAAAAAAGGGACCTGCTATATTCAGACATTATGAACACATAGAAAGGCTGTTCAACTCTGCTAAAATAGTTCACATGAACATTCCCTACTCAATGAAGGATATAAGGGAAGCCACCTTTGAAACCATAAAAGCCAATAAATTAACGGAATGCTACATAAGGCCCATAGTTTTTTATGGTAAAGGTGCCATGGGGCTCAATCCCCTTAACAATGAAATTAACGTGGCCATCATATGCTGGGAATGGGGAGCTTATTTGGGAGAAGAGGGATTAAAACAGGGAATAAGATGCAAAATATCCTCTTTTAACAGGCACCACGTCAATATCTCCATGACAAAAGGCAAGATATGCGGAAATTATGTGAACTCGCAATTGGCTAAAATAGAGGCTATTTTAGACGGATACGATGAAGCTCTAATGCTGGATCCTGACGGAACAGTTGCAGAGGGAAGTGGAGAGAATATATTTATTGTGAGGAAGGGATTAATTAAAACACCTCCTGTATTAGGAATACTTGAAGGTATAACTAGGGATTCCGTGATAACCATCGCAAAGGATTTAGGATTAGAGATAAAAGAGGAAAAAATATCAAGAGATGAGCTTTACATAGCTGACGAAGTGTTTTTATGCGGAACAGCTGCTGAAATAACCCCTGTAAGGGAAGTGGACAGAAGAAAAATTGGGCTTGGGAAACCGGGTCCAATAACCACAAAGTTGCAAGAGATATTTTTTAAGGTTGTGAGAGGGGAAGATCCCAAATATGAACACTGGTTAGATTATGTGGAATAGGAGGTGAAATATGCCCATATACGAGTACAAATGCAATGTGTGTGGGTATAGATTTGAAAAACTTCAAACATTTCACGACGAACCTGTTAAGGTATGCCCTAAATGTAAGGGAGAGGTAAAAAGACTTATATCCAAAAGCTCCTTTATACTCAAAGGAAGTGGCTGGTATGTCACAGATTATGCGCGCAAAAATGGAAAAAATATAGCTTCATCTAATACAGATAAGAGCTCTTCTAGCAGTTGTTCAAGTTGTTCAAGTAAAAACTGCTCAAGCTGTAAAGGATGAAGATAGCAACCTTTAATGTAAACTCAATAAGATCAAGATTACATATAGTTTTGCCCTATTTAGAAGAAGAAAGCCCTGATATTTTGTGTCTACAAGAAACCAAAGTTTCAGATGATTTATTTCCCAAGGAGGAATTTAAAAAGAGGGGATATGAGGTCTACTTTAAAGGTGAAAAGGGGAAATCAGGAATAGCTGTTGCCACAAAAATAAAGCCTGTAGAAGTAGATTTCGGATTTTCTGATAAAACGGAAGAGGATAGAGTGTCTATTTTAAAATTTGACAATTTTTCACTTATAAACCTGTATGTTCCACAAGGAAGAAAGCCGGATCACCCAGAATTCAAACATAAACTGGAGTTTTTTGAGAAGCTCTTAAACTACTTAGAGAAAAACTTCTCCCCTGAGGACAACTTGATAATATGCGGGGATTTAAATGTAGCGCCAACAGAAATAGATGTTCACAGCCCTAAAAAACTGAAAGGGCATGTGTGTTTTAGAGAAGAGGTATGGGAAGCATTTCAAAAGTTACTGGACTGGGGACTGGTCGATCTATTCAGGTTACATCATCCCAATGAACCTGGACACTACACCTTTTTTGACTACCGAGTGAAAGATGCCGTTAAAAGAGGTTTAGGCTGGAGAGTAGACCATATTCTTGCCACCAAACCTTTAGCACAAAAGTGCAAAGATTGCTTCATAGATATGAAACCAAGACTTAAGGAAAAACCCTCGGACCACACCCCTTTAGTGGCTATTTTCTCCCTTTAATATTTGCCCACCAAAGAGCTATACCAGAAGCTACTGCAACATTAAGAGAAGAGACGCTGCCCCATCTTTCTATTTCAAAAATCCCATCTGAAAGATCCAAAATACTTTTTGCAATCCCCTTCCCTTCAGAACCAAACACAAATGCAGATGGAAACTGAAATTCTGCAGAATATATGTTGGAGCCATCAGTCTCTATGGAGTAAACTTTGCCGCCTCTGGACTTAAATTCCTTAAGGACTTCGGTTGGAAACTCCACTTTGGATATTTTCAGATGAAATATAGCTCCCGATGACGATTTAACCACGGTTTCGTTAATGGGAGAAGCTCCCTTTTCTGGAAGAATAATACCTACACCCCCAAAAAATTCAACATTTCTCGCTATAACACCCACATTTTGAGATTCAGTAATACCATCAAGAAAAACAAAAAAACTTTTCCTTAAAAGGCTTTCCCTTAAAATTTCAGAATAATCAACATATTCTATGGGAGAAACAAGAACCACTATACCTTGGTGCTTATCTGTGCCTGAAAGCCTTTTTAAATGCTGCTTTTTTGTCCATTGAAATTTAATTCCTCTTTTTGAGAGAATGTCTAACAGCTCAGGATCTATATATTTACCGTATTGAAGATAAACTCTTTCTATTCTTTTTTCCGATCTCAAAATCTCTTTTAAAGCGTTTTTGCCCCATACAACAAGCCCATGAGAATTATTCTCTTTCCCCATAGTAATAAGCCTTAAGGGATTCTATTAAGCCATTTATGGAATGCTTTGAAGCAGTTACATCTACCCTTATCCCTGAAGAAACAGCTTTTTCGGTAGTTATTGGACCGATACTGGCTACAACCTTATTTTCACATAACTTTCTGCCTTCTTCTCCTGTAATCCTTAAAAAATTTTCAACAGTTGAAGGACTTGTAAAAGTTATAACATCTGAGCTTTTTAGCATATCCCATTGAGACGAGGAAGGATAATTTAAAACTGTCTCATAAATGGGCAACACCTTTACATTGGCACCCCTTCTCTTTAGCTCCAAAGGAAGTATATCCCTGGCAACTTTGGCTCTTGGAATCAGTATATTTTTTCCCTTCACATCCCTCAAATATTCCAATAGTCCTTCTGCCACAAATCTTTCAGGAACAAGCGAAACCTTCACACCCAACTCTTGCAACCTTTTAGCTGTTGCCGGACCAATGGCTGCAACCAAAGGCCTTTGAGGAAAGGTTAAGCCCTTTTCTTTTAGCAGATCAAAAAAGAAGATAACACCGTTAACACTGGTAAAGATTATCCAGTGAAAGTCCTCAAGCTTAAGAGAGGAAAGGTCAACCTTTAACCTTTTAAAGGCTATTACCGGAAAGAAAACAGGCATAGCTTTTTCCCTTTCCAAAAGCCGAGCAAAATCTTTTGCTTGAGAGATCTCCCTTGTAATAACTATTCTCAATCCACTCAGTGGATGAGTTTTCCTATCCTTTTCCATCTCACCCATTTTAGGGGATTGTTCCCGTGAATGTATATGGAAAAATAGATTATAAAAGCTTTGCCTATTATATCCTTTTTTGGAACAAATCCCCAAAAGCGACTATCAAAGCTGTTATCCCTATTATCCCCCATAACAAAAAATTCATTTTTAGGAACCCTTACAGGCCCGTAGTTGTCCCTGGGAGAAACAGAGGCAGGGAGTATATTGGGATCAGTATGTAGCACGTATGGTTCAATTAATCTTTTGCCATTTATATAAACTTGTTTGTTTACTATTTGAACTGTATCTCCAGGAAGCCCTATTACCCGTTTTATGTAATCCTTGGATGGGTCAAGGGGAAACTTAAAGACTATTATCTCTCTCCTTTTAGGCTCCCTAAACCTGTAAGTTATTTTTTCTACCAATATATGATCCCCCACAAGAAGCGTGGGAATCATAGATCCTGAAGGTATTCTGAAGGCTTGAACAAAAAGGGCTCTAATAATTAAAGCTATAACTAAAGCTATAGCTATATCTTTTATCCATCCATAAAGCTTATCCTTTAAAGTTTTCCCACCAGCTGCGTTTTCCATGCTCAATCCCTCTTTAAAACAGCCAAAAAGGCTTCTTGTGGTATCTCGACCTTGCCTATCATCTTCATCCTCTTTTTGCCCTCTTTCTGTTTCTCTAAGAGCTTTCTTTTCCTTGTCACATCGCCACCGTAGCATTTAGCTAAAACATCCTTTCTTAACGGCTTAACAGTCTCCCTGGCTATTATTTTTCTTCCTATAGCAGCTTGAATGGCCACCTCAAAAAGCTGTCTTGGAATTATCTCCTTTAGCCTTTTTGCAAGCTCTCTGCCTTTATAATAGGCTTTATCCTTATGAACTATCACAGAAAGGGCATCCACAGGTTTTCCGTTTATAAGAATGTCCAGTTTAACAAGATCAGATCTCTTATATCCTATAAAATCGTAATCCATAGAAGCATAACCTCTGGAGATACTCTTAAGGTGGTCATAAAAGTCCACCAATATCTCTGCCAAAGGAACTTCGTACTCCATTATTACCCTTCCACCCTCTAAATACTCCATCCTATTTTGAATACCTCTTCTTTCCAAAAAAAGATTCATTATACCGCCAACATACTCAGAGGGAGTTATGACGGTGGCCAAGACATAGGGCTCCTCTATGTGATCAACTTCAGACATATCGGGAAGATCAGAAGGGTTCTCTATAAAGAGCTCTTCTCCGCTTTTTTTGACCACTTTATAAACAACAGTGGGAGCTGTTATAATGAGTTTTAAACCAAACTCCCTTTCCAATCTTTCCCTCACAATCTCCATATGAAGTGTTCCCAAAAAACCACATCTAAATCCGTATCCCAATGCCGCTGAAGACTCAGGTTCAAAGGAAAGAGAAGCATCGTTGAGCTTAAGTTTCTCAAGGGCTTCCCTTAAAGCAGGATAGTCCTCGGGATCAACAGGATAAAGTCCAGCAAACACCATGGGTTTTACCTGTTTAAAGCCTGGAAATGGTTTAGAGGTAGGATTTTTGGCATCTGTTATGGTATCTCCCACCTTTGTATCTCTAACATTCTTTATACCAGCAGTGATATAGCCCACTTCCCCTGCTGAAAGCTCCTTCACCTTCACAGGATCTGGAGCAAAAACTCCCACTTCCTCCACTTCAAACACTTTCCCAGTAGACATAAGAAGTATTTCCATACCTTTTCTTATCTTGCCATCTATAACCCTAATAGTGGTTACAACCCCTTTATAAGGATCATACCAAGAATCAAAGATTAAAGCTTTTAAAGGCTTATCAGGGTCCCCACTTGGAGGAGGGATCCTGTTAACTATAGCTTCTAAAATCTCTTCTATTCCTATACCCAATTTGGCAGAGGCAAGGATAGCCTCTGAAGCGTCAATTCCTATTACTTCTTCTATCTCCCTTTTAACCCTTTCAGGATCAGCGCTGGGAAGATCAATCTTGTTTATAACCGGAATTATCTCAAGATTATGCTCCAAAGCCAAAAGAACATTAGCAATGGTTTGAGCTTCCACCCCCTGTGTTGCATCCACCACTAGTAAAGCACCCTCACAAGCGGCAAGGGATCTGGATACCTCATAGGTAAAGTCAACATGGCCAGGGGTATCAATAATGTTTAGTATATACTCTTTGCCATCTTTAGCCTTGTAATTTAACCTTACCGTTTGAGCCTTTATAGTTATGCCCCTTTCCCTTTCTATATCCATCTTGTCTAAAAACTGCTCCCTCATCTTATTCGGCGGAACAGCTCCAGTAAACTCTAAAAGCCTATCAGCTAAGGTGGATTTTCCATGATCTATATGGGCTATTATAGAAAAATTCCTTATCCTTTCCTGCACCTTTAATCCTTCTCAGCCTTGTTTAAAAACTGAAATTGAACATTTTCCTTTCCTATCTTAAATCTATCAGGATCTTCCCTAAATTCATTTATAACATCTCTAACCATAGAAGCAGTCCAAATAACCACCTTCGCACAATTTTTAAAGCATTCATAAGAAACAGGATCACCTACACTTTTTTCCAAATCCAAGCAGTCTGTGGTGCCGAATCTTTGGTAAAACCTTTTCACTATCTCATAATGGGCACCATACCCGTATTTCTCACAAGCTTTAACATATGTTTCAATCTTATCCTCTAAAGACCATTCTTCATCCAACATCCTTCTTATCCACCCATTATCCTTCATGCCTTCTGTCCAGAATTCATAAGGGAGAAGATTGGGACTGCCCACTATAATATTAAAGGCCGCCAAAGCCCCTGCCAAGGCTCCACATATTGTAACACCGTACTTGCCTTTGTCAGTATAAAAAGAGGCAGATGGAGCGTGAAAGGGATCCAGAGCAAGGCATATGAGTTTTACTGTACCTTCGTCAAGATCCACAGAAAAAAAATCAAGCAAAGCTCTAAACACAGAAGCTCTGCTTCCCCAACCTCCTCTAAGGTAATTAAGAGCAAGCTCCTCTATATTCATTTCTTCTGAAGAGCCACCTTTTTGAGATCGGCTATTCTCTTAAAGAGAGAAGCTATACGATTCAAAATAGCCAGTCTATTTTTCCGTTTAGCCTCATCTTTATCCATAACCAAAACATTGTCAAAGAAGTTGTCCACCTTCTCCTTAAGAGAGGCAATGAGCCTCAAGGCTTGAAGATACTCACCTTTGTCCACCAATTCTTTCACTTTATTCTCTATCTCTTTGACAGCCTCAAAAAGCTCTCTTTCCTCCTTCTTCTCAAATAGGGACTCATCCACCTCATAAGTGTCAAAGCCAGGAGGAATTATATTAACAACCCTCTTGAAGGTAACCATAAGAGCCTCAAAATCTGGATCTTTAGAAAGCTCTGAAAGAGCTTCAAGCCTC
>JALVKL010000031.1 GCA_027033775.1 bacterium | reverse complement strand
TTGATAAAGAGATTTCCATTGGGGATTTTGTATTAAGCGGTGGGGAATTTGCTGCCCTTTGTATTATAGATGCCGTTTCAAGAATAACTCCAGAGGTTTTGGGATCTGCAGACTCCTTAAAAGAAGAGAGTTTTTCCCAATATCTTTTGGAGTATCCTCATTACACAAGGCCATACGATTTTAGAGGTTTGAAAGTGCCTGAGGTTTTGCTCTCTGGCAATCACGCTCTTATATCTGATTGGAGACGTTTTCAGCAGTTAAAGATCACTTTTGAGAGAAGGCCTGATCTTCTGGCAAGGGCTGATCTCAGTGATGAGGATAAGAAAAAGCTTTCCATGATAATAAAAGGGAAACAATGGGACAGGAGAGCTTAAGATACTATCTTTTTCTTGTACACTATCCTGTTTACAACAAAAGAGGAAAGGTTGTGGTTTCCTCCATAACCAACCTTGACATCCACGATCTTTCCAGACTGGTTAAGACATATTCTGGAAAGGCGCTATTTATGATCACACCTTTAAGGGCTCAGCAGGCAATGATAGAGAGAATCACTTCTCATTGGAAATCTGGTTTTGGAGCTGTTTACAATCCAAATAGAGACGAAGCGTTGAAGCTGGTCAGAATTGCAAAAACCATTGATGAGGCTGTTCTTATGGTGGAGAAAGAGGAAGGGAAAAAGCCGCTTCTTGTTGCAACCTCTGCAAAAGAGCATGAATCAAAGCGGATAGGGTATGATGAGCTTTCTAAGATTATAAAAGAGGGGAAAAGACCGGTTGCTATTCTGCTTGGGACTGGTTGGGGTCTTACTGAGGATGTGATTAAAAATTGTGATTTTCTTCTTGACCCTATTGAAGGTTTAGGTAATTATAACCATCTGTCTGTGAGGTGTGCAGCTGCTATAATTTTGGATAGAATATTGGGGAGGAAATAGGTATGGATCCTATAATTGAACTTGAGAAGGAGTTTAAAGAAGGTCTTAAAAAGAAGCTTCCAGATTTTGGAGTGGGAGATACAGTAAGGGTGTACTTTAGAATTGTTGAAGGGGATAGGGAGAGGGTTCAGCCCTTTGAAGGTGTGGTTATCAAGTTTTCTGGCCAAATGCATAGAAGAACATTTACGGTAAGGAGAATATCCGGTGGAGTGGGTGTTGAAAGGACATTTCCCATGTATTCTCCGAGGCTTGAGAGGGTGGAGGTCATTAGAAGGGGTAAGGTGAGAAGGGCCAAGCTCTATTATTTGAGGGAAAGAAGCGGTAAGGCTGCAAGGATAAAAGAGAAGTTTCCTAAGTAATGAAAAGATTTAAGCCTTCTTTTTTGTATATCGTCCCCTCTGTTATAATAGGGGCAATATCCTTGTTTTTATGTCTGGCTTTGATCTTTAAAAACAAAACTGCTGGACTGCTCTTTCTTGTAGTGGTGCTGATTCCGCTTATTTTCATACTGATTTTTATCAATTTCAGGTTTATTACAATTGAGGATGAAAAGATGTGCTTTAAAACCCTTCTTACAAAAAGATGTTTGGACTTTAAGAATATTGAGCATGTGAGGGTTCAAAGGATCGGGATGCGAAATGTTTTGTGGGTGGAATCTAAGGATGGTTCTATAATCACTCCTTTGATATTTTCAGATATAAAGTCTTTACGGGATACCCTTAAGGAAATGTTGGGGGAAAAGGTTTCCCTTGATAACTGGAGAAGATCCACTATGGATCTTATTCTCCTTTATTTAGCCACTGTTTTTCTTATTTTTGTTGTTCTGGTAAAACTTATTTAGCTTTTCCCAGGGAGGGTTTCTTTAAGTGATAGCTGTGCTTGATTTTGGCTCTCAGTATACCCAACTTATAGCAAGAAGGGTCAGGGAACTTGGGGTTTACAGCGAGATATTTCCCCCCTTTTTGGATGCATCAAATCTTCCTGTTGAAAGGATAAAAGGCATTATACTTTCTGGAGGACCTGCCAGCGTTTACGATGAAAACGCTCCTTCCTGTTCTAAAGATATCTTTGATTTAGGTGTTCCTGTACTGGGCATATGTTATGGGATGCAGCTTATAACCAAGATGTTTGGTGGCATTGTGGAGAAAAGCCACAAGAGAGAGTACGGTTTTGCTGTTCTTGAGGTGCTTGATAAATCGGATCTCTTTAAGGGTCTTCCAGACAGGTTTCAGGTCTGGATGTCTCATGGAGACAGAATCCTGAAGATGCCTTCTGGATTTGAGGCAATAGCAAGAACTGAGAATTCTCCCGTTGCGGCTTTCAGAAATAAAAAAAAGAACATTTTTGGATTACAGTTTCATCCTGAGGTGGTTCACACATCTTACGGAACCAATATTATCTCAAATTTTGTGTTTGGTATCTGTGGATGTGAAGCTACATGGAGGATGGAATCCTTTGTGGAACAAGCTGTAAAGGAGATAAGAGAAAGGGTTGGCAACGAAAGGGTTCTGTGTGCCTTATCTGGAGGTGTTGATTCTTCAGTGGTTGCACTTCTTGTCCACAAAGCTATAGGTGATAGGCTTATTCCCATATTTGTGGATAATGGCCTTTTAAGAAAGAACGAGGCAAAGGAGGTTCTGGAAACTTTTAAGTCTTTAGGGATTAAAGTTCATTTTGTTGATGCTTCTAAGAGGTTTCTAAAAAGGCTAAAGGGAGTGGTGGATCCCGAAGAGAAAAGAAAAATTATCGGTGAAGAGTTTATCAGGGTCTTTGAGGAAGAGGCTTCAAAGTTTGGAAAGATAAAGTTTCTTGCTCAGGGAACACTGTATCCTGATGTTATAGAAAGCGTTTCTGTGTGGGGACCTTCTGCTACCATTAAAAGCCATCACAATGTGGGAGGATTGCCTGAAAGGTTTGAATTTGAGCTTATTGAGCCTTTGAGATATCTCTTTAAAGACGAAGTCAGGAAAATAGGAAAAATACTTGGACTTCCAGACAAGATTTTGAAGAGGCATCCTTTTCCTGGCCCTGGTTTGGCTATCAGGGTGGTAGGAGAGGTTACCGAGAGGAAACTGCACATACTAAGGGAAGCAGATGCCATAGTGGTTGAGGAAATTAAAAAAGCTGGCCTTTATGAGAGTCTGTGGCAGGCTTTTGCTGTTTTGATTTCAGTGAAGAGTGTAGGGGTAATGGGAGATGAGAGGACCTACGATTATGTGATTGCGGTGAGGGCTGTTGAGAGTGTTGATGGTATGACCGCTGATTGGGCAAGGCTTCCTTATGAGCTTTTAGGCAGGATATCTTCAAGGATAATAAACGAAGTTGAAGGGGTAAACAGGGTTGTTTATGATATATCATCAAAGCCTCCAAGCACTATAGAGTGGGAGTAAGGGATGGGTGAGTTTGTTCATCTTCATTTACACACCCAGTACAGCCTTTTGGATGGGGGAATAAGGATAGACAGACTTTTTGAAAGGGCTAAAGAGCTTAAATTTGATGCATTAGCAATAACCGATCATGGCAATCTTTTTGGTGCAGTCAAGTTTTATCAGGAGGCAAAAAACGCTAGTATAAAACCTATAATAGGTTGTGAACTTTATGTAGCTCCTGGCTCTCGTTTTGATAAAAGTGCTGTGAGGGGAGGAGCGGATGCAGCCTACCATCTAACGGTTTTGGTTAAGAACGAGAAGGGTTACAAAAACCTGATAAAGCTTGTCTCTTTGGGCTATCTGGAAGGCTTTTATTACAAACCACGTGTAGATAAGGAGCTTTTAAGAGAGTATTCTGAAGGATTGATAGCCTTAAGTGGCTGCCTTAAAGGAGAGATTCCTCAGGCTATTCTCATGGATGATTTGGATAAAGCTTTAAATGCGGCTAAGGAGTATTCTTCTATCTTTGGAAGTGAAAACTTTTTTATTGAGATAATGAGGCTGGGACTTGATGAGGAGGTGAAGGTTAACAAAGGGCTTGTTGAAGTGGCAAATTCTTTAGGAATTCCTGTTGTTGCCACAAACGATTGCCATTACCTTTTTAGAGAAGATGCTGAAGCCCATGATGTTCTGTTGTGTATCCAGACCGGCAGTAGACTTGCAGACACCAACAGAATGAAAATGAGTACAGACCAGCTTTATTTAAGATCGGCTGAAGAGATGAAGCAGCTCTTTTTTGATCTAAAAGAGGCTGTGAAAAACACTGTGGAGATAGCCAATAGATGTAACTTTGAATTTAAATTTGGTGAGATACACCTTCCTGTGTTCAGTGTTCCCTCTGGGGAAAACGTTGACTCTTATCTGGTGCGGCTTGCGAAAAAGGGGCTTGAGACAAGAAGAAAGAAAGGAGAGCTTTACAGTGAAATTCCCTTTTCTCACTATGAAGAAAGGCTTGAGTATGAACTGTCTGTTATAAAAGAGCTGGGGTTTTCCAGTTATTTTCTCATTGTTTGGGATTTTGTCAATTTTGCTAAGAAAAGTAAGATTCCTGTGGGTCCTGGCAGAGGATCGGCTGCAGGCTCTCTTGTTTCTTACTGTTTGGGTATTACAGACATAGATCCTTTAAGATGGGGTCTTTTGTTTGAGAGGTTCCTCAATCCTGAGAGAATAAGTATGCCTGATATAGACATAGACTTCTGCATGGAGAGAAGGGACGAGGTTCTCAATTACGTCAAACAAAAATACGGCGAAAAATCAGTGGCAAAGATCATAACCTTCGGAACTTTATCTGCCAGGGCTGTGGTGAGGGATGTGGGAAGGGTTTTGGGATTTTCCCCCAAGGAGGTTGATAGAATAGCAAAGATGATTCCCCAGTCTCCATCCATGGATATAGACACCGCTTTGGTTCTTGAGCCTCGCCTGAAGGAGGAGATGAAGAAGAATCCAAAGGTGGAAAGACTGATAAATATAGCTAGGAAACTGGAGGGTCTTTGTAGGCATGCTTCCACTCATGCTGCTGGTATTGTCATAACACCAGACGATTTAACAGAGTATATACCCCTTTACAAAAGTGAAAGAGAAAACGAAATAACCACACAGTACGCTAAAGATGAGCTTGAAGCCCTTGGACTTCTGAAAATGGATCTATTGGGGCTTAAAACCCTTACTGTGATAGACACCACTTTAAAGCTGGTAAAGCTTTATAAAGGGGAAGAGATAGATTTAAATCATCTTCCCCTTGATGATGATAAGACTTATGAACTGCTTCAGTCTGGTGCTACATTTGGTGTTTTTCAGCTTGAAAGTACTGGTATGAGGGATCTTCTCAGAAGGGTGAGACCATCAAGGTTTGAGGATCTTATAGCCCTTGTAGCTCTCTACAGACCAGGGCCTCTGGGAAGCGGTATGGTGGAAGATTTTATAGAGAGAAAGCATGGAAGAAAGCCTATAGAGTATGAGCTTGATGAGCTTGAGCCTATTCTTTCTGAAACTTACGGTGTTATCCTCTATCAAGAGCAGGTTATGAAGATTGCAGAAAAAATAGCGGGCTTCACCTTAGCAGAGGCTGACAGACTAAGGAAGGCTATGGGCAAAAAGAAGCCTGATATAATGGAGAAGATGCGGGAAAAATTCATATCAGGAGCTGTCTCTAAAGGGGTGGATCAAAAAATAGCGGAAGATCTGTTTGATAAAATGGCTAAATTTGCAGAATACGGGTTTAACAAATCTCACTCTGCTGCTTATGCAATGATAGCTTATCAAACTGCTTATTTAAAGGCACACTATCCTGTTGAGTTTATGGCCGCCCTTATTTCCAGCGAGATAAATAGAACGGAAAAGATCTACGTCTATATACGAGAGTGCAAAGAAATGGGAATAAAGGTGTTGCCTCCAGACATTAATGAAAGCCACATCACATTCAGGATCGATGGGAAATCTTTGAGGTTTGGTCTTGCCGCCATAAAAGGTGTTGGAGAAGCTGCTGCTGAGGCTATTGTAAAGGCAAGATCGGATAAGCCTTTTGAGTCTTTCTTTGATTTCTGTAAAAGGGTGGTGGGTCATAAGGTCAACAAAAGAACGGTGGAAGCTCTTATAAAGGCGGGAGCTTTTGATTCTCTTGAGCCTAACAGAAACGCTTTGCTTGAGGTTCTTGATGAGGCTATGGATAAAGCTGCCAAATTTAGTAAACAGGGCTTTGCAAAACAACCCACGCTTTTTGAAGTGGCTGGAGAAAAATTGGAGGAGG
>JALVKL010000030.1 GCA_027033775.1 bacterium | reverse complement strand
GGTTCATTAGGAGGAATGAAAAGATAAAAATCCTTCTCAATATCAAAACGTTCATCACCCACTATGGCTTTTCCTTTCCCTCTGAGAATAACAACCTGATGCTCCCAGGAGTGGGTGTGATAAGGAGTATTTCCGCCTGGCTCAACAGAAAATAACCTCACTATAAAAGGGCTTCCTTGAGGTGATAGGACTTTCATCCTAACGCCTTTTATTCCAGGCTCTTCAGGTATTACCTCTTTAAATTCGTCAAACCTTTTCACCAACATGGCTCTACTTTCCGCAACTAACTTCCCACCAAAAACTCCCAAATTTCATTGAGATCTGGCAACTGCTTTATGGGATAAACCTTGACAAAAACAACTGTGTGATTTTCATCAAGTATAATATTTGCCCTTTCGGAAAAACCGTCCTCTTCCCTGAAAATGCCAAATTTTTTAGCCACCTCTCCGTGAGGCCAGAAATCACAAAGCAATCTCATTTTAGAAATACCAAGCTCCTTAGCCCAAGCATTTTTACACGGCACAGAATCAACGCTCACACCAACAACTAATGTGTTGAGCCTTTCAAACTCTTCGTAATGGTTCTCCAAAGCCTTCATCTGATCAGCACATACACTTGTCCAAGCAAGGGGATGAAAGGAAAGAAGTATCCTCTTGCCCTTAAATTCAGGAAGATTAAAACTATTGCCCCTGTTATCCTTTAAAGAGAAATCAGGGGCCCTTTCGCCCACTTTTATCATTTCTCCTCCTCCTTCCTCGTCAGCTCCTCTTCCAAGATCTCAATGGATCTGCCAAAGGCTTTATCCGCCTTTTCCTTTTCCCCTGTTACGGTGAGTTCTGTATCCTGCTGTTCAAGCTGCTCATAAGGAGTCTTTCCTTCCGTCACCCTATTCTTGTCACATCCTGCCATAATCCACCTCCTAAAAATTTTCTCTTCTTAAATATAAGGAAATTAACTTGACTAATCAAGTAAAATTAATTTTCAATATAAACTGCACAAGATGTATCCGATTCCCATACACATACGGAGTGCATTTTCACATGGGAAGGCAATCTCTTTTTCACCTCATCAAATATGAACTTGGCAATATTCTCTGAAGAAGGATTTACTTCTGTAAAGGGATAAACCTCGTTTATCAGTCTGTGATCCAAAACAGACAGAACCTCTTTGAGAATGGATTTCAAAACCTTGAAATCCATCAAAATACCCGAATCATCCAGCTTATCTCCTTCCACCTCTATCTCCACCTTCCAGTTATGCCCGTGTAGCCTTTCACAAGCACCTCGATAATTTTTTAAAAAATGAGCTGAACTAAAATGATCCATTACTTTAAGTATCCAACCCATCCTTTTCCTCTGCTTTTGAAATCACACTCTTAGCATAACCCACATAATTCTCAGGCACAAGAATTTCCACCTCGCCAAGACCATCAAGGGTCAAACCAAAAAGAGCCGCTGCCGTCTCATATCTTAACTCCACAGGTATCCCATGAGCCTCCAATAAGGACTTTATGATATTCGCCTCCACCAACCCTTGAGCCTTCTTTACCGCTACCCACATCTCTAAAACACTATATATAGTGATGTTATAAAATTTATTCCCTATATTTAGTGTAAACTCATTGACTACCAAATGCCACCATGTTAATCTCCTAACAGAAAGAGAGCCTGGAGGAAAGAATGGAACCGTTGGTAAGGAAAAGGGATGGAAAGATTGTGCCTTTTGATAAAAAGAGGATATCCAATGCCATCTTTAAAGCGGTAAAAGCTGTAGGAGGGTCTGACAGGAAAAGAGCTGAAGAATTAGCGGATCAGGTAGCGCTTATTCTATACAGAAGATTTTTCAAAAGGGGCAATATACCCCATGTTGAAGAGATACAGGATATTGTAGAGAAGGTTCTCATTGAAAACGGACATGCCAAGGTGGCAAAAGCCTACATTCTTTACAGAGAAAAGAGAAAACAGGCAAGAGAAATATCAAAAGCTATAGTAAACGGTGTCAATCTTATAGAAGAATATCTTGAAAAATCTGACTGGAGGGTAAACGAAAACTCCAACATGAACTATTCACTCCAGGGCTTAAACTTTCACATATCCTCTTCTGTAATAGCAAGATATTGGCTAACAAAACTGTACCCTCAAGAAGTAAGAGAAGCCCACGAAGATGGGGACTTTCACATACACGATCTTGGCATTTTAGGAGCTTACTGTGTAGGATGGGATCTGTACGATCTTCTCCTTAAGGGATTTGGTGGGGTTCCTGGAAAGATAGAGAGCAAGCCAGCAAAGCATTTCAGGACAGCTCTTGGGCAGATTGTCAACTTCTTCTATACCCTTCAGGGGGAAGCAGCAGGAGCTCAGGCATTTTCCAACTTCGACACCCTTCTTGCACCCTTTATAAGGTACGATAATCTAACATTCAGCGAAGTGAAGCAGGCTCTTCAAGAGTTTCTATTTAACCTTAATGTGCCCACAAGGGTTGGATTCCAAACACCCTTCACCAATATCACCATGGATCTCTTTGTACCGGATAACTTAAAAGACGCCCCTGTAATCATAGGAGGAAAGCTTATGGACGCCACTTACAGTGAGTTCCAAGAAGAGATGAACCTTATCAACTGGGCTTTCTGTGATTTAATGATGGAAGGGGATGCAAAAGGAAGAATATTCACCTTTCCAATTCCCACATACAACATAACGAAAAACTTTGAATGGGACAATCCCAATCTTGCTCCTATATGGGAAATGACCAGAAAGTATGGCATTCCCTATTTTGCCAACTATGTTAATTCTGACATGAAGCCAGAAGACGCAAGGAGTATGTGCTGCAGATTAAGATTGGACAATAGAGAGCTGAGAAAAAGACAGGGAGGTCTCTTTGGCTCTGCTCCACTTACAGGATCCATAGGGGTTGTGACCATAAATATGCCGAGAATTGCTTATCTTGCCACATGCGAAGAGGACCTCTTTGAAAGACTAACAAGGCTTATGGAGCTTGCCAAAATCTCTTTGGAGATAAAAAGAAAAGTGATAGAAGATTTTACAGAAAAAGGTCTATACCCTTACTCAAAGGTTTATCTATCAAGAATAAAAGAGTGTACTGGAAACTATTGGACAAACCACTTCTCCACCATTGGGCTTGTAGGAATGAATGAGGCTTGTCTAAATTACCTGGGAGTACCCATAACCCATCCAGAAGGAAAAGAGTTTGCCATCAAAGTCTTAGAATTCATGAGGGAAAAGCTGGCAGACTTTCAAGAAGAAACTGGCAATTACTACAACCTTGAAGCGACTCCAGCAGAGGGAGCATCTTACAGACTGGCAAAAAAGGACAAAGAACGCTTTTACAATATAATAACTGCTGGAACCCACAGCGCACCGTATTACACAAACTCTGTCCATCCCCCTGTAAGCTGGACAGATGATGTATTTGAACTACTTTCCCATCAAAATGACCTTCAAGTGCTCTTCACAGGGGGAACGGTTGTGCATCTGTTCATAGGTGAAGAGATTCCCAACAAAGAGATGGTCAAAAGGCTTGTTAAAGCTGTGGTTAGCAATTTTCAGATTCCCTATTTCAGCATTACCCCCACATTCTCAGTCTGTCCTGTACATGGATACATCCCAGGAGAGTTTGAATTCTGTCCCTATGAGCACACTGAAGAGGATCTGAAGAAATTTGGAATTGTGACAGAAATAGACGAAGAAGCCCTTAGTGGTTTCAAGGAAAATGCTGTTAAAATAATTGCAGAGGAGGAGAACAATGATTAAAGAAAGAGCTTCATTGAAGAAAAAGGTTTTAGCTGTTCCGTGCGAAATATACTCAAGGGTAGTGGGATATTACAGGCCTGTTCAAAACTGGAACATAGGAAAAAGACAGGAGTTTAAAGAGAGAAAATACGTAAAGGTTAAAGGGTTTTGATAAAAGCCTTTAAAGGCACAAGCCTTGTAGATTTTCCCAACGAAATAGCCTTCACTATATTTACAGGAGGGTGCAATTTAAGGTGTCCTTACTGTTACAATAAGGCCCTTGTAGATCCTTTGTTGCTGAAAAATCTTGAAGATATTGACTTAGAAACAGTAATTGCCGAGATTCAAAAAAGAAAAGGATTTATAACAGGCTGTGTAATCACAGGAGGAGAACCCACCATTCACAGAGAAAAACTTTTAGAACTTTTAAAACACATAAAACAAGAAAACCTAAAAGTAAAATTGGACACTAACGGGATGAACCCACAAGTTCTCTCTGAATGTGTAAAAGAAAATCTGGTGGACTATGTTGCCATAGATGTAAAAACAAGCCCGGATAAATACCAGATCCTTAAAGGTAATTGGGGAAATCTTGTTGAGAGCTTAGAAGTGGTAAAAAGTTATAAAATAGATTACGAGGTAAGGATAACAGCTGTTCCCAAATTTATACAAGAGGAAGACTTAGAAGCTATTGGAAGCAAGCTTAAACCTTTAAAGAGAGTAGCCATACAAAAATTTATCGGAAAGAACACCCTTGATCCATCCTTTGAATTGGTTTCCCCTTATGTCCCGGAAAAATTAAAAAAATTTGCCAATATAATGCAGAAATACTCAGAAGAGGTTCTTATAAGATAAAAAACTTCAAGACAAAAACTGCAAATAGAATCCACAAAATAGGTGATACCTCTTTTGCCCTTCCAGTGAGGAATTTCACCAGTGGATAAGAGATAAAACCAGCCGCGAGCCCATTAGCAATACTGTAGGTTGCCGGCATAAAGAACATGGTTAAAAAGGCAGGCACAGCCTCTGTAAAATCGAGCCAGTTTATCTCCCTTATATTGCTCACCATCATAATCCCTACAATAACAAGAGCGGGAGCTGTGGCAAAAATGGGAACTATTGAGACCAAAGGATAAAAAATCAAAGATACAAGAAACAAAAAAGCAACCACCAATGCAGTTAGACCTGTTCTTCCCCCTTCAGCTATACCAGCAGAGCTCTCAATGTAGGTGGTGACAGTGGATGTTCCCAAAATTGCCCCAACAGTGGTTCCAATAGCATCGGCAAAGAGAGCTCTTTCAACCCTTGGAAGTTCGCCATTCACAAAGAATCTGCCCAGAACACCACAGGCAGTAAGTGTTCCCACAGTATCAAAAAGATCCACAAAAAGAAACGCAAATACCACCTTCCAGAATGCAAAATCCTTTATTCCTGATAAATCCATCTTTAAAAAGGCAGAGGGTTTCGGCAAAGCAAAGATTTTGTGAGGAACAGGCACCTTGCCAAGCACTACTCCACATGTTGTTAGAAAGATTATGCTTATCAGTATTGAGCCTTTGACGCCCCTTTCCATTAAAACTCCTGTAAGAATAATGGTGAGGAAAACCAAAGCAGGCTCAATCCTCTTAAGATCTCCTAAAGTAACCAAAGTGGCCTTAGAAGGGATAACAATACCAGCATTTTTGAGTCCTATGAGAGCTATAAATAGACCAATTCCCACAGAGGTAGCCACCCTTATGGCAGAAGGGATAGCGTTGACCAAAAGGGTCCTCGCTTTTGTTAATGTGAGAAGAATAAAAATTAAACCCTCAATAAAAACAGCTCCTAAAGCCACACGCCATGAATATCCCATACCCAAAACTACAGTGTAGGTGAAGAAAGCGTTAAGCCCCATCCCTGGAGCTAAAGCAAAGGGATAATTGGCCCACAATCCCATAATGAAGGTGGCTATAAATGACGCCACACATGTGGCAAAGAGAGCTCCCTCTTTAGGAACTCCAGCCTGTGAGAGAATAGCTGGATTCACAAATATTATGTAAGACATGGTTATAAAGGTGGTTATCCCTGCTCTTATCTCCACATAAATTTCCTTTTGCATGGAAAAATGGATACATAGACGGACTTGATAAAGTCAAGCTTAGGGTATAAATTCGCATCCATGTAAAATTATATAAGGAGGATGCAATGAGAAAATTGATGCTTATTATAATATCTCTTTTTGTAATATTCAGCTTCAGCTACTCAGCTGTTAACAAATCTGAACTAGAAAGCAAGGTTAAAACCATCCTAAAAGGCGCACAAATACTTGGAATTGAGGAGTCACCCATCAAGGGGCTTTACATTGTTTTTATAAAGAAGGGCAACAGAGAAGGAGCTTTGATGATCACAGAAGATGGAAAATACATAATTGCTGGAAACCTCATTGATATTTCCAACCCCAGCCAACCTGAAAGTGTTATTAGAAGGATAGGAGAGGAGAAGGGATATATTAAACCTCCTAAGGCTCAAAAGAAGGTGGATATGTCCAAAATAGACCTCACCAACACCCCAAGGTTTGGCCAAAAAAATGCTCCAGAAATTATTGTGTATTTTGACCCCACATGTCCCTTCTGTAAAAGGGAGCTTGCAACCTTAAAAGAGCTTACAGATGAAGGAAAGGTGGCAGTTTACATGAAGTATTTTATTGTTCATGGTAAAAACGCAAGAGAAAAAGCCGAGAAAGCGGAATGCATAAGAGAAGCCTATGGAAAAGAGGCCTATTGGGACTATCTGTTAAAAAACAAAGAGCCCAAAAAGGCTCCAAAATGCAATATGGAAAAGATAAAAAAGCGTATAGAAAGAGACGAAAAGGAAGCTAAAGAGCTGGGTATAAGAGGCACTCCAACATGGATAATAAATGGCAATATGCATGTGGGATATGTGGGGAAAAGCGCCATGGAAAAGATTATTGACAAAGAAAAAAGCAATAAAGTAAAAAAGTAAAATCAAAAACCATTACAGTGAGGGTTGGGATATGATGAAAGAACTTGTTGAAACCATGGCAAAGGCAATGGTGGAAAAACCAGAAGCAGTAAAGGTAAACGAGATTGATGGAGCAAAGACGATCGTACTTGAATTGAAGGTTGCCCCCGAAGATCTTGGAAGGGTGATAGGTAAAGACGGTGTCCGTGCCAAAGCAATGAGAACCATTATCAACGCAGCCAATAAGAATAGAGAAAAGAGGTATATACTGGAAATTATAGGCTAAATTTCAAGGGGTGGGTTAACCACTGCCCACTCCTTCTTTTCTGCCTTTACTATAACTTTTCTGCCTTCAATTTTGACCCTCCCCTCGGCTATTAACTTTATAGCCATAGGATATATCTTGTGTTCATACTTCAATATTCTTGCAGCAAGACTATCCTCATCGTCATCATCAAACACAGGTACCGCTGCTTGGATAATTATGGGACCGGCGTCGACATCCTCATTAACAAAATGAACCGTACATCCAGATATTTTAACACCATAATCAACCGCCTGTTTCTGACCGTGCAGTCCTGGGAAGGAGGGCAAAAGAGCAGGATGAATATTTATTATCCTGTTTCTGAACCTATTAACAAAATAAGGGGAGAGTATCCTCATAAAACCCGCAAGACAGATGAGCTCCACCTCTCTTTTTTCAAGCTCATCCCCAACAGCCTTCTCAAATTCCTCCCTTGTAGAAAAAGAGTTAGGATCTATGAAGAGAGCTTCTATACTATGTCTTCTGGCCCTCTCTAAACCATAGGCTTCCTTCTTATCAGAAACAACCACTTTGATTTCTGCAGGTATCTTACCGGCTTCAATATGATCAATTATGGATTGTAAGTTGCTTCCCCTGCCAGATATAAGTACACCTAATTTTAAAACCTTCCCTCCCATAGTATTACCTCCCCTTTTCCTTTTATGACCTCCCCAACAGGAAAGGCCTTTTCTAAAGAACTTATAACTTTAAATGCTCTATCAGCTTCCTCTTTGTCCACCACCACCAAAAGTCCCACACCCATATTAAAGGTTTTATACATCTCGTCTTCAGGGATACCTCCCCATTCCTTTATAAGATTGAATATAACTGGAGGATCCCAAGCGTCCTTGTAAATACATATAGAAATTCCAGGCTTAAGGAGTCTTTTTGGCTTTTCATAAAAAGCACCCCCTGTTATATGGGCAATTCCCTTTACCTTAATGGAATTATCCTTCAAGGCCTTAACCAAAGAAACATAAATCTTTGTAGGAGTTAACAGCTCCTCTCCTATACTTTTGCCCAACTCAGGAATGTAATCGTCAACTTTGAGTTTCATTTTTTCAAAGATGACCTTTCTCGCTAAGGAATAACCGTTACTGTGAAGGCCACTAGAAGCCACCCCTATTATCTGATCCCCCTCCTCCAGATTAGGGATTATAAGATCCTCTTCCTCACACACACCCACGCAGAAACCAGCAAGATCGTATTCACCTTCTTTATAAAAATCAGGCATTTCAGCAGTTTCGCCGCCTACCAAAGAACAGCCAGCTGTTTTGCACCCCTCAATTATCCCCTCCATAACAGAAAGATAAGTCTTTTCCTCAAGCTTACCGCAGGCAAAGTAATCCAAAAATGCTAAAGGCTCGGAACCATTGGTAATGAGGTCATTAACACACATGGCAACAAGATCTATACCTACAGTGTTGTGAACCCCCATCATAAAAGCTATCTTCAGTTTCGTACCAACTCCATCGGTGGTTAGGGAAAAGATGGGTCTTTTAAAACCCTCCACGGAGAAAGAACCGCTAAAACCCCCTATGCCGAATTTAACCTGTGGATTTAAAGTATATGAAGCTAACTCCTTCAGTTTTTTTACCAGTTTTTCAGCCTTTTCTATATCCACCCCTGCGTCTTTATACCTCACTGTTGTTCTCCCTTTTTATCCCATATGCCTTCATCTTTTTATAAAGATGACTCCTCTCAATTCCCAACTCTTCTGCTGTCTTTGATATGTTCCACTCGTTCTTTCTCAGCTGTCTTATGATGAAGTCCTTCTCAAAAGCCTCTTTAGCCTCCTTTAGAGTTCTCACAGCTTCAACAGGCTCAACTACACCCAAAGGGTAGGGAAGATCACTTTCCTCAACCACATCCTTTTGTACTGTAATAACAAGCCTTTCCACCAAATTTTTTAACTCCCTCACATTTCCAGGCCAATTATAATCCATGAGGATCTTCATGGCCCCTTTGGAGAATGTTTTGGGTTTTCTTCCGTATTTCACAGCAAAATAATTGGAAAAATGCTCTATGAGAAGGGGAATATCCTCCTTTCGCTCCCTTAAAGGCGGAACAACAATAGGCACAACATTCAATCTGTAATAGAGATCCTTCCTAAAGTTGCCAGAAGCCACCTCTTTTTCCAGATCCTTGTTAGAAGATGCTATCACCCTAATATCAAGATCTATGGAAACGTTAGATCCAACCCTTTCAACCTTTAATTCTTCAAGGACTCTCAACACCTTAGCTTGTATTCGCAAGTCCATATCGCCTATTTCATCAAAGTAAAGGGTTCCTCCGTTAGCAAGCTCAAACTTGCCTTTTTTGGAAACATCAGCTCCGCCAAAAGCACCTTTCTCATATCCGAAAAGTTCATACTCTATCCTGTCATAGGGAATTGCAGCGCAGTTAACCTCCACAAAAGGACCATTGCTTCTCGGAGAAAGCCTGTGAATCTCCCTAGCCACAAGTTCTTTACCAACACCAGACTCTCCAAGGATCAGCACCCAACAATCCGTAGGAGCAACAAGGTTTATCTGATCCAGAAGCTCTTTCATCTTAGGGCTTTTACCTATGAGCTGACGCTCCTCCTTTATTTTCTCTTTTAACCTTCCATACTCTTCCCTAAAAGCCCCTTCCTCTAAAGCTCTTTCAATTTTGATGAGAAACTTATCCAGATCTATGGGTTTTTCTATAAAGTCATAAGCCCCAAGTTTTACAGCCTTTACAGCAGTCTCAATGGTGCCGTGTCCAGAAATTATCAAAACAGGTAGATGAGGATGCTTTCTCTTAATCTGATCCAAAACCTGAATGCCATCCATTCCAGGAAGCCAAATATCAAGAACTACAAGATCCGGAAGTTCCCTGTCTATAGCCTCTATTGCGTCTTCTCCCTTGAGAAATCCTGAAAATCTATACCCTTCGTCTTCTAAAATATCCTTTAAAGTGGACAGGATTTCCGGTTCATCGTCTACAACCAAAATCAGCTTACTCATACTTCCTTCCTCATGGGAAGTTCTATTATAAAGACCGCTCCCTTAGGTTCATTATCCTTTACCCTCACATATCCTCCATGATCAGCAATTATTCTATCCACAATGGCAAGACCAAGACCTGTGCCACCCTCCTTTTTGGAAAAGTAAGGCATAAAAAGCCTCTCTTTATCCTCAGGAGGTATACCCCTACCAGTATCAGCCACTTCTAATACTATCTTTCTTTCGCTTTTGCTCACATAACCCTTTATAGAAATCTTTCCATTTCCATTCATTGCTTCTATAGCATTATCTATGAGATTAATGAATACCCTCTTCATCTGCTCACTATCCACTAAAATCTTTTCAGGAAAGTCCTCTGAAAATTCAACTTCAAAGGTTACATTCTTATACGAAGACCTATAAAGATCCACCACCTCTTTTACAATATCTCTAATATCACAAGGAAGAGGATTGGTTTCGGGAAGTTTAGCAAACCTGTAAAACTCATCAACCATTTTTTTCATCTCGTCAACAGCCCTTATAATGGTATCAGTGGCTCTGTTAAAAGATTCCTTATCGTAAACCCTATGAGAAAATTTTTTCTTCAATCTTTGAGCGGAAAGCTTAATGGGAGTAAGAGGATTTTTGATCTCATGAGCCATTCTTCGGGCCACTTCCTCCCAAGCTTCGGCTCTTTTCGCTTTTATAAAATCTGTTATATCCTCAAATACAACAACTAATCCATTGAATTTTCCATCTTCCCTAAACAAAGTAGAAACACCCACAAGCAGATGTTTTATCTCCCCAGCCACATTGATAGTGAGTTCTCTCTTTTCTTTATCCTTTGAACGGCGCAACATCTCTCTGATAAGCTCATAAAAAGCAAAATACTCATCCTTAGGAAAAACTTCCCAATACTTTTTCCCCAGTACATCGCCCTTCAATCCCAGAATATTTTTGGCTGAAGAGTTTATACTGGTTATAACACCATCTCTATCTATAGATATCACCCCTGTAGCCACATTCTCCAAGACAGCTTCCATAAACTTCCTTCTACTCTCCAGCTCTTCCCTATTTCTTGCAATCTCCCTGGTCATTTGATTAAAGGACTTTATCAGAAGAGCTATCTCGTCTTCTGCTTTAGTTTCAACCCTCACAGAAAGATCTCCTGAAGCAACCCTTTGAGTGGCTTGTGCCAGAGCTTCTATAGGTTCTGTTATACCTTTGGCTATCTGAAGTCCAAACCAGACAGAAGAAAAAAGGATAAGGGAGCTCAACATAAGAAAGGTAAAAATATATCCCCTTTTAATGGGAGCCTTTAGCATCTTCAATTTAGAATATTCAGTGTAACTGGCTCTTATAACATCCATGGCTTCAGCTAAACTTTTGCGAAGCTTAAATCCCACAAAAAAGATAATCCCTCTATCCTTTAAGGGATAAAATAGACAGTAATATCTTTCTATCTTAAAACTCACAGGTTTTTGGGCAATCCAAACCTCCTTTATCCTTTTTTCCAGATCTATCTTATCGTAAATAGAACGCCGTTTTTTATTTGTAGAGATCACCTTTTTCCCGTTAGGGGTGTAAATGTCAATAAATTTAGCCCCAAACTCCCTTCTGTATTTGTTTAATATCCAAAGAAGCTTCCAGTATTGATCTTTATTTTGAGGAATAAAAATATTCTCCTTTCCCATCTCTGATACTACAGTTTTTACAAGCCTTATTCCTCTTTCGGTAAGCTCGTCCTTATAGTCCCTGGCCACGGCCACTGCACCCTTCAAAGCAGCTTCCCTTCTTTCACTGAACCAAGATTCGATGGATCTGGTTATAAAACCAACAGCTATAAAAAAGAGCAAAAGAGCAGGAATAAGGGTGAGGAACATAAAGGATAAGACCAGCTTTGTCCGGAACTTAGCTCCAACAATGCCTCTTCTCTTGGCGATGTAAAGTTTAACTATTGTTCTTCCAATGAGAAACAAAAATATTAATATGAGCAGTATATTTAAGTTAATAATGAAAAATATGAGGATGTTACCAGGAAAAATTGGTATGCCTTTTTTAGACTCCAGATAAATCTGAATGAAAGTAAAAATAACAAATAACCCAAGAAGAAAAGCTGCTATTAATACATTCCTCTTGGCTCTATCTTCCATTATGGAACTCGCATTCACACCATGAAGTCTTGTAATTGCCTATAGGCAGGATATTTAATGGAAAAGGCAGAATAGGATTTCTTTTCACCGCCCTTACCATAATCTTTATGTCGCGGATTTTGTTAAAAGATAAATTAAGAGGCACACTGAAGCTTCTGGCCCTGTAGTAAAACCAAACAGGTTCAACAAACTGCCGAACTCCTGTATTGTCTTTTATTACATAAATTCTGTCTATGACATCATAAGATATAACCCTTCTAAACTTCAATTTCTTACTCAAACCTTTAAACTCCAACTCCAAAACATAGTCAGCCCCTTCCGCCAAAGCGGACTTTAGATCATTGATAAACTGAGTATCCAAGAGAACTTTGGCCCAGCAGTCTTTTTCTTTGCAGTATATGTCACAAAAAAGCACCCTAAAACCAGAAAAAGCCACACTTTCTGTGAAAAATAAAAAAACTATAAAATACAAGATTTTTCTCTTCATGGGTTCTCTTATACACAAAGGCTTCCTTGACTTAAAGTCCCTCATTAAATTATGAGTAATATCATCCTTAAAGGAGTGAAAAGATGCTGGACATTAAAATACTACAATCACTAATTAATGTGGCTAAAAAGAGAGAAAAGGCCGATCTGGTAATCAAAGGCTGCATGGTGATAGACGTATTCTGTGGTAAGATGGAAAGAAAAGATGTGGCTATAAAGGGAGAATACATAGCTGGATTGGGCTTTGGCTATGAGAGCAATGAGACAATAGAACTAAAAGGAGCGTATGTACTTCCAGGATTTATAGATGCCCATATTCATATAGAAAGCAGCCTTCTTCATCCCATAGAATTTGCTAAAGCTGTTTTGCCGAGAGGGACAACCGCTGTCATAGCGGATCCTCATGAAATTGCAAACGTTTTGGGTAATAAGGGAATAGAATACATGATAGAAGAATCTGAAAAATTACCAGTTGATTTCTTCTTCACAGTTCCATCATGTGTTCCGGCAGCTAAAGGATTTGAAACCCCTGGCGCAGAGCTTTATACAGAGGATATAGCCGACTGGTTAACACATCCAAGAATAGTGGGGCTGGGAGAGGTTATGAATTACCCAGCAGTGATAGCCGGAGATGAAGATATACTAAAAAAGATTTACACTGCCCATTCAGTGGGTAAAAGGATAGATGGCCATGCCCCTGGTCTTATGGGAGACGATCTTTGCGCATACTGCTCCACAGGAATTTCATCTGATCATGAGTGCACCCACTTACAAGAAGCAGAGGATAAGCTGAAGCGTGGAATGTATATAATGATTAGGGAGGGCTCAACTGCGAAAAATATGGCAGCCCTTATCCCTTTGGTTAGAGCTTATGGTGTCTCAAGATTTATGCTGGTAAGCGATGACAGACATCCAGATGAGCTATGCGAGTCTGGACATATGGATCTTTTATTAAAGAAAGCTGTTTACATGGGACTTCCACCAAACATAGCGGTAAGAATGGCCACCTTCAATCCCGCATTCTATTTTAATCTTAAAAGAAGAGGGGCTGTTGCACCAGGATATTTGGCAGATATTGTAGTGGTAAATAATTTAAGGGAGTTCTTTCCCATATTTGTTATAAAAAACGGAAAAGTGGTGGCTGAAAGACTGAAACTGCTTGCAGATTTTGAAAATGAAACCCCCACACCACTTCCATCTTTTAATGTCAAGATGAATCACAACAGACCTTTTAAGATACCAGCAAAAGGAAAAAGGGCAAGAATTATTGGAATAATCCCTGATCAAATAATAACAGAACACATAATTGATGAAGTTGGGATAAAAGACGGAGAAGCTGTTGCCGATCCTGAAAGGGATATTTTGAAGATAGCAGTTGTAGAAAGACACAAAGGAACAGGGAATGTAGCTGTAGGTTTTGTGAAAGGGCTTGGCATTAAAGAAGGAGCTATAGGATCATCTGTAGCCCATGATGCCCATAACATCATCATAGCGGGAGCCAAAGATGAAGATATGGAGGCTGTGTTAAAAAGGATTGTGGAGATGGAAGGAGGATTCGCAGTTGCAAAGGAAGGAAAGATTGTAAAAGAATTGCCCCTACCTATAGCAGGGCTTATGTCAGATAAAACACACTTTGAAGTTGTCAGCACTCTTAAAGAGCTAAAATCTATAACAAAGGCTATGGGCTCCAACAAGGACAACCCCTTTATGATACTCTCATTCTTAGCCCTTCCTGTAATACCTAAACTCAAAATAACAGACAAAGGGCTTGTAGATGCAGAAAAGTTTGAATTTGTAGAGCTATTTGTAGACTAAAGAACTATCCTGCACGCCTTCTTCTCTTTCTGGATTCAAGATATACCAGTATAGCAGACACAGCAGCAGGTGTAACACCGGGTATTCTGGATGCTTGACCTATAGATTTTGGTTTAACCTCTTTAAGCTTAAGTTTAACCTCAGTGGAGAGACCAGGTATATCATCGTAATTTATGTCTTCAGGTATAATTTTTTCCTCAAGTCTTCTGAACCTTTTAACCTGCTCAAGCTGCCTTTTTATATAACCCTCATACTTGATCTCAATCTCAACTTCCTGTTTCACATATTCAGGAAGATCTTCCCTTTTCCCCAAAAGATTTTCCAAATCTTCGTAGCTAATCTCAGGACGTTTCAGAAGTTGAGAAGCAGTGATTGGCTCGTCCAATTCTGCTGTATTTTTTGTCTTAAGGTAATTGTTTACAAAAACTGTGGGTTTTATCTTCTCTCTTTTCAATCTCTCCTTCTCTTCTTCGATCATTTCTTTAAACTCTCTCAACCTTCTTATTTGAGATTCACTGATAAGACCTATACTGTAACCCTTCTCCATCAATCTCAAAGGAGCGTTGTCCTCCCTTAAAAGAAGCCTATACTCAGCCCTGGACGTGAACATCCTGTAAGGCTCTCTGGTGCCTTTGGTAACCAGATCATCTATGAGAACACCAATATAAGCCTCGTCCCTTCCTAAAACAAAAGGTTCTCTCCCCTGTATCTTTAAGGCAGCATTTATTCCAGCTATAAGACCCTGAGCTGCTGCCTCCTCATAACCAGATGTTCCGTTTATCTGACCAGCACAGTAGAGCCCTTCAACGCTTTTTAACTCAAGGGTGTGTTTTAACTGAGTTGGATAGACAAAATCATACTCTATAGCGTATCCAGGCCTTATCATCTTTACATTCTCAAGTCCTCTAATGGTTCTCAAAAACTTAAGCTGTATATCTATAGGCAAAGAAGTGGGCAATCCATTGGGATAAATCTCTTTTGTCTCGTATCCCTCTGGTTCAAGGAAAACTTGGTGTCTCTTCTTCTCAGGGAATTTCACCACTTTATCCTCTATGGAAGGACAATACCTTGGACCTATTCCCCTTATAACCCCTGTAAATAACGGAGATCTGTCAAGACCAGAGAGTATTATCTCATGGGTTTTTTCATTGGTATAAGTTATCCAGCACGGGATTTGTCTATTGGTTATCTTCTCCGTGAAGAAAGAAAAAGGCTTTGGAGGATCATCTCCATACTGTAATTCAAGCTCAGAAAAATCTATACTATCAGCGTGCAACCTGGGAGTGGTACCTGTTTTCAGTCTTCCTATTCTGACACCAAGCTTAACAAGAGAATATGAAAGTTTGTAGGCAGGAAAATCCCCCAGTCTTCCAGCAGGGAAATTGTTAAGCCCTATATGAATTAATCCCTGTAAGAATGTTCCTGTGCAAAGGATTACCGCTTTGGTGAGAAACCTTAAACCGATATTGGTTTCAATGCCTTTTATCCGTCCTTTTTCAACTATTAGCTTATCCACAGTAGCCTGTAAAATATCAAGATTCTCCCGATTCTCCACCACCCTTTTCATGTAAGTCCTGTAAAGAACCCTGTCTATTTGAGCTCTGGATGACCACACCGCTGGCCCTTTTTTGGTGTTGAGCACCCTAAACTGTATTCCAGCATAATCAGTGGCTTTTGCCATCTCACCACCTAAGGCGTCTATCTCCTTAACAAGATGGCCCTTGGCAAGCCCACCTATGGCAGGATTACAGGAGGTTTGACCTATCATATCAGCATTTATGGTTACCATAAGGGTTTTACAACCGAGTCTTGCACAGGCAAGGGCAGCCTCAATTCCAGCGTGCCCTCCCCCTACTACAACCACATCGTAAACTTCATCGTAGGTATACATGTCTGAATAAAATAAAATGTTTTGAATTAAATTTTCAAGATTTAAAAAGAAAGGGGAAGGAAAATCCCTCCCCTTTTATACCTACTCGCTTTCTACCTGAATAGTTATCTCTTTAGGCTTAACCTCTTCCTTTTTGGGCAGAATCACAGTAAGAACCCCATTTTTAAGAGACGCCTTTATTTTCTCTTTATCCACAGTTTTTGGAAGTATAAAGGTCCTCTGAAAAGCACCGTAAATCCTTTCCGCCCTGTGATAACGCTCCTTCTCCACCTCTTTCTCAAACTTCTTTTCCCCTTTAATCACAAGGGTATCATCCTCTACCTTTATCTCTATATCCTCCTGTTTAACCCCGGGAACTTCAGCCTTTATCACTATTTCATCCTCGGTCTCATAGATGTCCACAGGAGGAACCCAAGATCCACGTTTTATATCCTCACCCTCTTCTCCTAAAAGGCTCTCAAAAATCCTATCCATCTGTGATCTCAGATTTGCCAATTCCTTCAAAGGATCCCATCTCTGTATAGCCATAGCTCACCTCCAGTTATTTTTAATAAAATTTAAAACTTTAGTGTAATTTTGTCAAGTTTTTTTATTATAATTTTATAAAATTTTCGTTTCTTGAAGGACGCTTATTTTACCTGTATATGAACTCAAGGTGTGAATAAGATGAATGTGGTGATAATACCTGCAAGATATGGCTCCAGCAGGTTTGAAGGAAAGCCCTTGGCTAAGATAAGGGGGAAACCTCTAATACAATGGGTTTATGAAGCAGCCAAAACCTCAAAAGTGGCTGAGGAGATAATAATAGCAACTGACGATGATAGAATAGCATATTGTGCTTTATCCTTCGGAGCTAAAGCCTTAATG
>JALVKL010000029.1 GCA_027033775.1 bacterium | reverse complement strand
AAAAGCAGAATAAAATACCAGTGCGTTATCTCCCATACAGGTGAACCGCCTAATTTAATAGCTCAAACTCCTGAAGGAAAAAGGATAGTCTTCCACAGCCCTAACCCTCAAGCCGAAGCTTTGAAATACCTCTCCCAGCCAGAATACAGGTATCCACAGTTTGTGGTCTTTTTGGGATTGGGATTGGGCTTTTATCCTTTGGTCTTTCTATCGGAAAAGGCAAAAACTTTAAAATACATGCTGATAGTTGAAAGGGATCCAGAAATTCTTAAGTGGGCAATGAGTCTTGTGGATTTAACGCCTATTTTGAGATTTCCAGGAACTCAACTCATGGTGGGAGTTCCTGAAGACAAAATATATCCCTTTTTAAGAAGCTATATGGAGCAGGGAGCTTTAAAATATTACGCAAAGACCATTAAAGTGGTTATACACGATCCATCGGTTATTTTAAATAAGGATTATTACATGAAGGTTATGAAAGACTTAAGAGATGCTGTAAGGGAAACTCTTCTTTTCTTCGGAAACGATCCCCACGACTCGCTAATAGGGCTTGATAATATCATTAAGAATCTATTCAACATAGCTCAGTATCCCGGAGTTAAAGATCTTTTTGGCAAGTTCAGAGGAAAACCAGCCATATGCGTTGCCTCTGGTCCTTCCCTCAAAAAAAATGTGCATCTTTTAAAAGATGTTCAGGACAAAGCACTTATACTGTGCTGTGATGCTACCCTCAGACCACTTTTAAATCACGGAGTAAAACCCCATCTGGTAACATCCCTTGAAAGAGTGCCTGAAGTTGTTCCCTTCTTTAAAGGTTTAGATTCAGAAACGCTAAAAAATACATGGCTTGCTGCATGTCCTGTGGTAGTTCCAGAGGTCTATGAAACGTATCAGGGACCCAAAATCATAGTTTATAGAGCTTTTGCCCATTTTCAGTGGATCGGTATAGACAAGGGAATGCTTAGGATAGGGCCGTCATGCGCAAATATGAGCTTTAAAATAGCAGAGGCTTTGGGGTGTAATCCCATAATACTTGTTGGACAGGATCTTGCCTTTGCAGATACAGGAGAGAGTCACGTTGAAGGACATCTTTATGGGACAGATATGGTAAAACCAAAAAACGCGTTTTATGTGGAGGGTAACTATCAAGAGAAGGTTTTAACTTATCCTATTTGGTATATGTTTCTCAAACATTTTGAATTAGACATAGCTGAATTTAACGGAATATGCATTAATGCAACGGAAGGGGGAGCTAAAATAACTGGAGCAAAGATTATGCGTCTTAAAGACGCTATAGAAGAATATGTGACTGAGAGCTTTGATCCTGTGAATGTAATAAGATCAAATCTTAAAGAGCCATCTTATGAAGAGATAATCTCTGCAATTAAAGCGTTAAACAAAAGGATAGATGAAACCAAGGAGTTTGTTGATTATGTTTTAGAAAGATTTAACGAGGCTTTGGAAGAGGTTGTAGAATACAAGGTAAACATTCTAAGTGAAATCCTAAAAAGAAATACAGATGATCTTAAGGAAAAGGAGACACAGATCACCAATCAATTAAGCAGTAAACTAACCAGATTAAAGACTGAAATTTTGACTCACAGATTGTTCTACCTTTATCTCATGCATGTGGTTCAACCTTATGTTATAAAATCGGAAGTGGAATTTGCCGCTATACTTGATAAATACGTAAATATGAACTTTGCCAGGGTTGAGTTTGTGGCAAAACACGAAGAATGGTTTAAAGTAATGATAAAACTTATTGAGATGTGTAAAGAAAGGCTCGACTGGGCAAAGGAAGTTCTCAATAAAGAGATCCCAGTCAAGCCTTCTCATTAAATATCAAACCTATAAACTGCTCCATCCTGTAGTATCTTTCCAAAGCCTCTTCAGGGGGTATCTGTAAAATAACCTCTCCTGAGCTCTTATCTATTATCTTCACCACGATTTCTTTGGTTCTATCGTCTATCACAAAACGCCTTTCAACATTGAAAAGCTCAAGCACTTTGTTAAGCTTGTCCATGGCGTTTTTCAGC
>JALVKL010000028.1 GCA_027033775.1 bacterium | reverse complement strand
TAACAGCAGCAGACAACCTCACAAAGGCGGCGGATGTACCAAAGAACTTGTGAACCCAGAGGACTGAAAGGGCCAATAGAATTCCTGACAATCCTCCTCCAATATAAGGGGACCACGGATATTTTTTTAGCATCTTTTAAGCACTCCTTTCTCAGATTTTTACAAATACTTCCTTGTCAGGAGTTATCTTAACCTTTAAAGCTTTTAAAGCTCTTTTCGCAGGCCCTTCTATCCTTTCACCATTCAAATTGAATTTGCTTCCGTGACACCTGCAAACGAATATAAGACCGTTAAAAGATAAAGGACAACCCAGATGGGTACATTTATTGTAAAAGGCTTTTATTTTCCCATCTATTTTTATCACCCACACATCATCCTTCAAAATGGGTTTCCCCACTGGTATATCCTTCAAGAAACCCACCTTTACTATCTCTTTTTTTCTCTTTTTTGGTAAAGAAAGAATAAATTTGGTGAAAGGATAAAACAGTAAAATTATAGCTAACCAGAAGGAGCTCTTTAACAAGCTCCTTCTGGAAAAGAGATTAGCATCCCTCTTCCTCATTAAGCTCCTTTATTATCATCATCTTATAAACCTTGTCGTACCAACTCCAAGCCTTTTCGCATTTAGGATCAAACTGAATGGCTTTCTTGAAATAATCCTTTGCCTCTTTGTAATGCTTGGCGGCATAAGCTTCCTTTCCAGCTTTCATACACTCAGCCTTGCTGTTACAGGCAAAAGCTACAGAAGATCCCAAACCTATAATCCCTGCAATTACTGCCAAAGCTATGAACTTTCTCATGGATCCACCCTCCTCAAAAGTTTTTTAATTGTGGCTTTATTCAACGGTCTTCCCAAAATTCCAAAATGGTTTCTAATTTCTACAATATCTATATTTAATAGATTTTCTGTTTTTTTCAAGGAAAAACCGTGAACTAAACCAAATCCCATGGCTTTGAAGTTACCATGACAGGAATAACACGCCCTTGCTCTTTTTCTTATAGTGTGTGGAGTATAGCAGTTAACAACTGGTATCATCTTTTTGTTATCAATTACAACCCTCCCCGCCTCATCTATATACGAAACGTAAAAAGCATAATCTGGCCTCAAAACGCACACCTTACCGCTTTCATCCACACCTAAAGGCGGTGTCTCCCACAATCTGAGATACCAACCTATAAACCAGACCCCTTTCTTTTTCTTCCCATCTATCCAATCCACCATACTATCTTCGCCTTGCTCTGCCAACTTTTTAAGTTGAGGGTCAAATTGATTTAAAAGGTGTCTCCACTTAACCCAATCTGGATTGTCTTCTCTTATCACATAAAGTCCATAATCCTGAAAGGACCATACACTATGGCAGGCTGAACATCTTAATTTATCATGTGCTTTAACCCTATGAGCTTTATTGTCCCTTTTATATTTATGACAACCCACACATTTAATCTTTGTTTTTCCCCTCATCACTTCCTCTGCAGAATGGCAATCCACACAAGAAAAGCCTTTTTCATAATGAATATCAGGCAAAAGATGGTGATAATGATCCTGAGAAAAGAAATAATAAACGTCATTGTAATCCCTCTCAAAGAACCCCACAAAATCCTGTCCCACTCTATTGAACTTATGACAGGAAAGACATTTTTCCGTTGTAGGCCTTTTTATAAACGTATGGGATTTCTTGTTCATATGGCAGGCCCCACACCCTTTGGCTCTGTTCTTTGTTTCAACAAAAAGGTGACATCTTAAGCATTTTTTTCGCAAAAAATCATCCACCAACATTCCAGAAGACTCAAAAGATGGAATCTTTTTATAACCCGCTACAGCCTCAGTGGCGTAAATAAAATTAGGGGTACTTTGAGCTCCCCATTCAAAACGGGTATAGGCAATCTCCCTAACAGCTGTTGCCATTACTGAACTTTTCACACTACTAACTAATTTGTTATGGCATCCACCACACACAACTCTGGCTTTCAGATCCCCTGGATCTTTAACCACGTTGGGATGTCCCTCATCAACTTTTTTTAATATAATATGACACTGTGTA
>JALVKL010000027.1 GCA_027033775.1 bacterium | reverse complement strand
GAAGGATAATTAAGCTTGCCCATAAAAAGCACAAAAGGTATAACAAAAAGCACAGAAAGAAGAGGAACAAGCCAAATGGTCACTTGCTCTATGTATTTTGCCCCTGTCAGCTTTTTAAATATAACGGCTAAAAAGCTATTTAACGGAATTATTATAGGATATTTGGGAACATCCTCCTTGACAATCCAGCTATCTGGGACAAACCTCAATTTGTCAACAGCACCAAATTTATACTTTCCCTTTATAAAGTCTTCTGAAAGCCTACCAAAATAGAAGGAATCATAACTTGTAAACAAAGGCCTATCCTTTAAGAAAAAGGCTCCCTTATATCTTTTCCATGTATTGTAATCGTCATATCTTATCCAAAAACCTGCAAACATTATAAAAACCACTAAAAAAAGTAACAAAGATTTATACAGCCTATCCACATCAGCCTCCAAAGCTGATCCTGTTTTGAGGTTGTATTATAGTGGAGTATCAATTATAATCAACAAAAGGAGGCATAATGAAAACAGCACTGGCAAAAATCCTCATACCATTAATTACAGTCAGTTTTTTAGGATGTACAGCAGCCCTTATAGGAGGTGGAGCAGCAGGGGGAGTGGCAACCTATAAGTATCTATCTGGAAAACTCATAATAACCTATCAGTATCCCTATGATCAGGTATGGAAAGCCACTGTAAAGGCTGTTAAAGATTTAAATTTCAAAATAGAATATTCTGCTCATGATGCCCTTGAGGGAAAGATAAAGTGTCAATCCGCCACTGGAAAGAAGATAAAGATACAAGTGAAAAGAATACAATCTAAAATAACCCAAGTATCTATAAAAGTTGGGCTTTTTGGAAATCTGGATTTTTCTCTTCAAATAAAAGAGAAGATAGATTCCAACCTCAAAATTAAATGATGATAGACAAAACAGCAATTATCCATATAGAGCTTGATCAGCTTATACCTTTAAAGACAGATGAGTTATCTTTAGGAACAGCAAAGGATTTGAATATATACCTTGTTTTAGAAGGAAAACCTGTGCTTTATAAAAGAGCTGGTATTCCCATAACAGAAGAGCATATAAAAGACCTAAAGGATAATGAAATAGACACAATTTATATCAAAAAGACAGAGTGCAAACTTTTCATTCAAGAGATTGAAAGGGAAATAGCTACCCTTTTGGATAACAAGCCCATATGTTTAGAAACTGTTAAAAGATGGATAGATAAGATTTTTAGCCTTTCAGAGGCAATACTTTCTGTTCCCACCAAAGAGAATTTAAAGGCTGCACAAAGAATAACAAAAGATATATCAGAAGCTATAGAAAACAACCCAGAAATAGCGTATCTTACCGCTTTTGCCTTAAAGAAAGATATAGCCACATCTATACACATAGCCAATGTTCATGCTCTCTCCTCGGGATTTGCCTATCATCTTGGTCTAAGAAAAGAAAAACTGGAAACAATTGTAACAGGCTCCTTCTTTCACGACATAGGAAAGATAAAGGTTCCAGACCATATACTCAAAAAACCTGGCAAACTCACAGATACAGAATACGAGATGATAAAAAAACATACCACATGGGGTTATTACCTTTTAAACAAAATGTCTTTCAGAAAATACGCCCCTATAGCTTTGTATCATCATGAATTTTTGGACGGTACAGGATATCCAGAAGGTTTAAAAAACGGTGAGATTCCAGAAGAAGCAAAGATTGTTCAGATATGCGATATATACGAGGCAATAACGGGAATAAGGCCTTACAGAGATTCAGAACCGCCCTTTTCAGCCCTTACAACCATTAAAGAAAACTTTGTGATAAAAGGGAAAATAGACAAAAACCTATACAAGGAGTTTGTAATCTATCTTTACAAGAACAAAACCTGATGGAACAGCATGAAATACTAAAAGAAGAGTTAATAGAAATACCCATAAATGTATTAACCACAGGAAGAAATAAAGACATAACAGTCTTTCTCAATGTAAAAGGAAAACCTGTGCTTTATAAAGAAAAACACCTCATTCTGACACCGGAGAAGCTGGAAACTTTGAGGGAAAACAGAATAAA
>JALVKL010000026.1 GCA_027033775.1 bacterium | reverse complement strand
TCCACCACCCTTTTAGCAAACTTTTCTATATGCTTCATCTCTTCAACGGCTATTCTTTCCATAATCTCCCTTGCTATAGGATGGGTATCCTTGGGAAACCTGTAATGCTGTCCCATATACTGATATACAGCTGCCATCTCCCTTTCAATGGCTTGATTGAGTATGTTTATAATCCTCTCCTTATTCATTACCTTAACCTCCCTATTCAGCAGGAGCATAGTAACATCTTTTAGGAGATGTCACCTTGCCTTCGGCTTTAAGTTCCTTAATTATTTTGGATACCTCTTTACTGTCCAATCCTGTAGCCTTGGCTATATCACCGGGTCTTACAGGCTTATTGGCCTTTTTCATAGCCTCAAGGACCATTTTCTTCTTATCTTCCATACCCCACCTCCTTTAAAATTTCTTGAACTTATCTTTAGGAGCATTGCACACGGGACATCTATCAGGCACATCATCGCCCACATGAGTATATCCACAAACAGGGCAGACATACACAGGCTTGTCCTCTATATCTTTACCCTCTCCCACCAATTGTTTTGCCCTCTCATATAAAGCCGCGTGTATCTTCTCTGCTTCTAAAGCATACTTTATAGATCTCTGGGCTCCCTTCTCATCTTGAAGTTTAGCCACTACATCATATGCAGGATACATCTCTTGAACCTCAAAATTTTCTCCATCAATAGCAGATTGAAGATTGTCAGAGGTATTCCCCACACCGGCAAGCTCTCTTAGATGATTAGAAGCATGAACTCTTTCAGCATAAGCTATAGCCCTGAAAAGCTTAGCTACATTGGGAAACCCTTCGGATTCAGCAACGTCCGCAAAGACAAGATACTTCATATGAGCCTGAGACTCTCCAGCAAAGGCATCCCACAGGTTCTTCTCAGTCATCTTCTTCATCTTCTCCTCCTTCTGTAATATTTACTTGTTTGAAAACGCATCAATATTATACATAATTTGCAAAACAAGGCAACATTCATTATTTTTATAATGTGAATACACAAGGAGAGTGAAAAATGGGTGAAAGAGTAGTGATAATCGGAGGACTTGCTGCAGGTCCCAAAACAGCAGCGAAAATTAAAAGGCTCAATCCCAATGCAGAGGTTATAATTATTGAAAAAGGGCGTTATCTATCCTTTGGAACATGTGGCTTCCCCTATTTCATAGAAAAACAAGTAAAAGACATAACGGATCTCATGAAAACATCGGCAGGGGTTATCAGAGATGAGGTTTATTTCAAAAACGTGAAAGATATTGAAGCAAAAACCCAATCTATGGTGATAAAGATTGACAAAAACAACAAAAAGGTTTCAGTAAGAGATCTTGTAAGTAACGAAATATACGATCTCACATACGACTACCTTGTATTGGCCACAGGAGCAAGACCGGCTATTCCGCCTATAGAAGGAGTGAATTTTAGAAACATTTTTGTGGCAAGAACCCCTGAGGATGCCATAGCCATAGATAACTTTCTTAAAGAGAATCCAGGAGCTCCTGTTGTTGTAGTTGGTGCTGGAGCTATAGGCATTGAAATGGCTGAAGCTTTCAAGGTCAGAGGAGCATCTGTAACAGTTGTTGAAATGGCACCTTTCATCTTGCCACCCCTTGATCCAGAAATATCCGAAATCGTGAAAGCACACTTAATGGAAAAGGGAATAGAAATCCTCACATCCACAAAGGTGATTCGCTTTGAGGATGATGGAGAAGGGTATGTGGCAAAGGTGATAACGGATAAAGGCGAAATTCCAGCCAAAATGGTGCTTATCTCAACGGGAGTGAAACCCAATGTGGAACTGGCAAAGGAAGCTGGATTGAGAATTGGTGAAACGGGTGCTATATGGGTTAACCAATCCATGCAAACCTCTGATCCTTATATTTTCGCCGTTGGAGATTGCACAGAAACCACCAACCTTATTACAGGAAAGAAAGCTTTTATGCCTTTAGGATCAACGGCTAATAAACAAGGAAGAGTTGCTGCCATAAACATATGTGGTGGAGAGGCTGTTTTTCCAGGGGTAATCTCCACTTTGATTCTAAAAGCCTTTGATGTAAATGTAGCAAGAA
>JALVKL010000025.1 GCA_027033775.1 bacterium | reverse complement strand
GTGTTTATCTTTGGTATGGGATTATTCGCCTCCTCTTCAATGGCCAAAGATAAACTTATCATTGGGTTTACCATGTCTCAGACAGGAAAGCTAAACGCTGAATCCAGAGAGCAGTTTAATGGGCTTAAACTTTGGGCTGATTGGGTTAACAAAAATGGCGGTATATTTGTCAAAAAGTTAAATAAAAAGCTTCCCGTTGAGTTCAGGTATTATGACGATGAGAGCAGCAAGGACAGAGTCCAACAGCTTTATGTTAGGCTAATAAATGAGGACAAGGCAGATTTTCTCATCAGCCCTTACAGTTCTGGACTTACCGCTTCAGCTGCAGTTATAGCAGAGCAGTACGGCAAAGTTATGCTTGCCACAGGTGCTGCTTCTGACAAAATTTTCTCTAAAGGGTTCACCCATGTCTTCCAGATTTATACTCCTGCCAGCAGATATCTAACAGGTTCTCTGGATCTTTTGAAAGCTGCTGATCCCAAGGCTAAAAGGGTGGCTATAATTTATGAGCAGAGTAATTTCGCAAAATCTGTTGCTACTGCTGCCAAAAATTATGCTGAAAAGTTGGGGTTTGATGTTGTTCTCTTCGAGTCCTACGCCAAGGGAACCACTGATTTCACCTCTTTCTTGAACAAGATAGCAGCTAAACATCCCGATGCCATTATAGGAGGAGGACATTTTGCCGATGGTGAGACCTTTGCAAAGCAGATATTTGAGCAAAAGGTGAAGGTAAAGCTTGTCTCTTTGCTTGTTGCCCCTGCTGTTCCTAAGTTTGCAGAGATAGGAGATGCTGCTCTTTATGTTACTGCACCCTCACAGTGGGAGCCTCTTGCTAAATATACTGAAGAGTCTGCTAAAAAACTTGGTATACCTTGGTTTGGACCCTCTGGAGATTGGTTCACTAAAACCTATAAAAAGATGTATCACGAGGATCCTGGCTATCATGCAGCTGGCGGTTTTGTGGCGGGTCTTGTCCTTCAAAAGGCCATTGAGGATGCCGGTTGTATAGCTTCTGAAAAGGTTAGAAACGCTTTGGAGAAGATGGATATTATGACTTTTTATGGAAGGATAAAGTTTGAAACTGGTGAATATTATGGCAGGCAGATAGGGCATGAGATGGTGTATCTCCAGTGGCAGAAGAAAAACGGTAAATTGGTGAAGGAAGTGGTGTGGCCTGAGACAGCAAAATCTGCCGATTTAATCTATCCATACTACAAGAAATATGGGGTTAAATAAATGGAAGCTTGGATAGCCGCTGTAATTAGCGGCATTCTCTTAGGTTTGGTCTATGGCCTTGCGGCCATAGGCCTTAACCTTATATGGGGTGTTATGAATGTGATAAACCTTTCTCATGGTGCATTTATAGCTTTGGGAATGTTTGCCGCTTATTTTGCATTTCATGGGTTGGGGATTTCTCCTTTCATCTCCGTTGTTTTGGTGCTTCTTTTAGGCGTTTTGATAGGTATGGTTGCCTATTTTGTTGCTCTGCACAGAGTTATATCAGCTCCTGAGCTGTCCACTTTGCTTTCCACCTATTCTCTCAGTTTGATAATAATAGGAATTGGAACCTTTATTTTTACAACCAACCCCCGAGCTATAGATGTGAGTTTGGGAAGTGTAAATATTGCTGGAATTTACATTCCAGCGGCAAAAATTTTGACTGGTATTTTTTCGCTGATTTTTACCGCTCTCCTTTATGTTTTTCTTTACAAAACTTGGACGGGAAAGGCTATAAGGGCGGTTTCCATGAATAGAACTGCCGCTGAGTTTATGGGAGTAAATACAGTTTTTATTCTTTCTCTTTCCTTTGGCATAGGTATAGCCCTTGCCATGGTGGCGGGTTGCCTTATTGCTTCCATATTCCCTTTCACTATCCTTTCAGGTTCTGTCTATGAACTTAAGAGCTTTGTCATATGTGTGCTTGGTGGGTTAGGCAGTCCATTAGGAGCATTGGTTGGAGGTTTGATTCTTGGTCTTCTTGAGAATGTCTTAACTTTGAAGATACCTGTTGGCTATGTACCTTTTATTGAATTTATGATCCTTGTGATAATACTTCTCATCAAACCTAC
>JALVKL010000024.1 GCA_027033775.1 bacterium | reverse complement strand
TTTCCAGGAGTGATTAAGAATAGTAAGAAAAGCACAACAAAGGGAATTGTTATCTTTAAGATCCTCACAGTATAAGCTCCTTCAGTTCTTTTAAATCCAGATCGGAAACCACAATATAAGTGAGGCCGTTTTTGAGCCATTGAATAATCACATACCCGTTCTTCTTAGCCACATAAACCTTTTTGCTGTCTATTTTCTCTCTTTTGCCTAAGGGAGGAATTTTGTTGCCTGTTATAAACAGAGGGATAAGGTAATTGCGGTGTCTATAGAAAAGGAGAGCAAACTTCACATTTTTCAATATACAAAGTCTTCCCCCCTCAAGTTCAGCGGAAAAAGAAGAAGGAGGATTAACAGGAAAACTCACCTTCTTAGAAAAGAACCTCTTTATATCCAAAAGATTTCCAGAGGTAACCTGCATCCTCGGGGAGTGCATAACATGCATATAATCCTTAATGAGAAGATTTATCCACAGATCCTTCTGCATCTTCCCTTTTAGGTAAAGGATGAGAGAAGAAACCGCCAAAAAGAAGACTATAACCGCTATGTACCAAAAATCCTTTCTTTTTTCTGCCCTTTTACCTAAAACCCTCTTTTTGATATAATCTGGAGCCTTCTCCCTTAAAGCCAGCTCCCTTATTTTTTCCACAAATCTTTCCTCTTCTTCAAAAAATCTCTTACATTCAGAACATCCTTCTATATGCCTTTTTGCCTCTAATAGGTCAGGTGTAAAAACAAAGGGATAATCTTTAGCGTAAAAAAGCTTTCTGGCTTTACTGCAATTCATGCCTCTTTAACATACCCCCTTTCCCGGGCATATTCGTAAAGAGCATCCCTCAACATTCTCCTTGCCCTGTAAAGCCTGGAAGAAAGTGTCCCTGAGGGGATACCCAGTATAGATTCAGCCTCCCTGTAGGACAGCCCCTCTATGTCAACAAGAACTATTGCCATTCTGTAAGGAAGAGGCAGAGATTCTACAGCCTTTATCACCTCGTGATCCATGATTTTAGAGAAGATCTCCTCCTCCATATCCACATACACACCGTTTTTATAAAATATGGGCTCCATTTTCTCATTCCCCATATCCACTTCCATGAAATCCACAGAAGAGCTTTTATTAAATTTATTCAAAAAGGTGTTAAAAAGAATTTTTGAAAGCCAAGCCTTAGCCTTTTCAGGTTCTTTAAGAGAATCTATGTTTTTGCACACCTTCTCAAAGGTCTCCTGCAGAAGATCCTCCGCATCATGATCATTGCGCGTAAGTCTCCGTGCCATTCTCCACAAACTATCCAGATGCATCTTAAAAAGCCTTTCTATCCGTTTAGACATCACCCTTCATAATATGAAGACAATTTGATCCCTTGATTTCTTCCCAAAATCTTAAAAAATTTTAAGGTTTAATTTTATCAAAGACTTGATATAGCCTTTCCTTCATAAAATCCTTTATATGCTCCTCGTATTTAGAAAGCGGTTTTAAGGGTATGAGATCTAAAACCTCTTCCTGTGTAAAATCACCAGAGTAGAGCAGATCAACGGCACCCTTTAAGGTTTTGTAAACCGCCTCTTTTGCCAAAGAGGGAGCAAGTCCCAAAGATACACCTATCCTCTCAAGTTCTAAAAACTGAAACCAAAAATATGTGGGAGAGGCAGCACTCACAATAACAAAGGCTTCCAGAAGATCCTCTTTTACCTCTGGACATTCCCCTAAAGCGGAAAAGAGCCCCTTAATATGCTCCTTATCTTTATCAGAAAGATAAGGGGAAAAGCATAAAGGATTGTATCCTTTGTTTATAATTGATGGGGCATTGGGTATCATCCTCACAATCCTGTTAAATCCACCCAAAATCTCCGTGATACTGGATAGTGTGTATTTAGGCGCAAGAGATACCAACAGGCTTTCGTCCTTCAAATTTCCCTTCAATTTCTCGAGAACATCCCTATAAGCGGTGAAAGGAACAGACAGAAAGATTAAAGAGCAATCAAAGCAATCTGATAAATCCTTGGTGATTTTAACAAAGGGATACCACCTTTTGATGGTTTTTAAAGGAGCATGATCAATATCTGTGACTATCACAGTTTCCGAAATTCTATTTGCCCTTTTAAATCCTCCAATGAGTATCCTTGTTGCCCTTCCTGCTCCTATAAATCCCCAACCCATAATCCACCTCCTAAAATGGCTTGACATATTATAGCAGAATTTATTTTTAATTAGTAAGGCGATGGAGCCCGCCTTAACCGCCGCATCCTGCGGCTGATGGCTCCTACCAAGACCTCCCAGGAGGTGGGAGCCATGTTAGAGGTTATAGATTACGTATTGGAGAGAAGGTGTCCTTCAGGCGGCTATTGCTTTTACAAACTGGATGAGCCAAATGCAAGTGATACATTCTTTGCCCTCATGATTTTGAAGAGTCTGTGTTTAGAGACTAAGGATCAAAAAACCAAGAATTTTCTTCTTTCCCTTCAATACGAAGACGGATTTTATCAGAGTATAGAAACATGCTTTTACTCTGTTAGAGGCCTTGCCCTTATGGATGCAACACCTAAATACGATTTCAGAAAATACATTTTTGTTATTGAAGAAGAGATTAAAAGGGCTATAAGAAGTTCCTCTTCCTCACATTACAAGCTTATAAAACATTGCTATTTTATTTCATGGCTCAAAGGACTTTTAGAGGAAAAAGTGGATAAAATCATAACAGACTTTGCCCATGAGATGAAAAACTCTGACTTTCTCTCAGAGAGATTCTTTGCCATAAAATGCCTTCTTTTAAACAAGGAAGAAATAGCAGAAAAAGATCAGATAAAGTTCTTAAGGGATTGTGAAAGCCCCCATTTAGGCTTTACAGAATCCCCTCATATTGAACTGTTCCACATGGAACAGCAGTATATGGGAGTGACCTTGTGCAAGATACTGGGAGTAACACCCCTTTATCCAGAAGCCGTAGAAGAATTTGTAAGAACCTGCCAGAAAAATTCTGGGGGATTCGCAAGATCAGAAACTGGCATAGCAACATTGGAAGACACCTTTTACGGAGTTTCCACCTTGAAGAAGATAAAAGCCATGTTGACTAGGAAGGAAAAACAGATTATCTAACAAGCCAAGGCGATGGGGTCCGCCTTTAACCGCTACCTGTTCCTCAGGTGGCTGATGACCCCTACCTGAGAAACGCTGATGGAGGTAGGGGTATGGACATAGCCCTTAAAAGCCCTGAAGAAGGCAAAAGAACAGCTATTATTAATCCAGATACAGCCAAGGAAAGAATTGAAGAGGCTATAAAAACAGCCCTTAAATTGGCCACACCACATGAGAAAGAGCTCTTAGAGGAAGTAGAGAAAAAGCTTAAAGAGAACAAATTTAACCTTGTGGTTTTAGGACAATTCAAAAGGGGAAAGACCACCTTTGTGAATGCCATATTGGGGAAAAGACTTCTTCCCTCAGCTGTTCTGCCTCTTACATCAATTGTTACAGTGATAGAATACGGAGAAACACAGAGTGTAAAGGTGCACTTCTTGGATGGCTCGGTAAAAGAGATTCCCCCTGAAGATATAAAACTGTATGTTACTGAAAAGGAGAACCCTAAAAACGAAAAGAATGTTAAATTTGTGCACGTCTACTATCCCGCTGAGCTACTGAAAAAGGGCATCATTCTCGTTGACACACCTGGAGTGGGCTCCCTTTATGAAAACAACACAGATGTAACCTACGGCTTTTTACCAAGGGTTGACGCTGCTGTCTTTCTTTTAACAGTGGATCCTCCTCTTTCAAAGGAAGAGATAGCCTTTCTTAAGGATGTATATCCACACGTTGAGAGAATGTTCTTTGTTTTAAACAAGGTGGACTACATTGCAAAGGATGAGCTGAATGATGTGATAGAGTTCACAAAGGAGAACCTAAAAGAGTTTATAGGAGAAGACAGACTTTACATATATCCTCTTTCTGCAAAACAGGCCCTTGAGGGAAGAATAAATAAAGATCAAAAACTCATCCAAGAAAGCGGTATACTGGAGTTGGAAAATGCCCTTGAGAATTTTCTTCTCAAAGAGAAAGCTTTAATAGTTCTTCGCTCGTCCGCTCACAAAGTACTGGCAGTGCTTTCCACTCAGCTTTTTAAAACGGATCTTGAGCTAAAAGCCGCCTTAACGCCACTGGAGGAGTTGGAGAAGAAGTTGGAAGAGTTTGAAAGGATAAAAAGTGAGATTGAACAGGAAGCAAGGGATAGCGAGTTTCTTTTTAGGGGAGAAATAGAAACCCTTATAAAGATAGTCAATTCAGATGTTGAAAGATTTCAAAAGCAGAAAATACCCCAAATATTCTCTAAACTTATGAAGATATTTGAAGAGAACAGACACAAAAGTGCTATGGAGCTATCAAAGATCTTAGATGATGCTATGAAGACCCTTCTTGTAGAGGAGCTGGACAAGTTTGTTGAGCAGGAAAATGCAAAAATAAACGAGGAATACAGAAGAATAGCCAGAAGATTTTCGGATAGGCTTAATTCCATCATAGATAAACTTATGCACCTTGCAGCGGATGTATTTGAAATTTCCTTAGAGAGATTTAAAACAGAGGAGGAAATCACAGAAGAGTCAGCCCTCTGGTACAAGCTGGAAGATCCCCCAAAGCTGTTAGACATAGCGGAAAGCGTTGGCAAAGTAGTTTCCTATACACTTCTTCCTTCTGCCATTGTGCACAAAAAGATCAAAAATGAACTGAGTAAAAAGCTTCCTGAAAAGGTGGATATGAACTGTGGAAGAATACGCTCTGACTTTGTTGACAGGATAAACAAAAGTGCTGTGGAGCTGAGATGGGGTATGAAAGAGAAGCTCAAAGAGACCACCCAATTTATAGAAGAGGCTGTGAAAGCCGCCATGAAGCTTAAAGAGAAAAGCGAAGAGGAAGCAGAAGCTATTACAAAGAGACTAAAAGAGAGAAAAGAGCTATTGGAAAAGGCTGTAAAAGAATTAAAGGCGATATAATTTCAACTGTGTCATATCTTAACTTCAGAATAATGTCCTTGACAGAAAACAAATTTTATTTATGATATTAAATTTACCATATTTACAGGAGGAAGATATGAAGAGGAGAGATTTCCTCAAGAAATTCGCTGTGGCTTCAGGAATAGGGCTTTTAGCTGCTCCTAAGGCAGGATTTGCCCTTCCAACATCGGAAAAGAAGGAACTTAAAGCGGCGAGTTTGCCGAAGCTTCCTTGGAAGTATGAAGAGATAGATCCTGAGTACGTCAGAAAACTTGGCCACTTGGGCTTTTACATGTTTGAATGTTCAGGAGCAGTGTTCTGGGCTATAATGACTGCTTTAAGGGAAAAGGTGGGTTATCCTTATACCTTAATTCCTATGCCCACAAAAGACGAAGTAATAGAAGCCTTAGAAATGGGAGAGCATCCCTTTGTAATTCCCATGGAATATGGATACGCTGGTATTATGGGATGGGGAACATTGTGTGGCACTCTTAATGCCTCTGCGTCTGTCATAAACTTTGTAAAAAATCCCAGAAAGAGAGTAACCAAGGAGATAATAACAAAGCTCTTTTTATACTATGAAAGAAATCCATTCCCAACGGATACAGCCAACAAGTACGCAGCAAACCACGAGTATTTTGTGCCCTATTACAAAACAGACAAGCCTCTACCTCAGTCTATAAGCCTTTCCCCTTTGTGCCATGTGAGCGTTTCTAAATGGTGTATCAGGTCAGGATATGGAAGCAAAACCAAACAGCGTTCAGAAAGGTGTGCAAGGTTGGCAGGGGATATAGCTGCTATGGCTGTAACTCTGCTGAACGCTTCTCTTCACGGCAAATTGCACGAGGTATTACCCATCACCTTTAGACAGGAGTCTGTAAACTGTATGAGGTGCCATAAGGTTGGGAAGAACTATGAGAAAGGGGAGATCATCAAAGGTGAGATGTCCTGCACAACTTGCCACAAAGATTTAAGACCTCACATAGCTGAAAACAAGCTTAGAACAGCCTTTGGTGTAGATGTGGGTAAATGGGCTGGGGCAGCTGCCATAGGAACTGTAGCTGGAGTTGGTTCCCACCTTATCCTCACCAACCTGGCGGGCAAGGAGGACAAAAAGGATGAAGAAAAATAAAAAGGTAAAGGTTAAAAGGCACTCAAAGCTGTTTATATTCCTTCACTGGCTGATAGTTATTGAAATTCTCACCCTTCTTTTAACTGGACTCAGTGTGAGTGAAGGCATCAATATTGGCCTTTTATCCAG
>JALVKL010000023.1 GCA_027033775.1 bacterium | reverse complement strand
CTTCTACCTCAAGTTGTAAAGGAGATATCTGCGGATAATGAGGTGAGAATTGTATTTCTTGAGGCAGATAACAACTCTTTATTAAAGAGATTTAGAGAAACGAGAAGAAAGCATCCCATTGAAGCGGAGGATTTGGAAAAATCCATAGAAAAAGAAAGAGAACTTTTAAAAGATATAAGAAATATAGCCGACTACATAGTGGATACCACAAACATGAACTCTCACGATTTGAGAAGATATATAATGGAGCTTTTTTGTGGAGAAAGAACCTATCTTACCATTAATATAATAACCTTTGGGTTTAAAAGAGGAATTCCCTCCTTTGCAGATTTAATCTTTGATGTGAGATTTCTTCCCAATCCTTATTATGTGGAGGATTTAAAAAACTTAACCGGTTTAGATGAAAGGGTAAAGGAATTTATATTTTCCCATCCCGAGTTTCACTTATTTATGAATAAATTAACTGATCTTATAGACTTCATTATTCCTCTGTATGAAAGGGATGGAAGAAGTTATATTAATATAGGAATAGGATGTACAGGGGGACTCCATAGATCCGTTTGTGTTGCTGAAAAATTGGGAGAATTTTTGGCTCGCAAAGGATACAAAGTTGATATATTTCATAGGGAACTTAATGTGATTTACTGCTCTTTTAAAGGTGATTTAAAAGATGAAAAAGGAGAAAGTGGAGGTTAAAAACAAGCTGGGACTTCATGCAAGAGTTGCTGCTATGATTGTTAAAGAGGCTTCAAAATTTTCTTCAGATATATATCTTGAGAAAAATGGTCTTAGAGCCAATTGTAAAAGTATACTGGGACTTTTGGCTCTTGGGGCATCTAAAGGATCTACCCTTGAGCTTACAGCTGAAGGAGAAGACGAAGAAGCTGCTTTAAAAGCCATTAAGGAATTGTTTGATAACCTTTTTGGAGAAAAATAGATGGGAAAAGTTTTAAAAGGGGTTGGCCTTTCACCTGGTAGAGTGCGTGGTAAGGCTGCTTTGGCGGTTCATATACCTGTGGAACAACAAAAATCAGAGGAGTTTAAGTTTTCCGAAGAGATACGCAAATTCTTTAACGCTATTAGTGCGGCTAAAAAGGAGCTTGAACTACTTCAATCCAGAGTGGTTAGGACATATAAAAAGCAAGAGGCGGCAGATATAATCTCCACTTATCTTATGTTTATAGATGATCCCACCTTTTTAAATAATGTCAGTGAAAAGATTAAAGAGGGGAAAAGCGCCTATGAGGCTATATCTGAATTTTTTAATGAGGTTTTGGAAAGATTTAAGAAGATAAGCGATAAGTATCTAAGGGAAAGGATAAAGGATATTAAATATGTGAGAAGGTATATTTTAACCAAACTTTTTGAAACAGAAATTAGATGGGACGACATTTTAAAAAAGGGGGATATACTGGTTATTCCTTTTGTTTCTCCTGTTGATGTTCTTTATCTTAGTGAGAAAGGGTTTAAAGGGGTTATTGTGGAAAGAGGCAGTGAGACCTCCCATGCTGCCATTTTAGCCAGAGCCCTTTCTTTTCCCATGGTCAAATACCCTGATGCCTTGGAAGTGATAAAAGACGGTCAGGATGTACTTATAGACGGGGATGAGGGAATTATAATTATTGATCCTTCTCAGGAACAATGTGAACCCTGCAAGGTGGAATTAAAACCTATAGGTGTTCCTGAAACCAAAGATGGTGTTTATGTGGAAATATATGCTAACATCGACTTTCCAGAGGAAGCAGCCACAGTAGAGGCTTATGGAGCTAAGGGGGTTGGTATATTTAGAACTGAATATATGTATATGACTGCTAAAGATTGGCCTGATGAGGAGTACCAGATTGAGTATATAAAAAGATTTTTAAAATTTGTTAAGGATTGCCCAGTTACCATAAGAATAGCTGATCTTGGTGGAGAGAAGATCCCGCTTTATGCAGAATTTATTAGGGAGATTTTAAATTACCGAGGCATAAGATTTTTTATGTATGAAGAGGATATTTTCAGAACTCATTTGAGGGCAATACTTAGATCTTTTTCGGGGAGGGAATTGAGGCTGCTTATTCCTATGGTGTCTGATCCTTA
>JALVKL010000022.1 GCA_027033775.1 bacterium | reverse complement strand
GGATTCTGAGAAGATATGTATTGGGAAAACATATAAACTTTGCCATCCAGTTTTATTGCCCTTAAGAGATACCCTTCCTCCTTTTTCAGCCGCTTCCAATCTCCCTTATGCCACTTATATATGAAACTGAGAGGAGCAAAATCTTTAAAATCACTTCCAGCTATAACCATTTCGTCCTTACCATCTCCATCTATGTCTGCCAAATCTATACTAAAGACTTTATAAGTAGGTGAAAGAAGAAAGCCCTTTTTCAGCTTAAGATTCTTTTCAGAAGCATCATAAGTATATACAGTTATTCTGTTCATAATGTTAAAGACTATCTCCTTTTTCCCATCACCATCCACATCACCAGCAGCTAAAGCTCCACCTTTCCCTGGGAAAAAGGAAGAGACAAAAAGAATGCCCCTTTCAGCAGAGGGACGCCAGCCAGCTTTACCTATGTAAACGCTGAAAACCTTCACCCTCTTGGCTATATTTAGGCATATTATGGAACCTCTAAAGTAATAATCCTCCCCTACCTTGTCTATCCATCCGATTATGGCAAAAAACGGCTCTTTTTTTGTTTTATAAAGGGTGTGAATAGCCTTTAATATACCCAAGTCTGTTGTGTCTCCGCCGTATGCAGAAATCTCCTGAATAACCCTTTCCTCTCGGAATAGCCTAAATCTTCCTGTTTCTTCTAAAAACCTGCTAAGCCTATCGGAAAAGGCAATTAAATTGAAACCACCTCCTGTTTTATCGGATAAAGGAAAAAGGTATAGGTTTATCTTTGCTCTTGTTATTCTCACTATATCGCCTGGTTTCACCTCTTCCTTTGCGTATATTCTTCCTATAGAAGCTTTGGGATAAACTCTTACAACCTGCAGAAGTCCTATCTCTTTTTCGGCATAACCTATAATCTGACCAGTTATAGGATTTCTAAAGGGAAGACCCTTTCTGGATATTGTAAGAACCATACCCTGATAAACCTTATTTTTATACCCCAAATCTATAACCGCTTTATTGCCACTAACACCAACAACAAAACCTTCAACGGGAGGAAAAGAATCGTATATAAGCTGTGCCAGATTCTTCAAAGCATTTTCACTTATAGCGAAAGAGGGAAGGCTCAAAAGAAGTGTGAGTAAAAAGCCAATTAAAACCCTGAACATTTAAACTTCCTTAACAATAGCAGCTTGTAAGACAGCCTCTGCCACCACCTGTCCGTCCACTTTAGCTGAGGCTTTCATCTTCCAGAAGTTAGCCTTTCTGTTTATCATCTTTCCTTCTAAAATCAAAACATCTCCAGGCCTTACCACCTTCTTAAATTTGGCCTTTTCTATACCAGCAAAATAGGCTTTTGAAACCCTTATCTCTTCTTCACTCAGCAGAGAAAGGGCAATAAGGGCTCCAGCTTGAGCAAGAGCCTCTATAATAAGAACCCCTGGCATCACAGGATCTCCAGGAAAATGGCCCATAAAATAAGGCTCATTAAAAGTGACGTTTTTTACAGCCTTAACATACTCACCCTTTTTCAGCTCCAAAACCTTATCTATCATAAGAAAAGGATATCTATGAGGCAAAAGACTCAGTATTCTTTTGATATCTATCATTTACCCACTCCTTGCTTTTTAAGCTTTTTATAGAACTCATATATCTCTGGAAGTTTTTTCATGGCTCCATAAATTTTCCTCCAGACAGCAACAGGCATAGCCGGAGATCCTATAACGGTTTCCCCATCTCTTATATTCCCAGGAACACCTGATTTTGCAGCTATCTTGACATTATCGCCTATGTTCACATGATCCGCTACACCCACTTGACCGCCCATCATAACATTTTTGCCTATCCTGACACTGCCAGCAATTCCACATTGACCAGCCATAACCGTATTATCACCAACACAGACATTGTGGCCTATCTGCACCAGATTGTCTATCTTTACCCCTGCACCAATTTTGGTGGAACCCAAAGTGGCTCTGTCTATGCATGTATTAGCCCCTATCTCCACATTATCTCCTATAACCACATTGCCCACCTGAGGTATTTTAACCCTCACACCATTTTTTTCTATATATCCAAAACCGTCAGCTCCAATCACAGCGCCGGCATGGATTATATTTTTTTCACCTATAACACAACCATGGTATATGACAACTGCAGGAAAAAGGATGCTTTTCCTTCCAACACGCACATTCCTGCCTATGTAACAAAAGGGCATAATAACCACATCATCCTCTATAAAAGCACCATCTTCTATAACAACAAATTCCCGAATAATCACATTATCACCTATGGTAACATTAGGATATATGACAGCGTGGGGAGAGATGCCATAACCAAAGTGTTTTTTTTCAAATAGATGCAACACCTTTATCAAAGCCTCCATGGGATTTTCTACAGCTATACAAACCTTGCCCTCTATTGGGGAAAGACTTTTGGGTATAATCAATACAGAGGCTTTGGTATCAATCTTTTTTAGCTTTTTAGCATATTCCTCCGTTACAAAAGATAAAGAGCCCTCTTCGGCATCCTCCAAAGGATAAACCCCTGTGATCACAACATCCGCTGAACCAAATAGCTCACCTTCCGTGAGCTCAGCTATCTGACCAGATGTTATCGTCATATTGGCTATTTCTTCTTACCCTTAGAATCATAGATTTTTATCATCTCAGAGGTGAGATCTATAGAAGGATCGTTGTAAATAACCCCCCCTCTTTTTTCCAGTATAAGAGTGTAGCCGTTCTTTTTTCCATAATCCCTGATCTGACTGACAAGATCCTTTATAATCTGATTGGTGAGCTCCTGCTCTCTTTTAACAAGCTCCAACTTAGCCTGCTGTATCATCCTCTGAAGCTCTTTGAGCTTTTCCCTATACTCTTTCTCTTTTTCCTTTTTTGCCTTTTCAGAAAGTATGGCAGCTTCCTTCTCAAGCTGATTCCTCAGCTCCTCCAATTGAGCCTTCTTTTTATCTATCTCCCTCTTCTTTTGCTGAAACTCTTTGTCCAATTCACTCTTTGCCTTCTTTCCCTTTTCAGACTGAACTATTGCCCTTTGAAGATCAACAACTCCTATCTTTATGCCTTTAGCCCAAACCCAGCCAACTAAAAGAAACAATCCCAAAACAACCAAAAGCAATTTTCTCATAATACCCTCCCTTAGAATATGGTCCCCACAGAGAAGTGGAACTTAAACGGCTTTTCATCCTTTCTCTTGTCTAGCTTATATCCCAAATCAACCTTAACAGGACCAAAAGGTGTAATTATCCTTACTCCAGCTCCAACACTCTGTCTCATAGGACCCCAACTTATAGGCTGCCCATTGTCAAAGGCAGCTCCTGTATCAAAGAATACAAGTCCTCTCAAACCACCAACCAAAGGAAAGAGATACTCAAAATTGGCTATAAACTCCTTTGTTCCACCAATGGCGTCTCCGTCTTCCTCTGGAGATGCCTCATCGGTATCAAAACCGCGCACCGTTCCCTGCCCGCCTACATAAAATCTTTCAAATATGGGTCTATCTTCATTAGACCAGGGAAGTGGATTCATAAATCCTAATCTAAATTTTACATGAAATACGGAATCGTGTATCAACTTCTTTAGACTCAAGAACCTTTCCCAATTGGCCACAAACTTGTAATAAGCATAGTCACCACCAAGACCAGCTATCTTTAAGGTTATCTCCCTGACAAAGCCCCTTGTAGGCAGTAGTGAACTGTTTCTTGTATCCTGGGATACGGCAAACATTAAAGCAGAAGAAAAGGTATGCCCTTCCTGATCCTGAATAAAATCTGGAGCATCGCTGTCCACATCTGATATCTTAACGTATCTGAGATCATAACCCACAGAGGCTCTCGTGTAGTAATTAAATATCCTCTTGCCAAAGACAAAGGAAAGACCAAAACTGTCTTCATCAAAGAGATCATACTCATACCTGTGCTTGAAAGAGCTTAGACTCAAAGAAATAGGCATATCCAAAACATAAGGATCGAAAAATGACAAAGTGTAGTCCACCCTTTTAGCTGTGAACTCTCCGCTAAGAGATATGGATCTTCCCGTTCCAAAAAGATTTTTTTCGCTTAATTGCACCATGGCACCAAAAGATTCAGCAGAGGCATAACCTCCACCCAGCATAAGAGAGCCAGTGGGTTGTTCCTCCACATTCACAAAAACGTTCATATAGTGATCTTCCCCAGGTTTTGTCTCTATATTCACGCTACTGAAATAACCGAGTCTGTTTAATTTCTCTTTGGCAGCTTTAAGAGCCAAGGTGTTCATAACCTCCCCTTCTGCAAGGGGGATCTCCCTTCTGATCACTTTATCCTTGGTCTTGACATTACCTGCAATCTCTATTCTGCCCACATACCATTTATCGCCCTTCACAATTCTGTATGCCAGATGAACCTCTTTCTTCTCGTCATCCACACTCATAAGAGGCCTAACATCTGCGTTCACATATCCCTTGGATCCATAAAGATCTGTAAGGGTGGATATATCTTTCCTCATGCTTGCAGCGCTGAACCACTCATTAGGCTTTAACCTCAACCATCTTTTAAGCTCTTCGGGCTTAAAGGGATCGTCCTTACCTGTTATTATCTTGACATCGGCAACCTTATATCTCGGTCCTTCCTCTATGGGCACACGAATGTAGATTTTTCCTTTTTTCTTATCCACCTTAACCTCAGGCTCTCCTATAACCACTCTCAAGAAACCATGATCCTTGTAAAACTGCCTCAACTTTAGTAGATCCGCTTTAAATAGATCCTCTATATAATAGTAAGTGGCAGGTTTACCTAAGAAAGAGCTTATAAAGGCATAAGCCATATTCCATATGTTCTTCTCTTTAGATACAAGCTGTTTTTTAAGCTCCTTATCAGAAAAGTGCTTGTTTCCGATAAAATCGATCTTGGCTATAGCAGCCTTTTTGCCCTCAGTGATTTTGTATACAAGATCTATTCTGTTAGGCTTCTTTTCCTTAATCACATCCACTTTAACAGAGTAATAACCTTTGGATTGATAAAGCTGTCTAATCTTTATGATGTTTTCCTTTACGATTTTTTCGTTATAAATTGAAAAGGGAAGGTTTTTAAGCTCTTTTCTTATCTCGCTTGTCTTAATGTGCTTGTTGCCAACAATGCGTATCCTTCCAACAAAGGGACGCTCTTTAACAATGTATGTAACCTTAACTCCTCCCTCAAAAGGCTCCACATCCACCTGAACATCGTCAAAAAAACCTGTCTCATATAAATTTTTGACATCCTTTCTTATCTTCTCTATGGAGAAAGGTTCTCCTTCTTTAGTTTCCAGCTTAAAAAGGATTGTGTTTTTATCAACCCTTTTATTTCCTTTGATCTCTATGATCTTAACTGGAAGGGCGGGATTTTCCTGAGCCAGCAAAAAATCGGTGAAAACAAGAAATGTAGTGAAAAGGATAAAGGAAAGCCACAACAAAACCCCTTTTTGTTTCAATCAATCCTCCGAAGCCCAATATCAGACTGTTACCTTCTTATCCCTATTAAGATATTTTCTCCTGAACTTCAACCCGCCTTTTGATAAATCTACAACAACAGTGTCACCCTCTTTAAACTTACCGCTTAATATCTCCTCCGACATAGGCTCGGATAGATACCTTTCCACAGCTCTCCTTAAAGGCCTTGCCCCAAGCTGGGGATCGTAACCCTTTTCTATGAGAAACTTTTTAGCCTTGCTGGTAACCTCAAGATAAAGGGATCTTTCAGAAAGCAATTCCCTGATTTCATCAAGGATAAGATCAAGAATGGCAATTATCTCCTTTTCACCTAAAGGCTTGAAGACAACAATATCGTCTATTCTGTTCACAAACTCAGGTGGAAATCTCTTTTTAAAGGCAGATAGCACTTCATCTTTTATCTTATCAAACCCACCTGTCTCCTCATCACCAAAGCCAAGGGAAACTCCTTTAAAGAAGCTCTTTGCCCCTATATTAGAGGTCATGATGATTACAGTGTTTCTGAAATTGACCACCCTTCCAAAGGCATCTGTCAGTCTACCTGTATCAAATATCTGAAGAAGCAGATTAAACACATCCGGATGAGCCTTCTCCATTTCGTCAAAGAGTATCACAGAATAGGGCCTTCTTCTTACAGCCTCTGTAAGCTGTCCTCCCTCTTCATAGCCTACATAACCGGGTGGAGCTCCAATAAGCCTTGATACATTAAATTTTTCCATGTATTCGCTCATATCTATCCTTATCAAAGCATCTTTGCTTCCGAAAAGTATCTCTGCCAAAACCTCCGCTGTTCTCGTTTTACCCACACCAGTGGGACCCAA
>JALVKL010000021.1 GCA_027033775.1 bacterium | reverse complement strand
GGATATAAGAAAAGAAAAAGTTATTATGGGCAAAGATACCATAACCATACTCTTAAAAGGAAATTTGAGGAACGGCAAAGATGACACTAAGGCAAGGACGACTATAAAAAAGAGAGCTGTTATAAACTTATGATATTTTATATAGGCATTTTCTCTTAAATCCTTTACGTATAAAGCCACCATTAAAGAAAAGGCAGGATAAAGAGGTATTAAATATGGGCTTCTCTTTGTCTTTGCCAAGGAGAAAAAGATGAAATTTCCCACTAACCAGAAAAATAACAGCATAAAACCTTCTTTGTATTTTGATTTCTCGAGCTTCAAACCATAAATTAAAGCAGAAGGCAGAAAAACTACCCAAGGCAGTGTGTTTAGAGGAAACTGGATTATATAGTAGAAGATACTGCGCTTGTGGACCTTAGTATGAACAAACAAAGCAGAAGTTCTGGTGTAAATTTGATCCACAAGATAACCAAAGCCTACCTTAAAAGCCGCCAATATCATCCAGCTGATGTATATGAATACTGAAAGAACAATTCCCATCCAGAAGCTCTTATTCTTTATAAAGGAAAAATCTCTCACATATGCGTGAAAGAGCACCATGGTGATAAAGGGGATGGAAAAAGCCACAGGCCCTTTAAAGAGAGCTCCTATTCCGACAAACAAAAAAGCCAAGGGATAATAAATCTTTCTCTTTGACGGGTTATCATAAGCCATATAAAATAAGAAAATGGAAAGCATTACAAACAACGTTAATGGCACGTCCATCTTTACCCTTCTGCCAAGCCATACAAACCAATAGGTAGTGGCAAGAATCAGCGAAGCAAACTTTCCAGTGGCAAAATCAAAGAGAAAAGCCCCAAAGAAATAGATGAGCACAACCGTTAATATACCAAGTATAGCAACAGGAAGTCGTGCTGCCCACTCTTTTATTCCAAACAGCTTAAAAGACAAAGCAGCTACCCAGAAGAGCATGGGAGGTTTTCTGTCGTAAACCTTTCCGTTAAGATGAGGGATCAGATACTGACCTGAAATGACCATCTCCCTTGCCACTTCCGCATACCTGGGTTCATCGGGAGACCACAAATCCAATTTTCCAAGACCAAATAAAAATAATAGACACGAAAGAAGAAGTATCAAAAAGATATCTTTAACACTCATTTTTTCCAAGTTTTGATTTAAAAGGAGTGAAGGGAATTGTTATCTTAGCCCCTGTTTCACAAGATTCATAAGCTGCATGGATTATCTCCAGAGACTTAATTCCATCTTCATAGACAGAAAGCAGAGTGTTTGATTTTTTACCGAGTAAAAAATCAAAGGCCTCTTGAAGATAAGCCCTATGGGAATAAAAAGGCTCTTCAGGATTACAGCTAAAATCACCAAAATCCACATCCACAGTAGACCATTCCAATTTGTCCATTGCCTTGCCACTAATTTTTACAGCTCCCTTTTCCCACAATAAAGTTATAGAGCCTTCAATATTTTTAGGTCTGGCACATACCGTTGCCTCCATCACCCCTAAAGCCCCGTTCGTAAAATTTAAGATCACGGCAGCAGTATCTTCAGCCTCCATGTTTATAAGTCTTCTCCTGCATTCGGCAAAAACGCTTTCCACATCCCCCATAAGCCAGTAAAGCATATCAACAAAATGAGCCCCTTGATTTGCCAAAACACCCCCTTCTGAATGCCATTTGCCTCTCCAAAGATAAGCATCATAGTAATCTTGATGTCTACACCAATAAAGATTCACAGAAGCAAGAACAGGAGTTCCCAGAATTTGCCTATTTATTAGATCTTTTACCCTTCTAATAGGAAGATTACATCTGTTTTGATAAACAGTGATAACATATACTCCCCTTTCCTTTGCCCTTTCAACTAAAGCCTTTGCCTCTTTCAGATCCAAAGTTATAGGCTTTTCTATTATGAGATGCGCGTTATAGCCCTCTATTACATGAAAAGCTATCTCTCCATGGACTCCAGGAGGGGTTAGTATATCCACAACATCAATGTTTTGTTCTTTCAGCATAGTTTTATAATCCAAATAATATGGCACACCTAAACTTTCAGATAAAAATTTTGCCCTTTCTTCATTCAGAT
>JALVKL010000020.1 GCA_027033775.1 bacterium | reverse complement strand
TGACAAATGAAAGGGGCTTAAACTTTCTTGGCATCTTCACACCAGTGATAACATCAACGCCTGAAAAATCCATGAGCTTCTTATAAACATCGCTTCTTCTGAAGCAAACCACATCAACACCAACGCCAGCACAACTCATCTCTTTAACAAAATTAACCACACTGGCTCCTGTTCCGCCCTTGCCTCTTACCGCCACAAGCTCAAGTACTCTCATCTTAAAGAACCCAATAAATTCTCTATGCTTTTAGAGGTATTCCTTAACAAAAATTTTTGTCTGGTTAGAAGAAACCCGTTAATGGCATGTTTTTTAACAAGAAGTGGCTGCGCTCTATAAAGTAAGATAATGTTAGAAAAATCCTCAGGCTCAATATTGACTATGAAGCCTGTCTTTTTGTCTCTTACCACTTCAGGTATTCCCCCAACCCCTGTGGCAATAACAGGGGTCTTATTTATATAAGATTCTGGGATTACCCTTCCAAATCCCTCTCGTGAGGACTCTTTAGAAGGAATAAGGCTAATACAGGAATCTCTATAAAGAGAATAAACATCATCAATATGACCCAGAAATTTTACTTTATCGCCAACCCCCAAATTTTGGGCACGATTTTTTAGTCTTTCCAAAAGTCCTCTTTCAAGATAGGATTCCTCACCGGCTATTAATAGCTCAACATCCTTCACCTTCTCACAGACCAAATGAAGTGCCTCAATGGCTATGTCCTGACCCTTTGTGCTGTCTATTCTTCCGACAAGGGATATCTTAAAGGGTTTACCCTTTTTAAAGGAAGAGTGTCCATTAGACTCTGGTACGCCGTTATAAACCACACGCCATTTTATATGGGTGAACCACAAAGGCTTACATACTGTAAAGGAAACCGACACAAGCAAATCTGTCCAAGGCAAAAGATACTTTTTTATCTTATCGTGGGTAAATGTATTTCTTATATGACCCACCACCTTCTTTTTGCAAATCAGTCCTATCACCACAGCATAAGGAATATCCCAAAGAGTATTTGCGTATATAATGGAGGGGTCCTCTTTAATGACAATCTTTAAAAGCTCAACAAGCCTAAAAGGGATACGAAGCCAAGACTTTAACTTTCTCCACATGGGCATATCCACGGTGTAATATTTAATACCCTCATTTTCGCACAATTCAGTAAGCCTTCCTTTTCTTGAAGTTATAAGAACAGGAGTAAACTTAGATGATTTCATGAGTAAAAATAGGCTCATCAAAGCTCCACCAAACCTGGGAACAGCCTGAATAAACACAACTTTAAGATCTTTTGTATATCTTTTGTGCAATTTTTCTGCTCCATCTGTACTTTTCAGCACTGACATCCCCTTTTAAAGGACCATGAATAGCATACACAGAAGGCTCAAAGACAAGTCTCACACCAAGCTTATTCTGCAGTCTTTCCTGAAATTCACCATCCAATCCATAACAGGTAGCATTAATAAATCCTCCTACGGCTAAGGCAAACTCCCTTTTGACAGACAAAAAAGCACTAACGGCGTCTTTAGGTTTCAGGTTATCCTTCCTCTCATAAAGCTTTCTAAACTTTTTGTTGCTCTCAAGGGCATGATGAGGAGAATATCTAGATAAAGTTTCTCTTTTAAGCCACATCTTCAAGGGATTTTTTCTTCTTACCCACCAAGCCCTGATGGCCACCTTTTCCCCTTTTTCCTCCCACCTCTTATGAGCCTCATAAAGCCTCTCTAAAGCGTCCTCTTTAGGAACCATATCTGAATCCAAAAAGACGAGATACTCTCCTTTTGCCCTTTCAATGCCCACATTTAAAGCCTTGAGATAACCATAAGTTTCCTCAGGAAGTCCTGTCTCAAAATATCTTAAATTCAGCTTCCCCTGATAGCCTTTTAGGAACTCTTTGGTTCCATCAGTTGATCCATCGTCTATAACCAGAACCTCAAACTTATCCAGAGGAAAGGTCTGCTTGGAAAGCTGGCTTAAAATAAGCTTTAAGGTGTTGAGCCTATTGTAGGTGGGTATAATGATGGAAAATATCACCTTTTTAGGATTTTCTGATACACCCATAAATTGCCCTCAACAAGAACAGGAAGGAGAAACTTTCTATTGAT
>JALVKL010000019.1 GCA_027033775.1 bacterium | reverse complement strand
ACTCACCAAAACAGCTGCAAATAAAAACTCCCACTTTTGGTTCCTCCGCACTTACATCCCGTAATTGAGGGGGAGGAGCTGGTTTAAAGTTGGGAGCACCTAAAAATTTTCTAACCTCTGTAGCTGAAGCGTATCCCTCCCATATTATCTCCGGATTGCCTTTAGGTCCAGTAAACTCACCTACAGCGTAAATACCAGAGACAGTAGTCTCACCGGCAGTGAAAGGCTTTACTTTACAGAATCCATGCTCATCAGGTTCAATACCAATAAGATCAGATAGTTTTTTCATTATACTGGGGGCTTTCTGACCTGTAACCAAAATCACCATATCTGCGTCAAAGGTCTTTCTTTGATTACCAAAGGTGTAATTTACCCTAAGATCGTCTCCGTCCGGCTCTACTGTCAAATCCTCTGCGTATGTTAGCTTAACTCCCTTATCTAAAGCAAGTTGAAGCCAGCGGTAATGCCCCTTGCCAAAACCTCTGAAGTCCTTCAAGAAAACTTCAACATTAGCGTCAGGAATAAGCTCTTTTATCTTGTAAGCCCTGTAAAGGGCAGTAACTGAGAGATTGTAGCTTTCAAATTCAATGCCACCGTTAAACTGTGGAGTAACTATCACGGCAACCCTTTTGGCAAGTTTTCCATCTGAAGGCCTGTAAAGAGAGTTTCTAACAAAATTGGTAAGAAGGGATTTTCTCGCTAGCTCGTCATTTCTAACCACATTGGGATGAGAATATGAAAACTTGGAAAGATCCTCCTTACCAGGATCCTCGTATTCGGGGGCGAGGATTATCGCCCCCACCTCAAGCTCCATAACTTCTTCTGGTCTTTCCACCTTGATGGCATTTGTTGGGCAAACCTCCTCACATTTCAAGCACTTTGTGCAATGCTCCTCATCAATCAGAAAGATGTTCTCCCACGCCATTTTAGGAATAACGTAAATAGCCTTTCTCTTTCCACGATCATCCTCTATTTCAACTGGGCAAGCCCTTATACAAGCCTCGCATTCGGTGCAGGCAAGGTTGTTGACATACTGATCCTTCTTTTTGACTTTCACCTTGAAATTGCCAGGCTCACCAGATACATCTAGAATCTCTGCGTTATAAAAGACCTGAAGAGCGCCAAGTCCTATGAAAAGCCTTTGAGGCATATGACCACAGGCCCAGCAGAAATCAAGGGGAAGCTGAGCAAGTGCCTGATTCCTAAACTCGTCCACATATCTTCCTCTATTAAGCAAAATGCTCTTATATCCCATCTTAGCTAAGGTATAGGCAGCTCTATATCCAGCGAGATTGGTTCCATATATCAGAACAGTGCTCTGCTTATCAGCCATAACCTCACCCCCAATTCAAACGAATACCCTGCCCTTTAAGGGATTGGGACCAAGCTTTTTTATCCTGTTGGTAAATTCCTTAACCACTTCAGCAAACCTCGGAGCCTCAGAAGCTGGTACCCAGGAAAGCATCACCCTTTCAGGCTCCAGACCCAAGCTTTCAAGCAGTCTCTTGGTAAGGGCAACCTTTCTTCTCGCATAATAGTTGCCTTTTTGGTAATGGCAGTCACCAGGATTACATCCGGCAACAAGCACACCGTCAGCCCCATCAAGCAAGGCTTTTAGAATAAAGACAGGATCCACCCTGCTGGAACACATAACACGAACTATTCTTATGTTAGGAGGATATTTTAGCCTACTTATACCGGCAAGGTCAGCTGCTGTATAACTGCACCAGTAGCATAAAAAGCCCACCAATTTAGGTTCAAATTCGCTCATATCAGAATGCCCTCCAGCTCAGAGAATATCTGCTCGTTCTTAAAGTGCTTCAAAGTAATAGCTTTGTTGGGACAGGTGGCAACACAAAGACCGCATCCTTTGCACAAAGCCTCATTAACCACACACACACCAAGAGCAGGATTGTAATCTATGGCAGAGTAGGCACACACCTGCTTACACTGCTGACAGCCAACACAGATTTCCAGATCTATGTAAGAGGTGGCAGCCTCCACCTCCACCTTTTCCCTCATAATAAGGGAAAGTACCTCTGCAGCTGCACCGGAAGCCTGAGCCACAGTGTCCGGTATATCCTTCGGTCCCTGACAGCATCC
>JALVKL010000018.1 GCA_027033775.1 bacterium | reverse complement strand
AATGCGGTGTGGGTAAGGGGAAGTATATTCTCTAAATGCTTTCTTGCTGCAAGCTCAGGCACAACACCCCCGAAGATAGAATGTATCTTAACTTGAGACGACACTAAATTGGCTAAAACTTCTCTTTTATCCTTTAAGATCGCAACTCCAGTATCATCACAGGATGTCTCAATTCCCATTACAAGCATACTCAATCCTTGAATCTGTATTTTTGAAGTTTTTTAGGCACATACCACTTTTCAAAATTATACCATATACCGGCTTTTTTGAGTTTAACATTCCTGAATCTTCTATGAAGAATAGACAATACATCAGGGACGTACAAGAAAGTGTAGGGATAGTCCTCATATATCATCCTTTGTATTTTATGATAGAGCTCTTTTCGCTTTTCTCTATCAAAGATTCTTCTTGCTTCTTCCATAAGCTTGTCAACTTGTGGATTTTTATAACCTACAAAATTGAACTCGCCAGGACCGGTTTTGGAGGAATGCCATATATCGTACGGATCCGGATCGTTACCAAGCGCCCATCCCAGTATAACAGCCTGGAAATTTCTCTCGTTTATAGCCCTTAAAAGTGCCTGCCACTCCAATACCCTTATTTTTACCTTTATACCAAGTTTCCCAAGCTCGTATTGAATGATTTCCGCTGTATTGATTCTTTGCTGGTTTCCTTGATTGGTCACAATGGTGAATTCAAAAGGCTTTCCGTCTTTGTCAAGAATACCGTCACCATCGGTGTCCTTCCATCCAGCCTCGTATAAAAGCTTTTTTGCTTTCACAGGATCGTAGGGTAGGGGAGAAAAGGTGGGATCATAAGCCCAGGATGAAGGGGGAAATATGCCATTGGAAACCCTTCCAAGTCCAAGTAGCACCACATCCACTATAAGCTGTCTGTCTATCCCGTATGTGAGGGCTTTTCTAACCCTTTTATCGGAAAACAAAGGAAGTCTTAAATTGTATCCCAGATACGTGTACGATAAAGAGGGATATCTAAATTTTCTGAAATTCTTCCTAAAGAAGCTTGTGTTTGTCTGTCTTTTAAACTGGAAAGGGGTAAGTCCCATATAATCAAGATTTCCCGATGAAAGCTCTAAAAACATAGTGGCAGGATCGGGTATGATTCTGTAAATCACCTTATCAATGTAAGGTCTTCCTCTAAAATAATTAGGATTAGCCCTTAAGACCAGTTTTCTCCCTGTCTCCCAGCTCTCTAATATGTAGGGTCCTGTTCCCACAGGTTTTCTGTTAAAGGAGGTTGTGTTTAGATCTTTGCCCTCAAGAAGATGTTTGGGGATTATTCCCATTGTCCAAGATGAAAGAGCTGGGGCAAAGGGATACTTATAGGTTATCCTGACGGTATAGGGATCCAAAATCTCAAACTTTTTTATAAGCTCAAAATCACCACTGTAAGGGGTGGCTACTTTAGGATCTATCAGTTTTTCATAAGTAAACTTTACATCTTCAGCGGTAAAGGGATATCCATCCTGCCATTTTACATTTTTCTTTAAGTGAAAAATTATCACCCTGCCGTTTTCCTTTATCTCCCAGCTTTCAGCAAGATCTCCAACCAGATTTAAATCTCCATCGTATTTTAAAAGACCGTTGAATATAAGACCTGATATGGTGGCAGAGGCAGAATCAGAGGCAAGCAAAGGCAAAAGCCTTTTTGGCTCTCCTATGGAGCCTATAACTATGGCATCTCCATAATCCTGAGAATAAGAAGATAAAGGGATAAAAAGAAAAATAAGTACAGCGAATAAAATTACTTTATCTTTTTCCATTCACCGTAAGGCTCTTTCCACTCCAGTTTGCCTTCTAAAAGTTCCTCCAATGCTATAAAATACTCCTTTATGTATCTGGATTGAACCAGCGGCTCATCCCCCTGATTCAGCATCCTCGCTCTTTTAAAGAGAATAACAGCAAGTCTATATCTGGAATCCAAATGCTCCAAGGCCTCGTTTATAAGCCTCACCTTGTCTATCATGCCTTAGCCTCCTTCCCACTTACAACTCCGTGTTTGACAAATTTTTCCCAATAAACCACTATTGGGCTGGCTATAAATATTGAAGAGTATGTGCCCACTATTATACCAACAGTTAAAGC
>JALVKL010000017.1 GCA_027033775.1 bacterium | reverse complement strand
CTTAGAGGCATACTTTCTGAAGGAATGATTCTTGCAGCAGATGACGGAAAAGACCTCTACCTTCCCATTCTACCAGAAGAAACTCCAGTAGGAGCAGTTCTCAAGTGAAAATTATCGATACTCACTGCCACCTTCATATGGACTACTATAAAAAGGACAGAGAAGAGGTTATAAAACGGGCTTACAATAATAATTGTATATTTATGCTTACTGTGGGGATATCCTTAAAGGACAGCGAAAAGGCTTGTGAGCTTGCTGAAAATCATCAAATTATATACGCCAGCGCAGGTATTCATCCTCACAATGCAAAATCTGCTTCTGAAAGTGATTTCGAGAAAATACATAAACTTTGTAACAGAAAAAAAGTGATTGCTTTAGGTGAAATAGGATTAGACTTTTACAGAAATCTCTCCCCCAAAAAGTCACAAGAACAGGTATTTGAAAAACTGCTTAATATGGCCATAGAAATAAAGATTCCTGTTATCATCCATACCAGAGAAGCCCATAGAAGGACCAAAGATTTTATAAAGAGATTCCCCTTAAAAGGTGTAATCCACTGCTTTTCTGGTTCAAAAGACGATGCTAAGGACTATATGGATATGGGATTTTATATATCCTTTGCTGGTAATCTAACATATAATAAAGACTTAGAAGAGGTCGCACAATATGTACCATTAGATAGACTCCTTGTTGAAACAGATGCTCCGTTTCTAACGCCCTCTCCTCTAAGAGGAAAAAGAAATGAGCCTTCCTTTGTGAAATACACAATTATGAAACTGAGTTCTCTGAAAGACATTGATCCTGAATATTTGGTAGAAAAAGTTTGGGAAAATGTAAAAACTCTCTTTTTTAAGAATAGGGGGAAGTTATAACCTCCCCCCTATTCTTAATTCATAGCTTCCCTTACTATCTCCGCGATATCCTTCAGCTCTATCTCTTCTTCTTTGCCTTTGTTTTTAAGGCCGTCGTCAAACATAGTGAGGCAGAATGGGCAGGCAGTTACAATGAGTTGAGCGCCTGTATTTATAGCCTCTTCCGTCCTTTCAACATTTATCCTTTTCCCTATGGTCTCCTCAAGCCACATCCTTCCACCACCTGCACCGCAACAGAAAGAAAGCTCTCTGCTTCTGGGCATCTCCTTTATTTCAGAAGCGACATTGCTCAGTATAAATCTGGGCTCTTGGTATATACCGTTATGCCTTCCTAAATAGCAAGAATCGTGATACACAGAAACCTTCGGAATTTCCTTGGTGAGCTTTATCTTATTTTCCCTTAAAAGCTTGGCTATAAATTCTGTGTGATGTAAGACCTCCCCTTCCCATCCGTATTGGGTATATTCGTTTTTTAACACATGATAACCATGAGGACATGCAACTATGACTTTCTTCACATTATAAGCTTTGAGAAGCTCAACATTCTCCACAGCCAACATTTCAAAGAGATACTCGTTTCCTAAACGCCTTGCAGAATCTCCACAGCACTTCTCTTCCTTTCCTAAAATGGCAAAATCTACCTGAGCTGCTTTAAGTATCTCCACAAAAGCCCTCATAACCCTTTTATAACGATCATCATAAGCACCTGCACAACCCACCCAAAGAAGATACTCTGCTTCACCCTTTTCAGACATAACAGGTATGTCCAGTCCTTCTGCCCAATCGGCTCTCGCCGCAAAACCCATACCCCAGGGATTAAAATTATTCTCCATATTTCTGAAGGCCAATCCCATCTCCTCGGGGATATTGCCCTCCATAAGAGTTAAATAGCGGCGCATCTCAACTATCTTGTCAATATGCTCTATATAAGCAGGACACGATTCCATACAAGCAGCACAAGTGGTACAAGACCATATAACATCCGTAGAGATTCTCTCATAAGGAGAACACTCATCGGCAGATTTTCCTATAACGAACCGTTCGTTCATATGCTCTTTCAGATCCTGTATAAGATTCTTTGGAGACAAAGGCTTTTCAGTAATGTAAGCGGGACACACATCCTGACACCTGCCACATCTCACACATACATCAAGATCCATAAGCTGTTTCCAGCTAAGATCCTCTATTTTAGTGAGACCAAAACTTTCAGATTCTTCCATATCAGGAATGCGATCCACAACACCATAGGGCCTTTTATCCCTAAAGACTATATTAGCGGGTATTAACACTATATGCATCAGCTTAGAATATCCTATGTAAGCTATAAAGGCGAAAGAGAGAACCATGTGCACAAACCAGAAAAAACGATGAGCCGTTGTCCCATCAAGCCCAATGATATCAAGGGGAAAAGCCAATAAGAATCCCACTATAGAGTAAACTTCAAACTTGGGAAATCCCTGAGCGGCTATACGCACCGCTTCTGTTAAAAAACCTGTAACGGCAACAGCAAGAAGAAGGTAAAGAATAATTTTATCTTCAGGTTTTTCAGGCTGAAGTCTTTCAGGCTTCTCTTTAAGCCTTCGATAAAGAGCCATACAGACACCAATAATAAGAATGAGCCCAGCAACATCCAGAATGAGAGAAAAGAGTAAGTAAAAGACCCCAAAATAGAAGTGAACAAAAGGTACATCTGCCTCAATGGCCACAACAATAGTCCCTATAAAGAGAACGAAAAAACCCCAGAATATGGCAAGATGCATCCAGCCAGGGAACTTTTCTCTTAGTATACGAGTGTGCAGGAAGACGTCCTTGGCAGCAAAGATGAGGCGCTCCTTTAAATTATCGCTTCTATTTTCCTCTTTTCCCTGTTTCCAGATCTTTATCCTTTGATATATAGCCCATACAGCAAAAGCCACAACGCCAAGACCGCCTAAATAGACAAGTATTTTAAAGAAAAGAGGAACATTCCAATACACATGCCTTGTTATTTCATGGATATTTATCATCTCTCCTCCCGACTAACCTTCCTGCTCTTTAATCTGTTTGATTTTCTCAATAAGAACTGGAACTACCTTAAAAAGATCCCCGACTATACCAAAATCTGCAACATTAAATATAGGAGCGTCTGGATCTTTATTTATGGCAACGATATACTTTGAAGAGGACATTCCTGCCAAATGCTGTATAGCGCCAGAAATACCTACGGCAATATAAAGCTTGGGAGAGACTGTCTTTCCTGTTTGTCCCACCTGATCAGACTGAGGCCTCCAACCAGCATCAACAGCAGCACGAGAAGCTCCTACTGCAGCACCCAGAAGATCAGCAAGCTCTTCAAGCATTGCAAAGTTCTCAGGGGCCTTCATGCCACGGCCACCAGAAACTATAATTTCAGCTTCGGTAAGCTCAGGCCTTCCCGTCTCCTTTAAATTAAACTCCTTCATAACCATTCTTTTTTCTCTATCTGTGGCCTCAAAACTTATATTCTCCACTTCTGCTTTTTTAGATGTATCAGGTTCCGCAATGGGAAAGACATTGGGCCTCAAAGACAATAAAACTGGTTCACTTTTAAATCCAATATGAACAATAACCTTACCAGATATGGCAGGTCTTACAGCCACAATTTTATCATCATTTATCTGATAACCTGTGCAATCTGGGGCTATACCTGCTCCTACCCTGGCAGCTATTCTTGGAAGAAGATCTCTGCCTGTCTGGGTTCCACCCATAAGGACAGCTTTTGGTTTCTTCTCATTTATTAGATCCCCAACAACCCTGGCATAAGCCATGGGATGATAGTATCTCAAAAAAGGATCATCAACCACATAAACCTTATCGGCGCCATAGGATGCAATCTCATCAGCCAATCCCGATACACCCTCTCCAATAACAACAGCTTCCATATTCACACCAAGAGCATCAGCCATACGCCTTCCTTCAGAAAGAGCCTCCTTGGCCGGTTTTCTCAACTCTCCGTTTCTCTGATCAGCTATTACCAATACCATTTTATCACCTCCTAAAGCACCTTAGCTTCTTCTCTGAGAAACTTTATGAGCTCTTCCACAACCTCTTCTGGTTCACCTTCAACCTTTCTTCCAGCGGTTCTTGCCGGAGGAAGCTCATACTTCAACACTTCGGTAAATGATCCGCTTTTACCAACATCGTCTGGAGATAAACCAAGATCAGAGATTGTATATTTGGTTATAGGCTTTCTCTTTGCCTTCATAATGTTGGGAAGAGAAGGGTACCTAGGTTCATTAAGACCTTTTCTTCCAGCAAATACCGCTGGCAATTCAACCTCAAAGACCTCTTCACCACCTTCTACCATGCGAACAGCTGTAGCTTTCTCCCCTTCAATATCCAGTTTGACAATATTTGTAACAGCTGGAATACCCAACATCTCAGCCACCATCTCGGGAACGCTCCAGGTATCGCCATCAATGGCCCTTTGCCCAAACATAAGAAGCTGAAAATTGTCCAATCCTCCTTCTTTATTGAAAGCCTCCACTAAAACTTTGGCAGTTACAAAGGCATCGGAACCATCAAGGGCGTCATCCTCAATATGAACCCCTCTATCACCACCCATAGCCAAAGCAGATCTTATAGCTTCCTGAGCCCTTGCAGGTCCCATACTAATAATGACTATCTCCTCCACAATGTTAGCCTCTTTCTTTCTCACAGCCTCTTCTACAGCAAACTCATCGTAAGGATTCAAAATGTACTTAATTTCACTTTTATCCAACCTATCCCCAGAAAGCCTTACCCTGGTTTCTGTATCAGGCACACTTTTAACAAAGCATACCGCTCTCATTTTTCACCTCCTAAAAATGAATGAGCGCTCATTCGTTTTATATATTTCACCCTGATGGTTGTCAAGCAGTATTATTTACATCTCTTTCAAGAGAGCTCTGGCTATAGTCAATCTTTGAGCTTCAGCTGTCCCTTCGTATATCTCTGTTATTTTAGCATCTCTGTAATGGCGTTCCACATCGTAATCTGTAGTATAACCATAACCGCCATGAATCTGAATAGCCTCCCTAGTTACCTTCATGGCCACATCAGAGGCAAACAGTTTAGCCATTGCCGATACTTTATAGAAGGCTTTTATTCCTTGGGTCTTCATCCAAGCAGCTTTTAGATAAAGAAGCCTTGCTGCTTCTATAAGAGTTGCCATATCGGCAAGTTTAAACTGTATTGCCTGAAAGTTTATTATAGGCTGTCCAAACTGAACACGAGTTTTGGCAAACTCTAAAGCCTCTTCAAAAGCAGCTTGAGCGATCCCCACTGCTTGTGCTGCTACCCCTATTCTTCCCCCATCGTAACAGTCCATAGCTATGTAAAATCCTTGTCCTTCCTCACCTAAAAGGTTTTCCGCCGGAATCTTACAATCTTCAAACACAAGCTCTCCCGTGGAAGATCCCCTTATACCAAGTTTGTGCTCATATTTGGTTATCTCAAAACCCAGTGTGCCCCTTTCCACTATAAAGGCACTCATGCCTTTGTGCTTTTTTTCTCTATCTGTCATAGCAAAAACCAAGAAAATCTCAGCCTCCCTCGCATTGGTTATAAAGTGTTTTGTACCATTTAAAATATAGTAATCCCCCTCTTTTTTAGCACTCGTAGAAATGCTGGTTACATCCGTTCCCGCTCCTGGCTCTGTCATGGCATGAGCTCCTATCTTTTCCCCAGTGGCAAGAGGCACCAAAAATTTTTTCCTCTGCTCCTCTGTTCCGTATTTCAAAATGGGATCTACAACTAAGGAGGTGTGGGCAGATACAAGTATACCCGTTGATGCACATCCCCTTGAAAGCTCCTCAATAACCATGGAATAAGCCACATAGTCCATGGCTGAACCGCCATATTCCTCGGGGACATGTACCCCAAAAAGACCCAATTCTGCCAACTGTTTTATAATCTCCTGTGGGATTTCACACTTTTCATCTATTTCTTTAGCCCTTGGTTTCACCTGCTCGTCTACAAACCTTTTGACCATATCCTTTAACATTTTCTGCTCTTCTGTGAGCTCAAAGGTCATGGTTTACCTCCTAAAATAATCTAAAGGGTTATTTCTTTTCAGTGTAATCGTAAAAGCCTTTTCCTGTTTTCCTTCCCAAGTAACCAGCATCCACCATCTTAACCAAGAGAGGACATGGTCTGTATTTGGGATCGCCAAAGGACTCATACATAACATTCAAAATGAAAAGGCATGTATCCAAACCTATCAAATCGGCAAGGGCAAGGGGACCCATTGGATGATTCATACCCAGCTTCATTATGGTATCAATAGCTTCAGGAGAGCCTACACCTTCATATAGCGCAAATATAGCCTCATTTATCATGGGCATAAGAACCCTATTAGATACAAATCCAGGAGAGTCGTTAATGACAACGGGAACCTTTCCAAGCTTTTCTGAAAGCTTAACGACAATATCTGTAGTCTCATCATTGGTTTGAAGCCCTCTTATAACCTCTACAAGCTTCATTACAGGAACAGGATTCATAAAATGCATACCTATCACCTTTTCGGGTCTTTGTGTCCAGGAGGCTATCTTTGTGATGGAGATAGAAGAGGTATTAGAAGAGAGGATTACATCGCTTCTTGTAATCTTGTCCAATTCCACAAAAACCTCTTTCTTCACATCTTCAAGCTCAACAACAGCCTCAATCACAAAATCCACATCGGCAAGATCTTCCAAATTGGTTGTCCCTTTTATTCTAGCCATAATGGCGGACTTCTCGTCTTCGGAAATTTTACCTTTGGACACAGCCCTTGTAAGATTTTTCTCTATCATCCCTAAACCACGATTGAGAGCCTCCTCATTTATCTCCCTAACCACAACTTCATATCCAGCCTGAGCACAAACCTGAGCTATTCCATGACCCATTACACCAGCACCCACTACACCTATCTTTTTTATATCTTCCAACCTCATGATTCTACCTCCTTCATTTTTTAAACCATTTCAACAATCATTGCCACAGCACCTCCACCTCCTAAGCAGAGGGTGGCAAGTCCTCTTTTGAGCCCTCTTTGTTTGAGGGCATAAAGAAGTGTGGTAAGGATCCTCGCTCCTGTCGCTCCTATGGGATGGCCAAGAGCAACTGCTCCTCCGTGAACATTAAACTTCTCATGAGGGATATTCAAAGCTCTCATAACAGCAATGGAAGCTGATGAGAAAGCCTCGTTATGCTCAACCAGATCCATATCATCTATGGTAAAGCCTGTCATATTGAGCAGCTTTTTAACACAAGGTATGGGAGCTTCCATAACCCATTGAGGTTCTACATGATAAGAGGTGTAAGCTATAATCTTCGCCATAGGCTTCAAACCTGCCGATTCCACCTTCTCCTTAGAGGCTATTACCAAAGCCGAAGCTCCGTCACTTATTTTAGAGGCATTACCAGCTGTAACTTTACCATCTTTCTTGAATACAGGAGGCAATTTAGACAACTTCTCCAAAGTGGTAGCCTTGGGACCTTCATCAGTATCAAATATTATCGGTTCTCCCTTTTTCTGAGGAACTTCAACGGGAACAATCTCTTCTTTGAACCTGCCCTCCTGTATAGCTTTCAGAGCTCTATTGTTGGATTCCAAGGAAAACTTGTCCATATCCTCTCGAGAGATGTTATACTTATCGGCAATAAGCTCCCCTGTCATACCCATATGAAAATCATGGTAGGGATCCCAAAGTCCATCATGAACCATAAGATCCACAAGTTCTCCATTAAATAGTCTGTATCCTGTTCTTGCTTTGAACAGAGCATAGGGACACAAACTCATGCTTTCCATTCCGCCTGCAACTATCACGTCCGCCTCATTAGCCTTTATAGCAGTAGCACCAAGCATTACAGCTTTGAGTCCAGAACCACATACCTTATTCACAGTAAAAGCATTTACACTATCAGGAAGACCAGCATATCTCATGGCCTGTCTGGCAGGAGCCTGACCAGCCCCAGCCTGAACCACCTGACCCATTATAACCTCATCCACATCCTCAGGTTTTACTCCCGCCCTATTAACGGCTTCCTTAACCACAATAGATCCCAATTTGGTTGCTGGAATATTGCTTATAGTGCCCAAGAAATTCCCTATGGGTGTTCTCACTGCCGACAAAATATAAACTTCTCTCACAACACACCTCCTCAAATTTTTCTATCCAATCTCCACAGAACAGCAATGAACTTTGTTCCCTTTTTACCCGCGGCGCAGTGGGAAATACGGGAGTCATAATAAATAGAATCCCCTTCATTCAAATAGATAGTCTTATCCCCCAATTGAAGCTTAAGGGTTCCCTCAAGTATGTATAAAAACTCCTCCCCCTCATGGGACATAGGCTCTCTCATTTCCTGATCCTTCTCAAACACCACATAGAAGGGATCCATCTTTCTGTCCAGTTTTCCAAAGGCTAAAGAGTAAAAGGAAAGATTGGGATATGTTTCCCTTCTTGCAACAGGCTTCCCTTCCCCTGCTCTTACTATACAGTAATCTTGACCTTCCCTAGGGGTCTCCTGAAAAAAATAGGCTATTTTCACACCTAAAGCTTCCGCTATCTTCCACAAAGTTGATATAGGGGGAGACACAACATTGTTTTCAATTTGTGAAAGTAAAGCAGTAGAAAAACCTGTTTTTTGTGATACATCCCTCAAGGTAAGGCCCTTCTCCATTCTAAGCTTCTTAATCTTTCCACCTATGTTAAGCTCCTTTACAACCTCTTGTGGTTCTCTTTTTCTTCGCATTAAACCTCCCAGCTAAGGAGTTAACACAAAAGAACTTTTGGCGTCAAGAAATCTTGTTAAATAAAAGTAAATTCCAAAGAATTAACCCCTAAGGCCTCGGATCCTTTCTGATTTACTCACAATCTCCTTTATTCTTAAAGCAAAATTGGACTCTACCACTACAACCTCTCCCCTTGCTATAACCTTTCCATTAACCACGAGATCCACATAATCATCGGCAGATCTGTCAAGTTCAATTAATGAGCCTGATCCCAACTTAAGCACATCTTTTATTTTCATTCTGCTCTTGCCAAGACTTACATAAACAGGAAGCTCTATATCCAATATGAGATCAAGCTTATCGTAACTCAATTTAGCAGATTCTTCCTTCTGGCTCACTATATCATTGACCATTTCAGAAACTTCAGTCTTTTTTTCCTCAGAAAGCTCATATAGAATATCAAGGGCTTTCTGGTCAAAGGCAAAAGCAAACTCAAAGTTCTCTTCCTCTATTTTCAAAGAACAAACCAAAAATCTATCAAAACCTAACTCCTTCAAATTCTCTTTAGAGATATCCAATATCTCTGGTTGCGTGAAATTAATGTCTTCTTTGTATTTCGTGAACTCTAATCTTATTCTCCCGAAGAATTGATTCAAAAATTCAGAAAAAGCATCCTTTAACTCATCGGTAAGCTCTTCTGACTCTAAGCCTAAAATTTTGGAAGCAAGTTTTATAACATCCTGCTTTTTCCATAAAACGCCTATCCTTGCCTCGGTATCTTCGATACCAACAAAGGAAAAAAGAATATCATCCCAATCTATATCTTCCCTTAATGTCTCCTCTTGGATAGCCACAGAGCCTTTAACCATGAACAGTGCCACTATAACCTCTTCTAAATAAGGCAAACACTCTCTAATTATTTTCGGAATTTCCATAACCTTCCCCTTTCTCTTCCACAGTACTCTTTATTTTAACGGCCTTTCTGCCTTTATACAATCCTATCATTCCATAGAATTTCTCAACACCACCCACTGTCAAAACTATGGGAGCATCTACAAAATTGGGAAGACAAACCACGTCCCCCTCTTCCAAATCCAAAATTTCTTCAACAGTTAAAGTGGTTCTCCCTAATATGGCTTCTATCTCCACCAAAGCCCTTTCTATATGCCCTAAAACCTTTCTTCTATCTTCTTCGGAAATGGTCTTGGTTCCTGTAAACATTTCCAAGCCAAGTTGTGAACTTATGGGTTCTAAAGCTATTGCAGGAATACATATATTCATCATACCTTTGACTTCCCCTATTCTAATCTCAAAGGTGATGAGAACCACAACCTCATTGGGCGCCACTATTTGAATGAGATGTGGACTACTTTCCTTCACTTCCACCACAAATTCAATATCCTCAACTACAGTTTCCCAAACCTTCTCCAACTCTTCAAGAGCCCTGTTTATCACACCGTCCATGAGATCCATTTCAAGATCAGTTAGAGGCCTTACCTCTTCTATGGCTTCTCCTTCACCCCCAAGGAGCCTATCAATTATAGGAAATACAAGCCCAGGATTTATCTCTATTGCTATTTTAGCCTCAAGGGGATAGACCCCTAAGACACAGAAAAAGGTGGGATCGGGAAGGGACATGAGAAATTCTGAATAGGTTATCTGTTCAATGGATACAAGATCAACCTCAACGATGCTTCTAAGATACGTAGAAAGAACAGAGGAGAAGTTTCTCGCAAATCTGTCGTGCAAAAACTGCAAAAATCTTAATTGATCTTTAGATATCCTGTCAGGTCTTTTAAAATTGTATAAAACTGCGGTTTTAGTGGGGGAAAACTTATCAGAGGAGACCTCTAAATCTATTTCCTCTCCCTTCTGAAGAGCAGCAAGAAGAGCATCCACCTCTTCTTGAGAGAGGATTTCTGCCATTAAACACCTCCTATCTTTCCCCCGAAGCTATATTATTAATAACATCAGGAATTTCATAAAGAGGCAATACATAATCTGCCAATTTTCTTTCCACTACACATTTTGGCATCCCGTAAACGACACAGGTGGATTCGTCTTGGGCTATTACAATACCGCCTTTTTGTTTAATATCTTTCACCCCCTCGCACCCATCTTGTCCCATACCCGTCAAGATGGCAGCTATAACAGATCCTCCATAAGCCTGAGCTACAGATTTAAATAGAAGATCCACTGAAGGTCTAAAAATTATCCCCTCCGAAAAATCACCAACTCTCAAAATTTTTCTTCCCGATTTTGAAACCACAACCATCTGTTTCCCACCAGGGGCTATATAAGCACAACCCCTCTCTATAGGTTCTCCATCTTCCGCTTCTTTAACGTTTAGATGGGACACAGAATTCAATCTCTCAGCCAACATCCTTGTAAATATGGGTGGCATATGCTGAGCCACAACAACAGGAAGATTAAATGTTTTCTTAAAAGAAGAGAATATAGTCTGTAAAGCAGGTGGACCACCGGTAGATGAACCAATAGAAAGTATCTCAAATTTGCCTTTGTGAAAAGGTTTTTTTTCCTTAGATGATGATTGCAAAACGGATTTAGGAAATTCCTTTGTTATCTTTTTTACTTTTTGGACCCTTCCAATTTTGCCCTTTGCATGCTTTACTTTGCTTATAAGCTCCTTTTCAACATTATAAAATCTAAGCAGACCCTTATCCACACCTTTAGGAATGAAATCTATCGCTCCTAACTCCAAGGCCTTTATAGTGGCTTCGGCTCCCTCGGTGGTTAAGGCGCTCACCATAATAACAGGAGTGGGCTTTTTTTCCATTATCTCCCTTAAGGCTTCTATACCATCCTTTTTAGGCATCTCTACATCAAGGGTTATCACATCAGGAGACAATTCCAAGGCCTTCTGAACAGCCTCTTCGCCATCTTTGGCAAAACCTATAACCTTTATTTGAGGATCTTTTTCTAAGATCTTGGCGATAGCCCTTCTGAAGAAAGGGGAATCATCCACCACCAGCACTTTTACCATTGCACACCTCGTAACCCATCTTCTCCATAAACTCCCTTATTTTCTTTACAGCTCTCCAATGAATTTGACAAACTCTAGACTCAGTCACATTCAATATTTTACCTATTTCTTTAAATGTAAATCCATCAACATAGTAGAGGGATAGCACCAACTGTTCCTTTTCAGGGAGAGATTCAATAGCCTTGGTCAGTAAATTGAAAAGTTCACTCTCCTCCAAAAACTTGGGAGGATCCTCCTCAGAACCCAGCACAGAAAGTAAATTGTAACTATCTTCTCCTTCTATAAAGGGCTCAGTTAGGCTGTCAATATACTTTGAGGCTGAATATCTCATCAAACTCAACAGTTCATCCTCTGTTATACCAAGCTCTTTTAGAAGCTGATGGGTTTCCACTGTTCCATTATTTACTAAAAGCTTGTCATATAATTCCTCTAATTTTCTTACCTTTCTTCTCTTTTCTTTAGGAAGGATATCTAAACTTCTGAGATAATCGTAAATCGCTCCTCTTATTTTTAATTCTGCAAAATAGGGGAAGGTCTGCTTTCTGCTGGGATCATACCTGTTTACTGCTTCCATTAACCCAACATACCCTGCACTCACCAAGTCTTCAACATCTACACTGGAAGGCAGATGATTTTTCATCTTTAGAACCACTTTTTTGACCAGAGGAAGAAACTCTCTAACTATATCTTCTTTATTCATTTACTCCTTGCCCTTCAGTATCTCACCTAACATAGCAGAAAACATGCCAACAGATAGGGCAAAAAGGGAGAGATTTACAGTTTTCAAAAAAGCCATCCAAGGTGTCTCTTTCAAAAAGAAAAAGGGCAAGGAAATGGAGAATACAACTATAAAAGAGCCAAGGGCAACCTTTAATATAAAAAATCTTACATTTTTGTCGTGTAAAAGACGATTTGCAAAAGCTTTAATGGATGAAGGCATTACCCTTAAACCTCATAAAACCAAGGGCAAGCCTTCCTAAACCTGTTGGAAGGGGAGAAAAAACAGTCTGATCAACGAGCCTATCAATTATAGGATCAAAATGATTTTTCAATTTATCAAGCAAAGCAAGGTTCTGTTCTTTTATTATTTTTGTGAATATGGGATCTTTAGGAACAGATCCTAACATAAAAAGCCTCACATATTTGAGAAACTTATCAACAGACATCTTAAGATAACTGAAGGAGTACTTATCGCTTTCCCCTTCCACCATGTTAAGTATTATTTTAAAGTCCCTCTTTGAAAATTCCTTACTTAAAGTCTTTATTAGAGCATAGGAGTCTGTTATGGACGTAGGTTCTGGAGTCATAACTATAACCACATCCTGGCAGGATACACAGAACATCATAACCTCATCGGATATTCCAGCAGCGGTATCCGCTATTATAAAATCAAATCTACCATCAAGCTTTAAGATTTCAGAAGCAAGCTGCTTCCGCATAAAAAAATCCATATTAAGAAGTTCCCGAATACCTGAGCCTCCAGGAAGCACTTTAAATCCATATCCAGTTTCAATTAACACCTCTTCTATTTCAGCCTCTCCTGTGGCCACATGGTAAAGGTTAAGTTTTGACGAAAGACCAAGGACAACATCAACATTGGCCAAACCAAGATCCCCGTCAATGAGACAAACTCTAAACTTTCTGTCAGCAAGGAATTTGGACAAAGCTATGGCCATTGTTGTTTTTCCCGTCCCTCCCTTTCCGCTTGTAACAGCTATGGTTCTCACAGGATTTCTAAGCTTTGAAAATTCCTTAAGAAGCGTGGCCTGGTCCATTCATGCCTCCAATCCCAAAATTAACCTGGACATCTTTCTAACATCGGGGGTCTCTATATCCTCAGGGACTTTTTGTCCAGTGGTTACAAACACTATTGGAATATTCAGAAAAACAGAAAGATTTAATGGAAGACCAAAAATATCAGTCTCATCCAATTTGGTGAGTATCAAACCGTCAGGTTTCTTTAAAGAAAAGGATTCCACCACCTTTATTGCCTCTTTCAACCTGCAGTTGTAGGAAATAAGCAAATATAACTTATACTCCTCCACATTGCTCAAAAAAGCCGACAGCTCGCTCATCCTAATTTCGTCCTTGGGAGAACGGCCAGCGGTATCCACAAGAATAATTCTATCTTTCAGCCTGTTAATTAAGCCCATAAATTCACTTGGAGTGTCAGCGGTAAAAAAGTCTATGTCCAAAAGATCCGCATAAATTTTCATCTGATCAATAGCCCCAATTCTGTATGTATCAATGCTTATAATAGCAACTTCTATGCCTGAAAAGAATTTTAAAATAGAAGCAATTTTGGCTATTGTGGTGGTTTTACCTACTCCAGTAGGTCCCACAAATACATTTGGCACACCAGGCAAAGGCTCAAATTTCGCAGTTTTTATAGAGTTTGATATGAAACGATCTGCCACAGATCTGGCAGGTAAAGATTTGGTTTCTTTTATCTCAGAAAATATCTTTTTTATTATATTATCCTCAACCTCCATTTCCCTGAGTCTTAGAAACAATGAAAAGGCTTCCTCATCCAGACTTTCATACACATCTAACAGATTTACCCCTTTACTCAGCAACTTCTTTATCTCGGATATGTCCTTCTTTAACCTCTCAAGCTCCCGATACTTCTTAGCATAAGAAACCAATGTATTTCTTATCTCCTCAATCTCAACCAAGATTTTGTCCCAGCCATGGGATTTGGTAATATTGCCATCTAAAGAGTTTTCAGAAGCCTTAATTTCCTCTATTATATCTATTCCCTTTCTTGGCGTCTCATCTTCTATCTTATCCCAATCAAAGTCAACGGCTGCCAGAACCTCTACCATATCATTTTCGGTCTTTGTTGAGAGAATTAGGGCATCCTCTCCAAGGGTTTTCTTAATCTCTTCCATAACCTCTTTAAAATCCTTGCCTCTAAATTTCCTCACCTTCATTTAATAACTCCTAAAACCTTAACCTTAACATCTGAAGGAACTTCTACATGAGACAAAACCGGAACTCTGGGCAACACCCTTTCTATAAATTTCCTAAAAGGTGCCCTCAACTCAAAAGAGGTCAAAATTACTGGCTGAACACCCTCCTTTAGTGCCTCATCCAATGAAGCACTCACTTTAGAGGCAAGCTCATTCAATTTTTCCTGAGAAAGCACCAAGAAAGACCCCCTCTCTGTTCTCTGTACGTTCTCCAAAAGTTGCTTTTCCAACTCACTATCAATTAAAATAACTGGTAAATATCCATCAGGAGTCAAGTATTGCTTAACTATCTGCCTTCCTAAAGCCTGCCTCACATACTCTGTCAAAAGCTCTGGATCCTCAATTTTGGGTGCAAAATCAGCAAGGGTCTCCAATATCTTTTTAAGATTTCTTATGGAAACCCCTTCCTTTAAAAGATTCTGAAGCACTTTTTGTAAAAGACCGTGAGAGATAACATTGGGCACAAGATCCTCCACAAGTCTTGGATAATTTCTGGCCAAAGCATCAAGAAGATCATTCAGTTCATCCCTTCCTAAAAGCTCATGGGCATGCTTTTTTATAACCTCCGATAAGTGTGTTATAATAACAGTGGTGGCATCAACCACTGTGTAGCCAGCTAACATAGCTTTTTCTCTATTCTCCTCATCAACCCACAAAGCAGGTATCCCAAAAGCAGGCTCTCTGGCAGGAATTCCCTCTATTTCTTCCTTCTCCGTCTCTTTAGGAGAAATGGCAAGGTATCTATCCACCATAAGCTCCCCTGAAGCCACCTCTGTTCCATATATGAGTATTCTATAAGAATTTGGAGGAAGTGAAAGGTTATCCCTCACCCTTATAGGTGGCACTATGAAACCCAAATCTTGAGCTATCTGTCTTCTCATGGCCCTTATGCGATTAAGTAGGTCTCCTTTCTCTACCAGAGGTATTAAATTATACCCGAGCTCCAGCTCTATTGGATCAATCTGTAAAGTTGTCTTGATTCTTTCAATCTCCACCTCAGGTGTTTCTTCCTTGGGTTCCTCCTTTTCGATAACCTTTTCCCTTTTTATCCCCAGATAACCCAATATTCCAAAAAGGGCAGATAGTAAAAAGAAGGGAAGAAAGGGAAAACCTGGAACGAATCCCCCAAAAAATAACACGCCAGAGGCAAGGAAAAGAGCCCTTGGATAAGATGTGAGTTGCTTCACTATATCTGATCCAAGATGAGATTCAGAAGCTGCTCTAGAAACAAGAATGCCAGCAGCAGTAGAAACAATTAAAGCAGGTATCTGGCTGACAAGACCATCTCCTATGGTAAGGATAGTATATGTCTTAGCTGCTTTTGAAAGGCTCATCTTATACTGCATGACTCCTATTATAAGACCGCCAACAATGTTTATAAAAGTTATTATAAGTCCTGCTATGGCATCCCCTCTCACAAATTTTGAAGCACCGTCCATAGCACCGTAAAAATCTGCTTCTCTCTGAATCTCCTGACGCCTTCTCCTTGCCTCCTCCTCATCAATTATCCCAGCGTTAAGATCGGCGTCTATGGCCATCTGTTTGCCTGGCATGGCATCTAAAGTGAATCTAGCCGCTACCTCTGCTATTCTCTGGGCACCCTTTGTAATAACAATGAAGTTTATAATAACCAAAATCAGAAATATCACAAAACCTACCACATAACTGCCCCCCACCACAAATTGACCGAAAGCCTCTATTATGTGGCCTGCCGCAGCTGTACCCATATTCCCGTAAAGAAGTATTCTTCTGGTGGTGGCAACATTCAAAGAGAGCCTGAAGAGTGTAACTACCAGCAAGACTGAAGGAAAAGCAGAAAATTCAAGGGGCTTTCTTATATAGACTGTGGTAAGCAAAACCAAAAGGGATATGCTGATACTGAGGGCAAGTAATATATCCAGCAACCAAGCAGGAAGGGGTAACACCATAACCGTGAGAATAAGAACAACAGCGAAAGCTACCCCTAATTCACTGAATATGCTGAATCTTCTTTCTAAAAGAAATTCCCTCATTAGACTCTCTCTTTCTGTCTATAAACGAAGGCCAAAACCTCTGCCACAGCTTTATATAGAGATTCCGGGATCTCCTCTCCCAGATCCACCATTTTATAAATCATTCTGGCAAGCAATCTATTCTCCACAATAGGAACTCCATGCCTTCTTGCTATCTCCCTTATTTTTAAAGCCAAAACTCCAGCACCTTTAGCCACAACCTTTGGCGCTTCCATCTTTTCTTCATCATACTTTAACGCCACAGCTATCTCAATGGGATTTGTAATCACAACATCTGCTTTGGGCACCTCCTGCATCATTCTTCTTCTTGCCATCTCCCTCTGAATTCTTCTTATTCTGGATTTTACCAAGGGATCTCCTTCCTGCTGCTTGAGTTCTTCTTTAACCTCTTGCTTTGTCATTTTGAGGCTTTGCTCATAATCCCACCGCTGAAACGCATAGTCCAGTATGGAAAGCAAGATAAAAGCAATACTAATTTTAAATAGCAAAATCCACGAGTCCTTAGCCAGTAAAATAAAGTAAGATAAGGGATCCAATCCATATATAAAACCGATCTTTTTAATCTCTGTTTTAATAAAACCGTATACAATGTAAAATATAATGGCCACTTTAAATATAGCCTTAAGAAGCTCAACCAGCACCCTTTTAGAGAATAGATTAGCCATTCCTTTAACAGGATTCAGTTTTTCTAATTTGGGAATTAGAGGATCAGCAGAAAATATAAATCCAAACTGAACCACATAGGAGAAGATAGAAACTAATATCATTATCAGAAATAGAGGAAAAAGTATCTTGGCTGTAAATGAAAGAGACAACAAAAATGTGTGTAAGTTTATACAACCTGTATGGGAAATATTGATAAAAAAATAGAACATATCTTGAAAGAGTCTGTAATAATAATTTTTTAAAAGATAAAAATATATAAGGGAAAACAAAATTATTAAAACTGCAGGAATCTCCCTGCTTTTAGCTACATCCCCTTTTTTTCTTGCCTCTTCTCTCCTTCTCGGAGTGGCTTCTTCTGTTCTTTCAGCGTCGTCCCTTTCCCTCATTATTTAACGCCCTGATATTAACCTCATAAGTGTGTATATGTGAATCTTCATATTATAGAAGGTATCTGTGAATAAAAACCCCATAGCCTTTAGAGAAATAAAAAGAAGGAAAAATCCCAAAGCTATTTGTACAGGAAAACCTACCATAAAAATGTTCATTTGGGGCACCACCCTGGCTATAACCGCCATAACAAGCTGTATTAAAAAAAGAACAAGAAAAA
>JALVKL010000016.1 GCA_027033775.1 bacterium | reverse complement strand
ACGAAATAAAAAATTTGTCATCACAAAAGTATTTTTGTAAAATCTCCTTTGCAGATGAATTCCTCAAATACACTTCAAATCCTGCTTTAAGGGCTTCCTCTATAAGAGGAATCTGTCTTGTGGCGTGTCCCCATCCAACATCTGAAATGTAAAACACAAGTTTTTTCATGATGCTCTCCACAAAATCTGGTATACGGGTTAAATTATATATTATGACAAAACAAAAAAGAGGAGGGATAAATGACATATTTTTCAGCAGGAAGAAAGGAATTTGATGCCACTGATACTGGAAATCCCTATTATGAATTTAAGAAATATCCAGAACCTACAATTTGTCCTGTGTGTAAAGCCTACTATAAGGATGGTAGATGGACATGGGAGAAACCTGTATCCGAAAAGAATATAAACAAGGCTATATGCCCAGCCTGTAGAAGAATTCAGGATAAATATCCAGGTGGCATACTCAGAATAGAAGGAAGCTATTTTTTAGAAAGAGAAGAAGAGATAATGAATTTAATCAAAAACGTAGAGGAAGAGGCTAAAAATCACAGGCCATTACAAAGAATAATGGATATAGAGAAAGATGAAGAAGGAATAACAATAACTGTAACATACCCGCACCTTGCAAGGAGATTGGGTGAAGCCTTATACAAAGCCCACAAAGGAGAACTGGACTTCTCTTACAATGAAGGAGAGAAATTTATAAGAGTTGTTTGGAGAAGAGACCTTAAGGAGGAAGAAAAAACATCGTAAAACTTTACGGTAACACAAAGGGCCTTCAAAAAAGTGAAATAAAAGCTTTAGAGAGAATTTACAGAAGAAGGCTAAAGGGAGAATTAATATCTTATGAGCTGGCCAGATATATCTCTTCAATTTCAAAGGATATTGGAAGGCAAATCGGAGTTCTTATTAATAGAACGGGACAGATAACCCATGTTATTGTAGGAACACACCATCAAATAGTGATCCCTGATCTTTCAAGATTCAGGTACTCTTTGGGAAGACTGAAAGGACTCAGGTGCGTTCACACCCACTTGGCCTACGAAGGATTAAACGAGGAAGATATTACTGACCTGCTCATGCTAAGATTGGACGCCATGATGGTTATACAGGTATCGGAAGAAGGGATGCCCCAAAAAGTCGAAATGGCATATCTTCTTCCCCCCCATAAAGAAGAGAAAAGGGTCGAAATAATAGAGTGGTCCCATCCCACAAAAATAAAGCTGAACTTTCCTGAGTTTATATTTGACCTTGAAAACCAAATGGCAAAGGCGTTCTCCTTGAAGGACTCCTCCAAATATGATGAGAAGGCGATACTGGTTTCTGCAACAAGGGAAAAGAGAAAAGAAGCAGAATACTCCATGGAAGAGCTTGTTAGACTGGCTGAATCTGCAAACATAAAGGTACTGGATACTGTGATACAGAGAGTTAAACATTACAACCCTGAATTGCTCATGGGAAAAGGGAAACTCCAAGAGATAATAATTAAGGCCCTCTCCTTGGGAGCGACCATGATGGTATTTGATCAGGAGCTTTCCCCAAAACAGCTGAACAACATAGCAAATCTGACAGATTTAAAGGTGATAGACAGAAACCAACTTATATTAGATATATTCGCGAAAAGAGCCCAATCCATGGAAGGTAAAATCCAAGTGGAACTTGCCCAACTGAGGTATATGTATCCAAGGATCATAGGAAAGGGAGAAGCTATGTCAAGATTGACAGGAGGAATTGGAGGAAGAGGTCCAGGGGAGACCAAGCTTGAAGTGGACAGAAGAAGAATTAAAAAGAGGATATCCCATTTAGAAGATCAGCTTGAGAGACTGAGAAAACAGAGAAAAGAAAGAAGAAAGACAAGAATAAAGACAGGAATACCTATAATATCCCTCATAGGATATACAAACGCTGGTAAATCCACTTTACTCAATACTTTGACAGGCTCAGACGTTTACACTCAAAACAAGCTTTTCGCAACCTTGGATCCCACAAGCAGAACGATATTCATACCCGAAGTGGGAAAATGCATAATAACTGACACTGTGGGATTCATCAAAAGAATGCCAGAAGAATTGAAAGTTGCCTTCAGAGCAACTTTAGAGGAGCTTGAAGATGC
>JALVKL010000015.1 GCA_027033775.1 bacterium | reverse complement strand
ATAAGCTTTAAGGTGTTGAGCCTATTGTAGGTGGGTATAATGATGGAAAATATCACCTTTTTAGGATTTTCTGATACACCCATAAATTGCCCTCAACAAGAACAGGAAGGAGAAACTTTCTATTGATAATCCTTCTTCCGTTAAATCCCATTATTCTCAATCTTCTTCTATTAAAAACAATCTTCATCTTCTCAAACATCCCGTCCTCATCTCCTACAGGAAGTAAAAAGCCACTCTTTCCCTCCTCCACAGAAGCATCGATCCCTCCTACTTTAAAAGCACACACAGGCACCTTGGTGTAAAGAGCCTCAAGAGCAGCTGTACCCAGAGACTCCCCTGATACAGGGGTGAAAAGAAAAAGATCTGCTATTGAAAGAAAACCTGGGACATCTGATCTCAATCCTGTGAAAAATATATATTCTTTTATTCCAAGATCAGAGGAAAACTTTTCCAAATACTCCTTTAAAGGTCCTTCACCTAAAGCAAAAAATAAGGCTTTAGAAACAGATAAAAATTCTTTGGCCACCTTTAAAAAGTGGATATGGCCTTTCTCTTTAGCAAGTCTTGCCACCTTTACAAAAACAGGAAACTTCTCAGATATTTTAAACTCAGAAATAACATTTCTTTTCATATTCTTGGCATCTTTGAATCTTTCAGACTCTACCACACTATAAACAGTCTTTGTTTTCTCTATTTTATTGCCCAATACACCTGATCTTTTATAAACATCTAATATACCTTCTGATACAAGGACAAGATAATCTATAAGCACACGGTAAAGAAATCTATTGGCAACATGGTTTTCTACAAAGAAGGTATTATGCCTTGTCCTCACCACAGGCTTGGGAGGATTAAAAAGTTTAGCGGCAATTGAAGCAGTCCAGGTATCCTGAGAGCCATGGGTATGAACAATGTGGATGTTCTCTTTTTCCATAAGTTTTCTTAACTTCAATACCTCTTGGCAAAATGTCTTTGGACTGAATTTTTTAGGAAATTTTAGATCGTCAAAAACAGGTATTCCCAAACTTTTAGCCCTTTTTATCAAGGTGGCTCCTTTAGGGGCAGCAACAATTACATAATGTCCCCTTTCCATAAGAGCTTTAGAGACAAGCAATATCCTGTTGGGTTGACCTCCCCAACCACCTTTGTGCATGTTTGTATGAAGTATTCTGTATTTCAAAATCTATATTCACCTTTTAGCTTATTTAATGCTTCCTCTTCCAAAGAAAAGAGCTTATCTTTCAGAAGCGAAGCAGCTTTACTATTATCCATACTTCTGCTTATAAACAAAGGATCGCCATATTTTATTAGAACACGGGAGAAGGGCTTTGGTATCCTGAATCTATCCCAGCTGGACAGCTCCCAAAAAGAGGAATAAACCACAGTAACAGGCAAAATAGGAATACCGGTAAGTTTTGAAAGGGATATCACCCCTTCCTTCACCTCATATACAGGGCCTTTAGGACCATCTGGCATTATGGCAACGCTTTTACCCTGATTTATTTTCCTGACAAGTGCCTTTAAAGCAGAAATGGCTCCCCTTGAAGTTGAACCCCTAACCGTTTCAAAACCAAATTTCCTTAGAATAGCATCTATAAGATCTCCGTCTTTGCTGAGGCTTACCAAAACCACTATACCTGAGTCTCTGTTTTCAAGGATCAATGGAAAGAACCGATTGTGCCAAAAAGCGTATATAAGCCTTCCGTATTCATCTAATAGTGATTCTCTAATATCACGGTCTATCTCCTTCACCTTTAAAGTCTTATGGTAAAAAGGGGCTAAAAAACAGATAAGATTAACTGCCAACCAATTCTGCAGTCCTATCGTATCTGGCAAACTGAAGTTCGCAGAGTCTTTTGTAGAGACCCTCTTTCTTAATAAGTTCCTGATGGCTCCCCTCCTCCACTATTCTGCCGTCTTTCATAACAATGATTCTATCAGCTTCCATAACTGTGGAAAGTCTATGGGCTATTATAAAAACGGTTCTGTTTTGCATAAGGGTATAGAGAGCCTCTTGAAGAAGCCTCTCACTCTCCACATCTAAAGCGGAAGTGGCTTCATCAAGGATAAGGATAGGAGCGTTTTTGAGTATAGCCCTTGCAACAGATATACGCTGTCTCTGTCCCCCTGAAAGCCTAACCCCCATATCCCCTACCACAGTGTCATAACCCTCAGGAAGCTCAACTATAAAATCGTGGGCTCTGGCAAGCTTGGCTGCTCTAATCACCTCCTCCTCGCTGGCGTCAGGACGTCCATAGAGGATGTTATTAAAGATGGTATCATTAAAGAGTATCACATCTTGAGTAACAACACTTATAAGACTCCTCAGATCTTTAATCCTAATCTTTCTTATATCAATTCCGTCTATAAGAATGGCTCCCTTGGTCACATCAAAAAGCCTGGGAAGAAGATCCACCAAAGTGGTCTTTCCTACCCCACTCTCACCAACTATTGCCACCTTTTCTCCCTTTTTTACCTTAAAGGATATGCCTTTCAAAACCCACTGATCAAAAGGAGCATCGGGATATCTAAACCAAACATCTCTATACTCAATTAGTCTTTCAAAGCTCTTTTTCTCCATAGCATCTGGAGCATCTTTTATATCAGGCTCCATATCCAAAAATGCGTATATCCTTTCTGCAGCGGCTATGGCTGAGTTAACCGAAGCATTAACACCAGAAATCTTTACTATAGGATCATACATCATCATCAATGCAGCCATAAAGGAGAAGAAGTCTCCGGGTGTAAGAACACCCTTTATTACCCTATCACCACCCATATAAACTATAAAAGCAGCTGCAATTGCACCCATAAATTCAACTAAAGGAGCATTTATCTCTTTAACAAACACCCCTTTCATATTGAGTTTCAAAAGTTTTTTCATGTGCTTTCTAAATCTTTCTACCTCTTTTTCTTCAGCATTGAATACCTTCACAACCTTTGCACCGCTAAAGCCTTCTATAAGGACACTGGAAACTGTGGCCATCTTTTTTTGCTTTCTCTTTGAAATCTTCTTCATGGTTCGGCCTATCTTGTATATGGTCACTCCCATTAAGGGAAAAACGGAAAGAGAAATGAGTGTGAGCTGCCAATCCCTTTTAAACAGAACAAAGAGCAAAGCTATTAAGGTAAACACCTGTCTCACAAAATTCCTTATAAGAGAAACATTGGCCTTTTTTACAACACCAACATCATTTATTATCCTTGAGAGAAATTCCCCTGTTCTTTTGCTTTTCAGAAAGGAGTAGCTCATGCTTTGGAGTTTGGAATAAAGATCCACCCTTATATTCATTATCATGAGGTTGCTTACATACTTCATTATGTAATTCTGTAAAAATCTACAAATGCCCTTGATAAAATAGAGTCCCACAATGATAAGGGGCAGGATAATAAGCATTTTTCTGTCTTTGGCTATAAATATCTTGTCCATTAAAGGCTTAACAAGCCATGCAGTAGCGCCATGGGTAGCAGCAACAACAGCAGAACAGAGAAGAGCCAAAACCACAAGTCCCCAATAGGGTAAAAGATACTCTTTTAAAATTCTAAGGTAATACTTCACTGAAAAACTCCGCTGCTTTCCTGTAGGGATTCTCCCCTTTAAGGGAATCCACAATTCTGTCTAAACTTAAAATTATATTTTCCCTTATACATGAATCCACCATTAAAGCCTCAACCCATTTTACAACATTATATGTGTTAAACCTATCCTGAATCAACTCAGGAAAGATCTCCCTACCTGCCAGTATATTTATAATCCCTAAATTGCTAACCTTAGCCAACCTTCTTCCTATTTCATAGGTCAATGGCTTTGTTTTGTAAACAACAACTGTGGGAACTTTCAAGATTCCAAGTTCTAAAACAGCTGTTCCGCTTACAGACACAGCACACAAAGACCTTCCCATAATCTCAAATCTTTTATCTGGCTCTATCAATTCCACAAAATCGGGCAAGCCAGAAAAAAATTTGGAAGAAACACCAGAAGCTCTTATGAAAGCTATTTTTGCCCAAGGAAAAATGGATTTCAACTCTTTAGCAGCAGAGAGCATAATATTAAAGGTGCTTTTCACCTCACTGGATCTGGATCCCGGAAGAAAACTTATATACTTTCTTTTCCCTGAGACATACCCTTTTAATCTGTCAACAAGGGGATGTCCAAAAAAGCATGCCTTCACACCGAAGGATTTAAAAAAATCTACCTCAAAGGGAAACAAACACACAAGCCTATCCACTGAATTTCTAATTGACTTAATACGGGAAGTCCACCAAGCCCATACCTGAGGAGCCACATAGTAGCAGACAGGCTTTCCTTTAGATTTGGCGTATTTGGCTATCCTTAGATTCATTCCAGGATAATCAATGAGAAGAACAAGATCAGCATCAAGAAGAAGTCTTTTTAAATGAAGATATATTTTGGCTATTTTTAATAACTTTCCAGGCTCCTCAAATCCCACAAAGGAGAGTTGAGATGAACTGTATTTTATATCCATGAAATGGGATAAGAAAGAAGAACCCACACCGTAAAAATAAAAATTTCCCATATTATTAAAAGCTTCCATCAATCCTTTAGCATGAAGAGAAGCTGAATCCTCAGCGGCAACAATAAATACCTTAACCGCTTCCTTTTTCCCCAATTATATCCTCACCTACCCCTACAACCTTAATGCCCAATCTTTTAGCCAAATCCCTAAAATTTTTTCCCACAATTAAGGTATTGCTTGCTTCAACAGCAAGAACCTTTCCTCCAGATTCTTTCATAACCTTTAAAGTCCTTTCACCTACAAAGGGAAGATCCATAAAAGGATTCTGCTGTGGTCTCTTCACCTTAACCACCACAAAGTCTTTAACATACCTTCCCGCCCTCTCAATAGTACAATCAGTGCCTTCTATAGCCTCAACGGATATTACACTCAGCCTTTTCACCACCACAGTCTGCCCTATACCAAGCTCTCCCAATCTCTTTGCTACCGTAAATCCGAACACCACATCATCCCATTCGGAATCTGTCAGTTTGCCGCAAATAAAGCCTTCAGGAGCAATAAAATCTTTCAACACCTCTTTCTGAGAAAGAACAGCGATATTTTTCTCCTTTAAAAGCTTTATGGCCTCATTCATTATGGCATCATCGCTGAAACTCTTAAGCCTTCCCACAAGCTTTAAAGCTGTAAGATCAAACTTTAAGCCTCCAAATATACCTTTCCTTTCTATCTTCCCAATGAAGAACACCGAATCTATCCCCTCTTTCTCCAGAACCTTTAAAATCCCCCCCACCTCTCCCGGAGAAAATTTATAATGATAATTGTATCTGGGCTTATCAGAAAGGCTAATTACAATAGGATTTCCATCTAATTGGCTGATAATATCCTCTATGAAATCTCCCTCTCCAGCTATAACCGCTAATCTCATGACTCGAATAAATAGGCTTTTGCATCTACAAGAACAAAGCCCTCATCTGTGCCCACAAAGTCTGCTTCCATCTTTCTTATATCTGGAAAGTGCAGAAAGAATATGTAAGCTCCCAAAATCTCCTCTGGAAGTTGGCTGAGAAAATCTAAGTCCTTTTCACTTTTGACAAAAATAGCTCTGCTGACTTTCTCTCTTTCCCCCTCCCTAAGCTCAACTACAAAAGGAAGAATATCTTTGTTTTCTCTTTCCATCTTTATCCAAAGCCCATATTTTCCATCAACAAATTTCTGCACCATAACTCCTTCCAAAGAAAGCCAAGGCATTCTGGTAAATATCTCTCCCAAAACAGAAGGATAAGCCTCTTTCACCTCCTCTTTAGAGCGAACCAGACAAATTCCTCCTGCATCTTCCCTATGAACAGCCCTTGAGGTGAGTGTCTTTAACACCACAGGATAACCCAACTCCTGAGCCACTGCATAAACATCCTCTATAGATTTGGCTATCTTAAATTCTGCAACCTCAAGTCCATAAAATTCCAAAAGTTCCATAACTTCCCTATCAAGTTCAAACCTGTCGGATTTTTTGAATTTATCTAAGATTTTCTTTGCTTTCTTTCTTCCTATGGCAAATCTGTCCTTCCAGCCCCTTTTATCCAAGAAATTTTTGAGTTTTTCAAACATTACACCCTCCGCAGATAAAATATACCTGTTGACCAACAAAAAAACATCCCTTAAACTTGTTGTCCATGAATCACAGGATAGTAAGTGGCATAATTTGGATAGGATTTGCAATACTTATGATAGGAATGGGCATAGCGGATATTGTAAAAAAGAAAAGTAGCGAAGGTGCATCTTATATCATTATAGGCATTTTTATATTGGCATACCAATTTTACATATACAAAAAGACAGGCAGAATAGGTGGGCTACTCTGAAGTATGGAAAACCCTCCTGGTTCAGGAGGAAAGTGTAAACCCAATCCTAAAAAGAAATGATCCATCCTTACAAAGAAAAACCTGAAAATTTTATAATTGAAGAGGTTCCGCTATATCCCTTCTCCCACTGTGGAGATCACCTAATATTAAAAATTGAAAAAAGAAATATCACAACCCTTGAAGTTATCAGAAGAATATCTAAAACTCTGAATATAAGAGAAAAGCTCATAGGCTACGCTGGTCTCAAGGATAAATTCTCCATAAGCACACAATTTATATCTGTTCCCTACAGCAAGGAAAACGAAAGGAAAATATATAAAATAGAGGACGAGAATCTAAAGATACTTGACACCTTCCTTCATAAAAACAAACTGAGACCTGGGCATTTAAAAGGAAACATATTCACAGTAAAGATAGAAACAAAACACAAAGACAAAATATTAAAAAGACTTAAATTATTGGAGAAAATAGGCTTTCCTAACTTTTTTGATCATCAAAGATTCTCTAAAAACAACTTAGAATTAGGATTGAAGCTTTTGAGGGGAGAAAGGATAAAGGCTTCTTCTTATATGAAAAGGCTTTACATATCCGCTGTCTCTGCAGGAATATTCAATGAGTATTTGAAAGAGAGAATAAAGGAGGGATTATTCTTTAAAACACTAAGGGGAGACATTACAGTAACAATAAAAGGAGAAGAGATACCAACAGGTCCTATACTGGGATACAGAATGCCCGAACCCAAGGAGGAATCTAAAGAGTTTGAGTCAAAGATATTGAAAAGATGGAAAATTAAAAGGGAAGATTTCAAACCCTTTAAAAGCAAAGGGACAAGAAGAATTATAAGGGCCTTTCCAGAAGTGATAGAAACAAGAGAAACTGAGGATGGAGTGTGGATTAAGTTTTTCTTGAAAAAGGGAAGTTATGCTACAGTATTGCTTAAAGAGCTAACAGAGCCTATCTTAGAAATTAATACATTAGAAGGAAAAGATATATGAAATACAAAAGCACAAGGGGAAAGGTAAAAGGAATCAGCTTCTCAGAATCGGTTATAATGGGGCTTGCCACAGATGGAGGCTTAATAATACCGGAAAGTATCCCTCAAATCTCAGAAAAACAGCTTTTTCTTTGGGAAAAACTAACCTATGAAGAGCTGGCCTTTGAAGTCATGAAGTTATTCATAGACGATATACCGGAGGATTATCTGAGAGATATAATAGCGAAGTCCTATGCCACATTTTTGCATCCTGAAATCGTCCCTATTATTAAAAAAGATGATCTTTACATAATGGAACTCTTTCATGGTCCAACGCTGGCTTTTAAAGACATTGCTCTACAATTTCTGGGAAACCTCTTTGAGTATCTTCTGGAAAAAAGAAAACAAAAGATGAACATACTTGGTGCCACCTCTGGAGATACAGGATCAGCTGCCATATATGGGGTAAGGGGAAAGAAAAATATGAGTATATTTATTCTTTATCCTTACAAAAGGGTCTCTCCTATTCAAGAACTTCAGATGACCACTGTAAGCGATCCTAATGTGTTCTGTATAGCCATTAAAGGAACCTTTGATGACTGCCAGAATATAGTGAAGGAGATCTTTAATGATCTTGAATTCAAGGAGAAAAACAGATTAGGAGCTGTAAATTCAATAAATTGGGCAAGGGTACTTGCCCAGATAGTTTATTACATATGGGCTGTTATTAAATTCAAAAAGCCTATAAGGGTGTGTGTGCCCACAGGCAATTTTGGAAACATATTCGCAGGATATGTGGCAAAGAGAATGACAGGGAAAATAGAAAGACTTATACTGGCCACCAATGAAAATGACATTCTTTACAGATTCATAAATTTTGGAGATTACTCATTGGGGGAAGTGATTCCCACCATTAGCCCTTCCATGGACATTCAGGTGGCAAGCAACTTTGAAAGATATTTATATTATTTGTATAACGAAGACTCTGAAAAAGTGGCTGAAACTATGCTGAGATTCAAAAAGACAGGAAAGATATCCTTCAGCAAAGGGGAAATTGAGAAGGTCAGAAAAGATTTTCTGTCTGGATACGCTACACAAGAGGAAACTTTGAACATTATAAAGAAATTTTACCAAGAAACAGGGTATATACTGGATCCCCACACAGCTGTAGGGGTAAAGGTTGCTTTAGAACTCAAGGAAAACTTTGACACAGTGAGTTTAGCCACAGCACATCCTGCTAAATTTCCAGAAGCAGTGAAAAGAGCCCTTGGATTTGAGCCTGAAAAACCAAAGGCTATAAAAGAACTTGAATCAAAAGAGAAAAGGTTCACACTGCTTCCACCCGACACAGATGCTGTAAAAGATTTTATAGAAAAACACGCCATCTGAGGTGAAAATGCTAAAAGAATTTGGAAAAAGGGTTCTATGTGTGGACGGTGCCATGGGCACCCTTATTCAAAGATGCAAACCCAATCTTACAGAAGCTCCAGAGCTACTCAATGAGACGGATCCAGATCTGATCTATAAAATACACAAGGCTTATATTGAAGCAGGAGCAGATATTATTGAAACCAATACCTTTGGAGCTAACAAGGTAAAGCTAAAAAATTATGGTTTATCCGAGAAAAGCTATGATCTAAACTACCAAGCAGCAAAAATAGCAAAAAAAGCAGCAGAAGGAAAAGCTTTAGTAGCAGGATCAGTAGGACCCCTTGGACAGTTTCTTAAACCTGTAGGTGATATAAGCTTTGAAGAGGCATATTATGCATTTTCTGAACAGATACACGGCTTAAAAGACGGTGGAGTTGACCTTATCTTTGTGGAAACCATGTCAGATCTCAGAGAGGCAAAAGCTGCCATCATAGCTGCTAAAGATGCTCAACTTCCTGTTTGTGCCATGATGGTTTTCCAGGAAGATGGAAATACCCTTTTAGGAGTAACCCCAGAAGCAGCTGCAGTCACACTGGAATCCCTTGATGTTATGGCTTTAGGATCAAATTGCTCTCTGGGACCAGATTCAATGCTCAAAGTGGCTGAAAAGATGGCTTCAGTTACAGAAAAGCCTTTGATATTTATGCCCAATGCTGGACTGCCAGAGGTAATTGATGGAAAAACGGTATTTCCCCTTAAACCTGAAGATTTTGTAAAATACGTGGATCCATTCGTTGAGCTTGGAACATGGGTAATAGGGGGATGCTGTGGCACAGATCCTGAACATATAAAGCTTTTGAAAGAGAAAGTGTATCATCTCACCCCCATTAAAAGACCCCAGCTTCTTGGGACAAGGGTGGCAGGCAGAAACAAAGTGGTGTTCATAGGAGAACACTACTTTCCTGTTATTGTGGGAGAGAGGATAAACCCCACGGGAAAAAACGAATTCCAAGAGGATCTTCGCAACAATAGAACCACTTGGGCTGTTAGAACCGCCATTTCACAAGTGGAAAAAGGAGCTGATATACTGGATATAAATGTTGGAATAGGAGGAGTAAAAGAAGAAAGGTTACTTCCCAAAATAGCAAGCGCTGTTCAGATAGCCACAGGAAGTCCCATAATGTTGGATTCTAACAACTCTGAAGCTATTGAGGAAGCTTTAAAGCTCCTTGATGGAAAACCCATTATAAATTCCACCACTTTAGAAAGAAAAAAAATACACAGATTAATCCCCATTGCTAAAAGATACGGAGCTGCTTTAGTGGTTCTTCCCATAGACGAAGAAGGCATTCCTGAAAAACCAGAAAAAAGAATAGAGCTTGCTCAAAATGCGATAGAAATCGCAAAGGAATACAACTTCAATATTAACGACATTATCCTTGACTGTATAGTACTCACCGTAGCAACAAGAAGAGAGGCGGCTGTAACAACCCTTAAAACCTTGGAGATGGCTAAAAGCAGGGGCTTTACCACAATCTTAGGGATTAGCAATATATCCTTTGGCCTTCCTGGAAGGGATATTATAAATGCCCACTTTCTCTCTACAGCTTTAAGTTACGGACTTGATGCAGCTATAATCAATCCCGAAAACAGAAAAGTCAACGAAGCTTTCTATGCAGGAGCTTTGATAGCGGGAAGGGACTTTGAAGCCAGAAGATTTATAGAAAAATTTGGTGAACCACAAGCTAAAGAGAGAGCATTTAAAGGTATTTTAGAGATAGAGCCAGAAAGAGAATTGAAAGAGGTAATAATCACTGGAGACGCAGAGGAAGCCCGAAGGCTCACAGAATCTCTGCTGAATGAAAAGGATCCTTTAGAGATTATAAACGGAATTCTTATTCCTGCCATGGAAGAGGTGGGAGAAAAATTTGAAAAGGGAGTCTATTTTCTTCCACAACTTATAGCATCTGCAAGGGCTATGAAGGCTGCTTTTAATGTTATAAAAGAAAAGAAAAAAGAAGAGCCACAAACCCACAAAGGAAAAATTGTTCTGGCCACTGTAGAAGGAGACATACACGATATAGGCAAAAACATAGTAGCCTTACTTTTAGAAAATCATGGATACAAAGTTATAGATCTTGGAAAGAATGTTCCAAAGGAAAAGATTGTGGAAGTGGCACTAAAAGAAAATCCAGATGCTGTTGGTTTATCGGCACTCATGACCACAACTATGATGGAAATGAAAAATGTTATTGAAGAGCTTAAAAAGCGTAACATAAAGGTTTTCACCATAGTTGGAGGAGCAGTAGTAACTCCTGAATTTGCAAAAGAGATAGGTGCTGATGCCTACGCCAAGGATGCAGTGGAAGCTGTAAAAATTATGGATAAACTCATAAAAGAAAAACAAAAAAATGAACCTCAGTCCTTTAATAGTAGCCCTTGATTTTGACAACAGACAGAAAATCAAAAATCTGGTGGAAGATCTTTCAAAATACGTTGATATATTCAAAGTGGGACATCTTTTATATCTGAAATATGGAACTGAGATCTTGGATTTTCTTAAGGAAAAAAGAAAGAAGGTTTTTTTGGATTTAAAACTACACGACATCCCAAACACGGTGAGATTGGCTGTTAAAGCTGCAAAAGAAAGGGAAATATTTATGCTTACCCTACATGCATTAGGGGGATCTGAAATGATAAAAGAGGCCAAAAAAGAAGCGGATGATTTACCAAAACTGATAGCGGTAACCATTCTCACATCCTTAAGCGAAAGAGACATTAAAAGCGTTGGTATAAAGGAGAAAATAGAAGATTTGGTGAAAAAACTTGCAAAAATGGCAATTAACTCTGGAGCTTATGGTGTAGTATGTTCCCCACAGGAAGCAAAGGCTATAAGAGATATTTTAGGATCAGACAAAATTATCATAACCCCTGGTGTAAGATTAGATGAAAATGCCCAGGATCAAAAAAGAGTGGCAACACCTAAACAAGCATTTGAGAGTGGCGCTGACTTTATCGTAGTGGGAAGACCTATCTATCAAGCACCAGATCCTGTGGGAAAAGTTCTGCAAATACTCAAATGTATTGAATAGAGCTTGTTTTGCTGATATCCTAACTATCAACCCCTAAGAAGAGGAGGGCTCTCTTGCAGGATAAAGACTTTGAAGAGATGGCAGAATATCTTAAAGCATTGGCTCATCCTACCAGACTCAAGATAATAAGCTATTTAATGAAGGAAAAGGAGATGTGTGTAAAGCTCCTTTGGAAAGAGCTGGGATTACAACAATCAAATGTATCTCAGCACCTTTCCCTGTTAAAAGGCAAGGGAATAATAACTGCCAGAAAAGACGGTGTTTTAACCTGTTATTCTGTTGTGGATAAAAGGGCTACAGAAATAGTAAAGATACTGACTGATCATTTTAAAGCTTTAGAGAAAGTAGAAAAATAGCTATAGAAGCCAAGAGCAATATAATGGAAACCGCTGGAAATCCAGAAACCCAGCCCATCTTTAATCCATAGGAAAAGAGAGCACCAAGAAAGAATCCAACAGAAACAGTTGAAGCAACCAGTCTATTGCCTAAAGCCCTCATCTCCCGCTCTCTGATCTCATCCTGCATCACCTTAACCTTCAATCCTTCATCCTTCACTTTAAGAAGGGTCTCGGCTCCTGCAAAAAGAATTACACGGGTATCTTCCCTTATACGCTGTAAGTCTGACTGCAAATCCTTTATACCTTCTATAATCAGTTTAGCCTTACTTTTTCTTTTTTGCATATCCTTAGCATAGCTTGCCACAAGATCCAGCACATTGAGATCTCCACACAGCATCCTTACAGTTCCGTTCATAACAAGAAGAGCTCTTGCCAGCATTAAAAACTCTGTGGGAAACCTAACTCCGTATCTGGAAGATATCTCTATAACACGCCTTACAACATCTCCAAGATTTATACTACTTAAACGACTAACAAGATATGGCTCCACAAGACCTATAAGCTCAAGCTTAAATTTTCTTTCGTCCATTCTCTCAACCATATTCATTCTTTTGTATTCTGACACTATACCGTCATAGTTTCTGTTCACAATGTGCATGAATATTCTTGCCACAAACTCCTGAAGTCTTTTGTCCAAAAATCCCACCATTCCAAAATCCACAAAGGCTAACTCGTTGCCATCCACCACCAGTATATTGGCAGGATGAGGATCGGCATGAAATATATCCCCTTCTATAATCTGCTTCAGAAGAACATAAACCAGCTTTTCAGCCAACTCACATCTTATATTATCCTGGGATCCCAAATGCTCAAGCTTAATCCCCTTAATTTCCTCCAGAACAAGAACCCTTTTGGTGGTAAGCTCCCAAAATACCTTTGGTATCCTTACACCATCTTCCCTTAACAAAACAGAGATCCTTTCGCAATTGGCACCCTCTATCCTGAAGTCCATCTCCCTCTTTATGGTAAAGGCAAACTCATCTACTAAAGAGGGAAAATCATATATCCTGAAATCGGGAAAATGTTTATGGATAAAGGAAGCAATTCTTCTCAAGACCGCTATGTCAAGATCCACTATCTCCTCTATCTTCGGACGAAGCACTTTAACAACAACATCCTCACCATTTGCTAATTTTGCTCTGTGAACTTGAGCTATGGAAGCAGAACCTATAGGATTTCTGTCTATAAACTCAAACTTAGACTTATAGTCCTTCCCTAACTCCTTTTGTAATATATCCTCTATCTCTTCCCAACTGTTTGCAGGAACCTCATCTCTTAGCTTCATCAACTCTGTTATCCACTCCTCTGGAAATATATCCGCTCTGGTGCTCAGAACTTGGCCAAGCTTTATAAAAGTTGGTCCTAATTTTTCTAAAGCTAATCTAAACCTCACATAAGGGGGCTGCACATCAGATTCCCTTCTAAAGAGGCGTTTTAGACGCATGAAAGGCTTTTTAGTCTCTAAAAATGTGCCTATACCATGGGCTACGAAGGTATTTACAACCTCCCTAAATCTTAAAGCTTCCTTGTATCTTGAGGTGAAATTAAATCTGTAAGCTCCCATGCGCCATACTCAAAAAGAAAATCTACCAGATGGCAAACCTTTACATCATCAAGTCCTCTTTTCCTCAACTGATCCTCTATCTGGGTATAACAGCTGGGACATGTGGTAACTATAACATCTGGAGAATGCCTTCTTATGGCCTCGGCCTTTATATCAAATATTGCATCTGAAACCTCTGGATATTTGTACCTGTAAAGTCCAGCACCACCACAGCAATGAGCTTCTGTAAAATCTCTAACAATCTCTATATTTTGCAATCTTTCCAGAAATTCGAAAACGCTCTTTTCCTCTCCCCACAATCTTAAATGGCAAGGAAGATGAACCATAACCTTTATATTTTCCTTTAAAGAAACAGAAAATCCTTTCCTTAAAAGGAAGGACGAAATGGTCTCTGGAAAAATCTGGTGATTGGGAAACATTTTTTTATAATACATGAACATGGAATAACAGGAATCACAAATAAAGATTGTGGGCCTTCTTTCGTATCTTTCCAGATTGATAAGGGCCAACTCGAAAAATTTGCCCTTTTTTCCATGAACAATTTGGGGAAGACCACAACAGACCTCTTCAAAAAGTGCAATTTCAAGCCCCAAATACTTAAGCAAAAGATAAGCTCTAACTGCAGTTTCTGGATAGAACTGCTCCATCAAACATCCGGCATAAAAGTTTATGTCTCCTTGAGAGTTTAAAAGCTTGTTCTTTTTTGCCCATACATTAAAAGACTCTCCATGAAAGGTGCCAAAAAGCCTTAAGATCTCAGCTAGAGAAGAAAAGGTCTTTTTGTTGGATACAATGCTTAAGGCAATCTCCTTAAGGGCATCTTTTTTCTTAGACCTTGCCTTTATTTCTGACACCATCTCGGAAATGGGTATCTCCACAGGACATACATTGTTGCAAGAACCGCATCCTGAACAAAGCTCAGCTATTTCGGCTGCCTTATCAAAACCAGAAGTTATAGCAGTCCAAGCAACGCCTATGCCCCCCATATAGACGTGAGAAAAGCCCTGCCCACTCAAAACCTGATACACTGGACAAACATTCATACAGGCACCACATCTAATACATCTTAAAGCATGGGTTAGGAGTTTATCAGAGAAAGCTTTTCTTCTTCCGTTGTCTAAAAGAATAACAAAAAGCTTTCTGCCATCTTTCCAGAGAAAAGGAGATGTAAAGATACTGACATAACTGGAAAAATCCAAACCAACAGAATTTTTGGGAAGGATTTTTAAAAGAAAAAGGGCTTCTTCCAAAGATTTAACCACCTTTTCCCAGCCTGCAAGTATTATCTGGATTTCAGGAAGGGTGGCACACAGCCTACCGTTTCCCTCATTGGTCATAAGATAAAAGGCAACAGGCTCACAAGAGACCACATTTATACCTGTGAAACCTGCCTTTGCTGTGATAAATTTCTGTCTTAAGTCTTCTCTAACCTTTTTGGTGATAATATAAGGATCAGCAGGTATAGGCTCACCAAAATAGGAAGAAAAAAGCTTTGCAACCTCTTCTTTTGTGTGATGTATAGCAGGAACTATAAGATGAGAGGGCTTTTCCCTCTTCAATTGAAGTATTCTTTCGCCAAGATCCGTTTCGATCACCTCTATACCGTTTTCCTCAAGAAAGGAATTGAGCATTATCTCCTCGCTAGTTATTGACTTGCCTTTTATGAGAAAATCCACATCGTTTTCCTCACATATCCTTAAAATCTTTTTTCTGGCATCCTCTGCATCCTTTGCCTCTATAAAAAAACCACCTCTTTCTCTGATATGCTCTCCAACAGTATCCCAGATATTATCGGCTTCAGAAAGGGCAGCCTCTTTTATTTCTCTTAATCTTTTTCTCACCTCAGAAAAATCACCGAGCTGACTGAGGGCTTTAAGCCTTCCTTCTGCAAACCTCAGAGACGCCCTTTTCAAAGCTTCCCTTATATTTTTATCCTCCAAAAAATTCTTTAGCTCTTTAGAAGTTCCCCAAAAAAACACTTAATCCTCCAAGAAAAGAAGCAACCTTTCAGGACCATGAACACCAGCTACGTGAATAAGCTCTATGTCTCCCGTTTTACTTGGACCAGTTATAACAGATATATAGCTGAAGTCCTTAAATCTATCCAAAGCTTCCTCCAGAGTTTCAAATATAAGACGGCTCTTAAGAAAAACAACATGAATTTTGGGAAGGCTGGTCAAAAGATGTGTATCCCCAGACGAAAATGCAAATATTAAACTGCCAGTATCAGCAGAGGCAGCGGCAGCTTCTGTAAAAGAGACCTCTGCGTCAAAAACGCTAATATAATGAAACTGAGAAAAGAAATCCTCATATCTTTTTTTTAAAGGCTCCTCCACCACAAAACCCTTAAAATCCATTACCTTAGATTTCAAATCTTCCAAGGACTCAACAAGCTCTCCACCAGCTTCTTGAAATTTTTTAATGAACATCTCTCTTTTATCCATTATATAGCCTGCTCTCCCCTCTCACCGGTTCTTATCCTCACCGCATCGTCAACAGGAAGAACAAAAATCTTTCCATCACCAGGATGTCCTGTTCTGCACACATCAACTATAGCGTTTATAATCCCCTCCACCATATCGTCAGGGGCTACTATTTCTACCCTTGTTTTTGGAAAGAATTTGGGAATAGCCCCGTATTTTTCCATCATCTCCCTGTGTTTAGCCAATGGCTTTCCAATACCCATGAAATTATCAACACTCATACCAGGTGCTCTGATTTCAAACAATCTTTTCTTCAGCTCCCACAGCTTCTCTGGATTGACATAGGCGATGATCATCTTCATCTTGAAATACCTCCCGCTTTTTTTTACTCTTACTTTAAGATATGGAGAGCTTCGCGGTCAAGTTGACACCTTAGAGGGCGTTTGTTTATAAGATACCGACATTTTCAGACCACGGGGAGGAGAGAATGAAGGTGATCCTTAAGGAAGATGTGGAAGGATTGGGCAAAGCTGGTGATATAGTTAATGTAAAGGATGGTTATGCAAGAAACTACCTTATACCGAGAGGACTTGCTATAAGAGCCACGGATAAAAATGTGAAAAGTTTAGAGAAACAAAAAAGAATGATTTTAGAAAGAATCGACAAAGAAAGAAGAAGGTTGAAGCAGTTCGCAGAAAGACTCTCAGAATTAACAGTAAAAATAAAGAAGAAGGCAGGAGAAGAGGGAAAGCTGTTTGGATCTGTAACCACTAAAGATATAGCAGAAGCCCTTGAATCTATGGGATATGAAATTGACAGAAAAAAGATAATTTTAGATGAGCCTATAAAATCCATTGGCAATTACACGGTAAAGATCAAACTGGCCTCAGAGATAGAAGCAGAACTTGCTGTAGAAGTGGTACCGGAAGAGTAATGAAAAAGACAATTGCAGAAAATATAGGAATACTTCCTCCACAAAATGTAGAGGCAGAAAAAGCCCTCCTTGGCTCTATCTTCCTTGATAATAAATCTTTGTACAAGATAGTGGATGTTGTAGCACCTACCGATTTTTACAGAAAAGAGAACTCCCTTATATTTGAAGCCATGCTGAGATTATTTGAAAGGGGAAGCCCCATAGACATCATAACCGTGGAAGATGAATTGAAAGACATGAAGGTGTACGAAGAAACAGGAGGAAGAGAATATATTATTTCCCTTCTGGATGTTGTCCCCACAGCAGCCCACATAGAACACTATGCCAATATTGTAAAGGAAAAGGCTATATTAAGAGAGGTTATATCCACAGCCACTGAAATTATTAGAAGATGCTACCAAGAGGATGTAAATGTCAACGAGCTCTTGGATGAAGCTGAAAGGATGATCTTTTCCATTTCAGAAAAGAGGACAGAAACGGATTTTATAAAAGCAAGGGATCTTGTCAAATTAGCGGTATCTCAACTTGAACACCTGATGCATAAAAGGGAGTTAATAACTGGTATACCTACAGGTTTTGTAGAACTTGACAAACTCACTGCAGGTTTCCAGCCCTCTGAACTCATAATAATTGCGGCAAGACCGGGTATGGGGAAAACCGCCTTTGCTCTTAATATAGCTGTTAATGTGGCGGTAAACTTAGGAGAACCTGTGGCTATATTCAGCTTAGAGATGTCTAAGGAACAACTGGCTTTGAGGATGCTGGCATCACAAGCCATGGTGAGCCATCAAAAGTTAAGAACAGGGAACATATCCCCTGAAGAATTTATGAAGGTTATAAAAGCCGCAGATGTTCTAACCGAAG
>JALVKL010000014.1 GCA_027033775.1 bacterium | reverse complement strand
TTGATGCCATTCCTTTACCAAGAGCAATCCTGCTTCCGGCAACTTCTATGATGAGAGGGCCGGGTGGTGCTTTTACAACTTTAACTGTTGCTCCCGGATATAGTCCTATTGCGGCTAATCTATTTCTCACTCCAAGTCCGCCAGTTATATTTGTAATTTGTACTATTCTTCCTTCGGGAATCTCCGCCAACTTCATGCGTACGAACCTCCTATCAGCCTTGAATTAGATAATATTAACTTTATTTGCATGTGTCAACTCAGGTTAAATATGTTTAATGTTCTTTTCTTAGTTACGGGTTACAATTTCCGCTAAAAAACGGGAGGTATGGTGGATTCATGCAGTTATTATTAATTGTCGTGTTTGTTGTCTCTTTTATAGGGTTAATGTTTTTTTGTTTGGCTGGTTGCTCGCCAGAAGTATAGAATTATTCTCAATGAAAAAGAGCTGAGAGAGTGCCTTAAGGATATCTATAGGCGCGTTAATGGAGAAGTTTTTGTCCATGCTGGAGAGGCAAATGTTAAGACTTACTCCCAGCTTAAACCAGTTATTGAAGAATTTCTCAAAAATTCTCAGAATAGGGTAATCTTTGTTCTTGGACCCGTAATATCTGTGGACAAGGAAGTTTATAAAAAGCTACAAAATTCTAGAATAGACGATTTGCCTTTAGAGAAAATTCATCCAGTATTTGAGTTGCTCTTAAAGCATCCTGATAAAGTGTATGTCTATTACAAAAAAGATGATGCTTTTAGTGATATAAATCATTTTGCTATAGGAGGTAGGTATCTGTATATAGAGGCTTTCCACAAACCTCTTGAAGAAAGAAGAGCAGTTCTTGTGGAAAATCCCACTTTTGCCTTGAAAAGCGATTATGTAAGATTTAAAAATATGCTTTTGGATAACAATGAGCATGTTATTAGGTTAATGCCAGATAGAAAATTTCTAAGAAAACAAATAAAGGATGGTTTAATTAAGTTCAGTGATTTTCAGACTGCTTGACCTTGGGAGGGAGTATGGAAGATCTTCCCGTTTTAACATTAATAACTACATTAATTTTGATGTTCTTAACTCTTTCAACAATGTTTTTGTTGACTGTTTCGTCTTTTGATAATAGGCTTGGATCATATCTTTCCCTTATTTGGAGATTTATATCTATAGTTCAAGCTCTTGTAGGGGGATGGAGTATTATTATTGGGATGATATGGCTCCTTTATTTGTTCCTTTTTGATAAGGAAGCTTTTTTGACTTGTCAAAATGATAGTCAGATTTTTGTTTATATATTGACTTTAGTTACTATCATAGTTCTATTAATGTTATCAGGGTTTATAGGCACTATTGTTAGTCTCTATCTTAATCCTGCGAAATTGGCTATACGTTCTAATAGATTCTGATATCGGGTTATAATCCTCTCAAAATATACAGGGAGGTTTGGAATGGATGTAAAGAAGATACCACCTGGAAAGAATCCACCGGAGGACATTTACGCAGTAATTGAAATCCCTCAGGGTTCAAACGTTAAGTACGAGGTGGACAAAGAAAGTGGAGCAGTTTTTGTTGATCGCTTCCTCTTCACCCCAATGTTTTACCCTGCTAACTACGGTTTTGTTCCAAACACTTTGGCAGACGACGGAGACCCTATAGACGTTTTGGTTATCTCAAGGCAGCCTGTTGTTCCAGGAAGCGTTATTAGGTGCAGACCTGTTGGTGTTCTCGTAATGGAAGATGAGAGCGGTAAAGACGAGAAGATAATTGCCGTTCCCGTTGATAAGTTAGATCTTACCTTTAAAAACATTAAAGAAGTTACAGACCTTCCAGAGGCTACACTTAATGAGATTAAACACTTCTTTGAGCACTATAAAGACCTTGAGCCAGGCAAATGGGTAAAAGTTAAAGAGTTTAAAGGAAGTGAATTCGCTAAAGAAATGGTAATGCAAGCTATTAAAAACTTTTCTGCATAGTTTTTAAATTCCCCCCTTTTGGGGGGATTAGATTTTCCTGATATAATAACAATGATTCATCATTCAGTAGCTGCGGGGATATCTTGAGGCTACTAAGTAAGCTTTCTCTTGGAAAACAGGTTGCAATATCCGGTGTTGTTGGAATACTTATACTTGCTTTAGTTTTGGGTTATTCCTCTTATCAGAGTACTAAAAGTAACTTATTAAAGGTTGCGTCTCAAAAACTTACAGTTATCAGGGAAGCCAAGAAACAGCATATTGATGATTACTTTGAATATATGGGAGGTTTGCTTCTTTCTGAGGCGAAGAACTCTTCCACAGTTGATGCTCTCAAAGAGTTTGAAATCGGTTTTTACCTTCTCTCAAAAGAGGTACCTCTAGATATTTCTTTAGTGCGTAAAGCTCTTCTGGAAGAGTACAGAAAAAACTATTTGCCCAGGATAGATACCTCCATTCCTGGTACTGAACCTATAAAAGATGCCAGTTTCTACTTGCCTAGGAATCCTAACGGTCTTATAGCTCAGTATATATTCATTGTTAAAAACCCTTATCCTATAGGTAAGAAAAATCTATTACTCAAAAACGATGCCTTTGACTGTACTTATATGAAAGTACATGCCCGTTATCATAAGGACTTTAATTCTTTACTTAAAAATTTTGGCCTTTACGATATATTTCTGATTGATAGAAATGGTACTATAGTTTATACAGCTTTTAAAGAAAAAGATTTTGCTACAAATTTACTTACAGGGCCGTATAAAAATACAGGTCTTGCTAGAGTTTTTCGGGAGGCTGTTAATTCCAGAAGAGAGATTGTTTTCTTTTCTGATTTTGCACCTTATGAGCCAAGTTATAACCAGCCTGCAGCATTTATAGCAACTCCTGTTGTTGATGATAATAGTAAATTATTGGGAGTTTTAGCTTTTCAACTTCCGATAGATAAAATAGATAGCATAGTTAACTTTAACTATCGGTTTAAAGAGGTTGGTTTAGGAAAGACAGGGGAGGTTTTACTAGTAGGTTCTGACTTTAAATTGAAAAACAATGTTAGATTCCTTAACGAAATTGACAATCCGATTGTCAGGCAGTCTAAAACAACTATAGGCGTACTTGAGCTTAAGGACAAAGCGGTTCAGCTTGCTCTCAATGGTAAAAGTGGAGTAATAGAAACGACGGATCTTCTAGGGAAGAAAGCTCTTGCTGCTTATGGTCCCATTGATGTTTACGGTAAACGTTGGGCAATTATTGCAGAAATGGAAGAGGGAGAGATAATGGCTGGTCTTCTCTCCCTCAGGAAGAATAGAGCTCTCCTTATATCTATAGCTTCCCTTTTTGTGCTGGTAACCCTATTTCTGCTTTTTGTGAGGTTTAATATTGTTAAACCTCTTAACAGTTTTCTTGAGATGACTAAAGAACTATCCGAGGGAGAGGGAGATCTTACTAAGAGGTTGCGGTTTGATCCTGAAAAAGGAGACGAAATTAATCTTGCGTCTAAGTACTTTAACGCCTTCCTTGATAAGGTAAGAGAGATAGTTGCGAGAGCCCGTCATTCTGCTGAAAGTAACCTTAAAATAGCAGAGGAGCTCCGGACGGACTCTGAACTCCTCAGAGAGAAAATAAGAACGGAGATGAATGATATAGCGAAAGCTTCAGAGTTAGCATTAAATGTTTCTGAACCTGTCAAAGAGTTTGAGGAGCTCCTTTCTAAGTCTCAGGAAGACATTGCTAGAGCACTTAAAGGAGTTGAAAGTGCAAGATCAAGTATTGAGAGATTAAGAGAGATTGTAGAGACCACAAGCAAGGAGAATGAGGTTTCAATAGGTGAACTACAGGAACTTAACAAGAAAGCCCAGGATATAGAAAATATTATAAAAATAATCAGGAATATAGCAGAAAGGACGAATCTTTTAGCTCTCAACGCTGCTATAGAAGCGGCTAGAGCAGGAGAAACAGGTAAAGGATTTGCTGTTGTAGCTGATGAGATAAGAAAACTTGCTGCGCAGATACAGAAAAACACAGAGTCAATTGGTGAAATACTCACCAACATAGTAAATGCTATTTCAGAAGTTACTGAGAACATAAGCGCTAGAAATAGGGAAAATGACCAATATTTAAAAGAAGTTTCATCAAGCGTAATAGATGAAATGGAGAAAGTTTCAAAGGCTATGGATGAAACAGCAGAGGTGCAAAGAACGATTGTTACAACCTCTTCCCAGATAATAGCGGATCTAGAAGAGCTTATATTGCTGATTCAGGATATGGATAAGCACTCTAAGGAGAACGTTAAAGTAATAGAGAAAACGTTGGAAAAGATAAGAGAGATCTATAGAGAGGCGAGTGACCTTTATAGGATCTTAAACCGATTTAAGGTTTAGTCCCTCCTTTCCTACAACTTCTTAATTTTTTCATCTTGTGGTATGATTTTTATATGGTATCTTCATACCAAGGAGAGGAGGGCTAGATGAGAAAAATTCTCTTGACCTCTCTTTTTCTTATTTTCTCTTCTACATCAATAGCGCGTTCTCAAGAAATTCTAGTTGAAGCTTCTTCACTTGCTCAGCCTCAACAGACTATTCAAAGTGTGTCTCCTCAGTCTGTGTCTCTTAAAGAAACTCTTAACCTTCTTCCAGGTATAACGCTTGCTTCTTTGACAGGGTTGATTTCTCCGAGAGATATATTCTTTCTAAGAGGTTTTAGCCCAGAGAGAGTGTACGTTTATCAGGACGAATTCCCGGTAAATAGTTCTGGGATCAGAGGAAACTTTTATTTTGATCTTTCAGCTTTTAATACTACAAATATTAAAAAAGTTAGAGTTATTTATGGCCCTTCTGTGGTGTATGGATCAAATCCAGGAGGAAACTTAATAGTTGAAACAGAAAGTTTCCCCTCTTATAGAGAGTTTAGTATAGAGACTCTTACTGGTTCCTATGGAACCGTTAAAGCTGGTTTTACTTATAAGGATTTTGTGAATTCAACGGGTTTCGATATTTCTTTTGGAGGACTGAGAAGTAATGGTTATTTGAGGAATGATTTTGTAGATTTGTAGAAGCTTCCAGTGGTAAGTTCTCTCTTTACCATTTAATTGGAGAATCTACCGTTTTGAAGTTTTCCTTAGAGAAAAATAGAGTGAAAGATGGTTTACCGGTTCTTAACGATCCTGATAATCCTATTGCAGGTTATGACCCAGACTACCCGGTTGTCAGAGAGACCTATTTCAGTCTTGCTTGTGCTCCTTACTGTAAGCTTAACTTAGTTTATAGACCGGGAGATAACTATATAGATAGAACAACAAATAGGTTTGCGTTTTCCTTTTTAAGAGATACCGGAAGTGGTCTTTTCAATTTAGCTCTCTACTCAAATACGAGCTTAAAAAGAGAGAGATATTATGGAATCTTCAAAACGCCAGCAGGTAAAAAGCTGACTTCCATGAGCTTTGATGGAAGGGATGATAAAACTTATGGACTTAGAGCCCTTTTTGAAGAGTTTAAATTCTTTAGAAGTACTGGGACATTGGGATTAGAGTTTCAGAATTCAGGATATGGAGAAATAGAGAAGAATAACCAGCTCTTTGTTCCTGCAAATAAGACTGCACTAAGGCGATATGCTCTTTTCGGTGAGCTAAAGAGAGAGATTCCACTTTTTATGTTAAACGTTGGTTTAAGAGTAGAGAGCTGGGAAGGAAATGCACTAGGTGCCCCTAACATAAGTGGAACAGAGTTTATGCCTACTGTTACTTTAACGAAAGATTTTGGTAATTTGCAGCTATTCGCCGGAGTTGGAAGGGTTTACAGACCTCCTAGAGCAGAGGAAATTCTGTGGTTTGGACGTGAGTATAGTGCTTTGAAAAGCTCCGGTTATACTGGTTACAAGTTGAAAGCCGAAAGGGGATGGGACTATGAAATAGGGTTGAGGAAGAAAGTAGAGGAATTTGGTTTCTCAATTAGGTTTTTCAGGTACGAAATTAGAAACTTTATCGTAAGTAACTTTGAAGCTGCAGAGCGTTTACTCGGCGAAAATTTTCCCCATAGAATAATTGAAAACCTGAGGTATTTTAGGCTTAACGGAGCTGAATTGGGTGCATTGCTAAAGTTACCTTTGCTTTATGATTTTTCATTTTATTCCTCCTATGCTTATCAAGATTCAAAGATTTCTAGTTCTCAATTTACTCCAGATAAGACACCAGATCCTACTGTTTTAGTTCCTAAACATAAACTCTCTCTCGTATTAATAAAGAAAAACTTGCTTAAAAAAGATAGCTTAGCTTTAGCTGGTAACTTTTATTCCCGTAGGAAGGGTTACTATGAAGAGGTACCAGGTTTTGGTGTTTTTAACGTTTCTTATCGGTTAGTTCCTTTAGAAAATATCTCTTTCAAGTTTGCCTTGAATAACCTGTTTAACAAAAAGTACTTTTACGTTGAAAACTACGAGATGC
>JALVKL010000013.1 GCA_027033775.1 bacterium | reverse complement strand
AACTCAAACAGATGGGTATAGAGAAGTTGATGGTTGAGGGAGGGAGCTCTGTTAACTGGGAGCTGATAAAGAACGACCTCGTTGACGAGATAAGGCTCATCCACCTGCCCGTTATCGTAGGGGGAGACGACGTTCCCTCCTTAACCTCGGGAGAAGGGTTTAAAACCCTTGATTCTGTTAAGAGGTTCAGGATTAAGCGGGTCTTCCAGTGTGGCAATCAAGTTATAACTGAGTATGAAAGAGGCTGAGAGCATGCTTTTTGAAACCAACGATTACTTACCTGCGCAGCTTAAAACGCTTAAGATTCGTGGTTTTAAGGCCTTTCAAAAGGCAGAAGTTGAATTTAAGCCTCTGACAATTCTAATTGGAGCAAATGCGAGCGGGAAAACATCTATTTTACAGAGTCTCTTATTACTAAAACAAAGTTGGGAACTACCGGATCCCCAGATTCCTTTAGCATGGGAAGGCAAGTACATAGAATTACCCGGTTTTGATGAAGTGGTAAATAAAGCTTTATCAAAAAAAAGGATGGGTTTTTCCTTAATTGCTAAAACAAAGGGAAATGAGTATGGTGTAGAATTTGATGTACTAAAGCAGAGAAGAAGAGGGTTGGGAGTGGATAAAGAAACTTTTAAAATAATTGCTTCTGGAAAAATTCTTTCTTTATCTTCTAATATCCTTAGTAAGTACTTTATACCTGATAAATTCCTTTTTAGTTGTAGAGCAAATTACAAAAAATTTAAGACAAAGGAAAAGGAGAAAGTTTTAGAATTTATTACGGAATTGGAGAATACGAAAGTAATTTTAGACGAGATCTTTAGGAATATGTATCATATACATCCTCTAAGGGAAGCTATAAAAAGGTATGCTTATTATTCAAAAGAAAAAGTGTCTTTTCCAGGCAGTAAAGGAGAAAGACTTTTGGAATTTCTAAAGGCAAATTCTTCTGTCTATAACTTAGTAAAAGATTGGGCAGAGAAGAACATGTGCAAGAACTTTGAACTCAAGACCTCTAAAAGGGGTATTTTATACTTGCAAATAGATGGTATCAATGCTTCTGATACAGGATTTGGTTTTTCTCAGATACTTCCAATTATTGCTACAGTTTTTGGAGCACCTGAAGGTTCAACAATCTTACTGGAGCAACCTGAAGTTCACCTTAATCCATCCTTAATAGTAAAACTTGCGGACTTTTTTGTAGACATAGCTAAGGAAGGAAATAAAGTTCTTATCGTGGAAACCCATAGCGATCACTTGCTGTGGAGAGTGAGACGAAGAATTGCTGAAGATCAAGAAGGTAAGCTCTTAGAAAACGTAGCTCTTTATTTTGTTGAAAGAGAGGAGAAACAATCTAGGATTGTTCCAGTTACAATTAACGAATACGGAGAAATAGATAGAAATCCTCCTTGGCCGAAAGATTTTCTTTCGCCAGATATAGAGGATGCTTTTGCACTTGCAAGGGCTAAAGCCAATAAGTTGAAGGAGAAAAAAAGGAAAGGGAATCAATGAGTAGAGAGATTGTTATTGATACGTGTGTATTAACTGCTGCCTACCGAGAGAATAGTCAACATGTAATGGAAGCTATTGATTTTATTGACAAGTTACGTAATGATATAGAGAATTGCTATGTATGTATATGCGTTGATAGTGAAAATAGAATCCTAAGCGAGTATGAAAGACATTTGAAAGATGATTACGGAAGCTTTTTGATACAAAGAGCTATAGAAAAGGGGAAACTAAAAATACTAGATGTTGATCTTAACCATCCTGTTTGTAGAGAAGCGGTAGAATGTGCTTCTGAACTTAGAGAAGATATAGTTTTTATAGCAGTAACTATAAAAACTTCCAGTAAAATTTTGTTTACGGATGATACAAAGTTTTTTGAACCTTGTGGAGAAGAGAAAATCCAAAGAAGAGGAGGTATCCCTATTCCAATAACTCCTTTGAGAAAAGCAGGACTTAAGATTTACGATTTGGAAAGCTGGGAGATAGCCTTTAGCGAAAAATAAAGATGTTCGTATTCATATTTAGACGTTTGCTTCAGATGATCCCGATAGTTATCGGGATGACCTTTGTCTCCTTCGTTGTCATAAAGCTCGCTCCCGGTGACTACCTTACACAGCTTGAGCT
>JALVKL010000012.1 GCA_027033775.1 bacterium | reverse complement strand
AATTAATAGAGATAATCAACCTGATAAAGGAAAACTTCCCCTATCTGGAAAGAATATCTGCGTATGCCACTCCACAGAATCTTCTGGTAAAGACAGAAAAGGAGCTAAAAGCGATAAGAAAAGCGGGTTTAAGCCTGTTATATATAGGAGTTGAAAGCGGAAACGACGAAGTGCTTAAAATGGTGAAAAAAGGAGTCACACAAAAAGAGATAATAGAAGCTTTAAAGAAAGCCAAAAGAACAGGATTTAAACTTTCTACTACCTTTATATTGGGTCTTGGAGGAAAAAGATTATCTCAACCTCATGCTTTAGACAGTGCAAAGATTGTTAACGAAACACAACCTGAATACACAGCCGCTTTAACACTGATGCTCATCCCTAAAACATTGCTGCACTATAAAGCCCAAAAAGGAGAGTTTGACATACCAACGGAAAAGGAAATAATGAAGGAGATGCTAACCTTTGTGGAAAATATAAATGTCTCCACAATCTTCAGATCCAACCATGTGTCTAATCTAATGCCTATTAAAGGCGATTTACCAGAAGATAAAGAGATGTTGTCAAATTTACTAACAAGATATATTCTTCTTGCTTCAGATAGAAAGCTTCCGTCCACATGGACGGGACCCTTTTAGGAGGTAAAGATGGAGATTAACTGGGATGAAAAGGGTCTTGTGCCTGCGATTATACAGGATGTTGACACTAACGAGGTGTTAATGCTTGCCTATATGGATAAAAAGGCTTTAGAGAAGACTATATCAACAGGAAAAACCCATTTTTTCTCAAGAAAGAGAAAGAGAATATGGATGAAAGGGGAAGAATCGGGAAACATCCAAGAGGTAAAGGAGATACTTGTTGACTGCGATAGGGATGCCCTTTTAATTAAGGTTAAACCTAAAGGGCCTGCCTGCCATACAGGAGAAAAGAGCTGCTTCTTTCAAAAGATAGACGAGGAGGTTAAGGAGAACAAACCCAGTGAAGAGCTTTACGGTGGTGGATGCTCTATACTGGAGAGAATATATGAAATTATAATTGAAAGAAAAAAACAGCCTTATAGGAAAGACTCATACACTGTTTCACTCTTTAACAAAGGGCTAGACACGATACTGAAAAAGGTGGGAGAGGAAAGCTCAGAGGTAATAATAGCATGCAAAAACCAAAAGCCTGAAGAGATAATATACGAAGTGGCTGACCTATTCTACCATGTGCTTGTTGCTCTAGGATACTTTGACATACCGCCATCACAAATATATGAAGAATTGAAAAATAGATTCGGAAAGTCAGGGCTTAAAAAATGAAATTTGAAGAAGCTCTTAAAAGATTGGAAGAGATAGTTAAGGAACTTGAAAGCAAAGATATGGAGCTGGAAAGATCCATAAAACTCTTTGAAGAGGGAATGAGACTGGTAAAAGAGTGTGAAAGAATGCTGAACGAGGCAGAAGAAAAGGTTGAGATATTGATAAGGGAAGGAGAAAACTTTAGAACAGAACCTTTTGAGGAAGAGAAATACGGGAAAGAGGATGTCTAAGGAGAGACTCTTTGATTATATAAAGGAGAAAAAAGAACTTATAGACAACTGGCTTAAATCCCACATCCCCAGGGTGAAACCCGAATCTCTTTACGAAGCCATAAATTATGCTTTATTTCCTGGAGGAAAAAGAATCAGACCCGTTCTTTGTATAGCAGCGGCAGAGGTCTGCAACTCAAAGGCTGAAAATGTGCTTGCCTGTGCCTGTGCCATTGAGCTTATCCACACCTACTCCCTTATTCACGACGATCTTCCCTGTATGGACGACGACGACTTCAGAAGAGGAAAGCCCACACTCCACAAAAAGTTTGGAGAAGCACTTGCTGTTCTTACAGGAGACGGCCTTCTAACTTTAGCCTTTGAAATACTCACAGACCCCAACAACTATCCAGAACCGAGTTTGCCGAAGATAATCTGGGTAACCAACGAGATAGCGAAAGCATCTGGCATAAGGGGAATGGTGGCAGGACAGGTAGCCGATATAGAAGCTGAAAACAAAAGACCCTCCTTAGATGAGGTAGACTTCATACATGAGAATAAAACCGCCAAGATGATAGAGGTGAGCCTTAAAACAGGAGCTATACTCTCTGGGGCAGGCTTCA
>JALVKL010000011.1 GCA_027033775.1 bacterium | reverse complement strand
TTTCTCGCCAATCTAATAGCGAGTCTTTCAGCATTTTTCCTGAACACAAAAGCTCCAACTTGAACGTAATACTCCCCCGCTTTTAACTGAGGAAGATTCTTCACCGGATAATTGCCTAATACTGTCAATTCCACAGGGACAACTCCTTCGCCAATCATACCAATAGCTTTGGCTGCGGCATAGGAAAGATCAATGATCCTTCCAGGAACATAAGGGCCTCTATCGTTTATACGAACAATGACTTCCCTTCCGTTTTTTAAGTTTTTAACCTTCACATAGGTTCCCATGGGCAAACTCTTGTGAGCAGCGGTAAAAGCATACATGTTGTAAATCTCTCCGCTTGCAGTACGCCTTCCATGAAACTCCCGCCCATACCAAGAAGCAAGTCCCCTCTGTTTATACCCAGGAATGGCAGGCACAGGCTTTTCGTATTTAGCCCAATTCTTATACCAATACTTAACCACCCCTTTTTTAGAAGCACAGCCTAAAGCGAAAAGAAAAGAGAAAATGGCTATCCAAATCTTGCCTTTCATACCCTCATCTCTATCATGGCATAGGCGTTATGGTTGTGAATGCTCTCAAAGCTTTCCGCCTCCACTCTAAACCAGTTTATTCTACCGTCCTTTTTTAAAAGAAGGGCAACTTCCCTTACCAAATCCTCAACAAAAACGGGATTGTCATAGGCTTTGTCCATAACAAACTTTTCGTCTTCCCTCTTAAGTAAAGAGAAAAGATCACAACTGGCACAAGATTCCACTACAGATATTATATCCTCTATCCAGACAAGCTTTGAGAACCTTACGGCAACCTTTACCATAGTCCTCTGGTTATGGGCACCCTTCTCACTAATCTCTTTGGAGCAAGGACATAAAGTCATCACTGGAACGCTTACCTGCAACACCATATCATGTTTGTTGTTTTCATAAAGACTGGCCCTTACCTCAACATCATAGCTCATTAAACTCTCTACTTTAGAGATGGGCGCTCTTTTTTCTTTAAAAAAGGGAAAGGAAAGCTCAATATGAGTTGAATGAGAAGGTAGAGCTTCCATCATTTTCTTGAGAATTTCTATCACCTTCATGGTGTGAATACGCCATCTATAGTGATTCAGAATCTCTATAAACCTGCTCATATGGGTTCCTCTAAACTCCTTGGGAAGCTCCACATACATATTTACCAAAGCTACAGTAGGCTGTTCTTTGTGCTCCCTGTCTAACACAGTGATAGGGTATCTCACCCCTCTAACACCAACCCTATCAATGGGTAAGTTCCTAAAATCCCTTTCACTTTGAAGGTCCTTCACCCTTTTCCTCCCAAGGATCAAAACCTATATGCTTCACCATGTTTCTGATATGAGTACCATTCCAATAGATCTTACCGCATCCGTTACACTTCCAAAACATGGTATTCCTATACCAAACAAATTCTGGAACAAGGCCATTAATTTCATCTTTTGGAACACACACCAAAGGAGTATTACACACAGCACAACGGGAGTTAAGCTTTCCCTTTAAAGAGAAGGCTTTATTTACCTCTGCAAGCTGTTCCACCGGATTGGAAGAGGAGAGGCAAAAGGCTTTTGCTTTAGAATTTAAAGCTGCTTTGTGAAGGCTCCTGTCCCTTGTGAGCAGAATCCTATTGTCCTCTTTAGCAACATACAAAAGAAACATATCCTCTGCCTGCTGAAAGTAAAGAACATCATAACCCATTATTCTAAGCCATCTTGCCAGTTTGCCCACCATTACATCAGCTACGAACTTCATGGCTGCCTATAAGATATTTATAAACCTCATTTTTAGGGACTTCAAAAATTAAGGAAATGATCCTTGAAACGTCTTTGAGAGAAAAACCCTCTGAAAGCAAAAGTGTGGCCTTATCCATCCATTCTGGCTCTTGGGCTTTATCCCTACACCCTTCTAAAACAATGGTTATCTCTCCTTTTATGTTTTCTGGTAAAACGCCTATTATTTCTGAGATGGTTCCCCTCAAAAACTCTTCGTGCACTTTGGTTATCTCCCTAGCAACACAACATCTTCTATCGCCAAAAATAAAAAGCATATCCTTTAAGGATTCCTTTAATCTTTTGGGAGACTCGAAAAAGACCAAAGTCTCATATCTGTTTTTGAGATC
>JALVKL010000010.1 GCA_027033775.1 bacterium | reverse complement strand
TTCACTTCATCAACGATGTTGATGATAGCTTTAAGGGCTGAAAGGTAGGTGGTGCCAAAAAAAGCAAGAACTATAGCTTCTTTCACCCTGTTCACTTTTCCTTCCAACGATGCCCCACCAAACCTTAATTGAGCTTTCCACAATTTGATTAAGTGATCCTTGAGATACGCTATATAACAGGAAGAACAAAATTAGAAAAGAGAAACTACCTGCAACTGGGACAAATAGACAGCTCCTCTTCAGGCAGCCCTGTCTTCTCCTTTAAAAACTTTAATTGATCCTCCGTCAGATAATAAGAACCACATTTAGGGCATGGTATAAGCCTGCTTTTTTTATGCCATCTTTCCATAATTCTATACCCATCTTTCTCCTCAATGGGTATAACATCCACAGGACACACATAAGAACAAGCACCACAAACTATACAATTTGGACTCTCTTCATCAAAGGGTGTGCATACCCTCCTTGTAAATCCTCTTCCTTCAAATCCTATGGCATAAACACCCACAACATCCTCACACACCCTTACACACAAGCCACACAAAATACAGTCATCGTTTGATTTAACAAATCTCGGCTGCTCTTCAACTCCAAACTCAGCAGCCATCTGCTTCAGTTTAGGCAAATTGGGACACCTGGCCATAAGAAGCTGTAAAACCACTTTTCTACACTTTCTTATCACATCTGAATCGGTGGTAACCTCTATCCCCTCAGAAACTGGATAATCACAAGAGGTTACAAGCCTTTCCCTTTTCCCCTTCTTCACATGAACCAGACACATCCTACAGGCAGAATAAGGTCTAACCTCCTCATCGTAACATAGAGCTGGGATATAAATTCCGTTCTCCCTTGCCACTTGAAGAACGGTTTGTCCTTTGTAACCAGTAACTCTTTTACCGTCTATTGTAAAGCTTACCCTCTCCATCACACCACCTTCACCGCATTGAATTTACAGACCTCTTTACATATCCCACATTTTATACACTTTTCAGGATCTATCCTGTGCACTTCCTTTCTTTCACCAGATATAGCCCCCACAGGGCATCTTAAAGCACAGACATGACAGCCTGTACAAGCCTCTTCATCAATAACATAAACCACTAAAGCTTTACAGACTCCGGCTCTGCACTTCTTATCCTTAACATGCTCCAAATACTCATCCCTGAAATACCTTATGGTGGAAAGCACAGGGTTAGGAGCAGTTTTACCTAAGCCACACAAGGAAGCGTTCTTAACCACATCCCCCAATTCTTCAAGAAGTGCTATATCCTCTTCGGTCCCCTCACCTTTGGAGATCCTTTCCAATATATCAAGCATCTGCCTCAGCCCCTCTCTACAAGGAGTACATTTGCCGCAGGACTCTTCGGTAAGAAACTTCACAAAATACCTGGCCACATCCACCATACAGGTTCCTTCGTCCATAACAATCATTCCGCCAGAACCCATCATAGAACCAGCCTCATCCAGACTGTCAAAATCAACAGGCAAATCCAAAAGAGAAGCCGGCAAACAACCTCCAGAGGGACCCCCTGTTTGCACCGCCTTAAATTTCTTTCCACCAGGAATGCCGCCTCCTATGTCAAAGATAACTTCCCTTAAGGTTATACCCATGGGAACTTCCACCAAACCTGTGTGGTTAACAGTGCCAACCAGAGAAAATATCTTTGTTCCTTTAGAACCCTCTGTTCCAATCTGAGCGTACCAATCAGCTCCTTTATTTATTATAATAGGGACATTAGCCCATGTCTCTACATTATTCAGAACTGTTGGTCTTCCCCACAATCCGCTTTCAGTGGCGTGGATATACTTTGATCTGGGTTCGCCAACCCTTCCCTCAATAGAAGCCATAAGCGCAGAGGACTCTCCACAAACAAAGGCTCCACCACCCCTTGCAATCTTTATATCAAAGGAAAAGCCAGTGCCCAAAATATTATCCCCTAAAAGACCAAGCTCCCTCGCCTGCTCTATAGCTATTGTAGCGTTTTCAACTGCAAGGGGATACTCTTTTCTAACGTATATATAGCCCTCTGTGGCACCAACAGCATAAGCTCCTATTATCATACCCTCTATAACAGAATGGGGATTGCCTTCGAGCAATGATCTATCCATATAGGCCCCGGGATCTCCTTCATCAGCGTTACATATAACATATTTTATAGGAGCATCATGTTTGGCAGCGTCATCCCATTTCCAACCTGTGGGAAAGCCTGCACCACCCCTTCCCCTAAGACCTGATTTTATCACCTCATCTATTATAGCCCTTGGAGTCATCTGGGTTAGGGCTTTAGCCAGAGCCTGATACCCACCTATGGAAATGTAATCGTATATGTTTTTGGGGTCTATAATGCCATTGGCGGCAAGAAGAAGCCTCAACTGCTTTTTGTAAAAGGGTATATCCTCCTCGTGCAGTATTTTCTCCCCTGTAGTGGGATCCTCGTATAAGAGCCTATCAATTATCTCTTTATTTATCACTGTCTTTTCCACTATTTCTGGAACATCCTCAGGGCTTACTTTCTGATAGAATATCTTTTCCGGATAGATAACAACAAGAGGCCCTCTGCCACAAAAACCATGACAGCCAGTTCCCCTAACAGTCACACCCACATCTTTCAAATTTCTCTTCTCAAGCTCTTCTTTAAAAGCCAGAAAGACCTCTAAGCCATGATTAGCAAGACAACCAGTTCCGTTACAAACAGCTATATATCTTTTCTCCTTTTCCCTCTCTTTTTTCAGCTCCTCGTAAAGTTTTAAAAGATCCTCTTTACTGTTTAACCTTTTCATTGCCTCTCCCTATACTCCTTTATTAGAGACTCAACCTTTGCAGGGGTCATATAACCATGGTAATACTGATTAACCACCACCACAGGAGCAAGAGCACAGGCTCCCACACAATTGACTGTCTCTAAGGTGAACATCAAATCATCTGTTGTTTCGCCCACATCCACACCAAGGGCTGTTTTAAGCTGGTCAAGCACCATATAAGCACCTTTAACGTGGCATGTGGTTCCGGTACACACCTGTATAACATACTTTCCTCTCGGCTTGAGAGAAAATGCCTTGAAGAATGTGGCCATATGATAAATCCTTGTTAAAGGAACGCCCGTTTGCCTTGAAACCTCCTTTAAAAGCTCCTTAGGCAACCAGTGATATATATCCTGCAGATCCTGTAAAATCTCTATCATCCTGGCAGGATCTCTGCCGTACCTTTCAAAAACCTCCCTCACATCCTTTTTGATCTTCTCCATATCAAGCTGAATCATAGAAAACCTCCTAAATTCCCGAAACGCTTCTATAATCTGGACGATTGGTAGCCTCTTCCATTATCTTCAACCTGGCATACTCTGCGCTTACCCTTTCCTGTATCTGCTTTATTAAGTCAGGGGTTAGATGGCGGAATCTCTTCTGGAACCTTAAGTAATCTTCAACGGGTCTTAGATCTCTATCAGGATCAAGGGTCAGTTTGTATCTTCCATACTCAACCTCATAAAGGGGGAAAATACCAGTCTGAACAGCCAGCCTTCCAGCCTTCACAGCATAGGAAGAGGGTATCCCCCAGCCTGTAGGACAAACAGCAAAAAGATGTATGTAAGCCGCACCAGGAAGTTCAAAGGATCTCTTCACCTTTCTTATGAGATCCAATGGATAACTGGGACACACTGTAGCAACATAAGGTATCCCGTGAGCCACAGCTATCTCAGGAAGGTTCTTCTTCCAATAGCCCTGACCAAATTTCACCTTCCCAGCAGGAGTTGTGGTGGTGTGAGCTCCATAAGGAGTGGCTGAAGAGCCCTGAACTCCTGTGTTCATGTAGGCTTCGTTGTCATAACATATATAAGTGACATTATGACCCCTTGCCATCATACCAGAAAGAGCCTGAAGACCTATATCTGCAGTTCCACCGTCTCCTGCAAATACGAGAATATTTATATTTTTGGATGGGTCTATTTTCCCCTTCCTTTTGAGAACCTTTATGGCAGATTCTATACCCGAGGCAACGGCAGCAGCATTCTCAAAGGCCACATGTATCCATGGCACTGCCCAAGAGGTATACGGATACGGAGAGGAGACAATCTCCATACAACCTGTGGCATTCACAACAATGGTGTTTTTACCGGCACCCTTCATGGCAAGTCTCAAACCCAAAGCAGCGGCACACCCCTGACAAGCCCTGTGTCCTCTGATAAAAAGCTCCTCTTTAGGTGCCATTCTGTAAGCAAAAACGCTTAAAAATCCTTCTTTTGGTCTTTTCACCTCTATCATTCCCTCAACCCCACTATTACCACCCTTTCGGGCTCTTTTTCTTCCCTTAAACACTCCTCGCCAAGCTCAAACATACTCACATACTCGTCAAACCTTATATCCCTTCCACCAAGACCAGCTGTAACGCCCACCACCATGGGACGGTTGCTCTCATGATAAAGGGCACTTCTTACCTCGGACATCACGATACCCAAGGGGCCACCAAAGGATATGGCCCTGTCAAGAACCACAGCACACTTTATATTTCCAGAACAGAGAGCCCTCTTTAGATCGTCAAAGGGGAAGGGTCTCCAAAGCCTGATTTCTACAACCCCCCACTTCTTACCCCTCTTTCTCATCTCATCCACAACACTCTCCGCAGCCTCAGTTACAGAGCCTTGAGTTATTAAAACTATTTCGGCATCATCTGCCATATATGTCTCCACAGCATTGTATCTTCTTCCAAACCTTTCATGAAACTCTTTCCAGACTTCATCTATCACCCTTCTGGAATTCCTTATAACCTCTTCTTGAGCCTTCTTAACCTCAGTGTATACACTGGGAAGACCCACAGGTCCATGAGTGGTCGGTCTTTCAGGATCAAGAACATAGGGATGTTCGTAAGGGGGAAGGAAATCCTTAACCTCGTCCTTTTCAAACATATAGATGGGCTCAATAACATGGGTGAGGATAAATCCATCAAAGTTTATCATCACAGGAAGAAGAACATCCGGATGTTCTCCTATCTTAAATGCCATAAAGGTAAGATCATAGGCCTCCTGCCCGTTATTGGCAAAGATAGAGATCCAACCGGTATCCCTTTCGTTCATAACATCGGAATGGTCATTCCATATGGAGATGGGAGCAGAAAGGGCACGATTGGCAAGGGCCATAACCACTGGAGCCCGCATGCTACTGGTTATATAAACGATCTCGTTCATTAAAGCCAACCCTTGAGAGCTTGTGGATGTAAAGGCTCTGGCACCAGCAAGAGACGCTCCTAAAGCGGCACTCATAGCTGTGTGTTCAGACTCCACTGTGATGAACTCTGCGTTTAGCTCACCATTGGCCACCAGCTCTGCAAGATGTTCAACTATATGAGTTTGAGGGGTTATGGGATAAGCAGAAACAACCTCTACCTCAGCAAGAGCAGCTGCCTCTGCTATGGCAATGGATACCTCTATTCCCTTTCTTTTTGCCATCTCAATCTTCCTCTCTCTCCATTTTTATACAGCGCGCTGGGCACTCAACAGCACATATCCCACAGCCTTTACAGTAGTCATAGTTTGGATTGAAATATCCGTATTCGTCCTCTTCGTAGGCGTACTCAGGACAAAATATCCAACAGGTACCACACTTTATACACTTTGTCTTATCAACAACAGGTCTTAATGTCTTCCAATCTCCTGTTTTGTAATACACACTATTGCCAGGCTCATCTATCACAGCACCTGGCAACAGCTCATACCACTTAGGGTTTTCCTTCATCCTCATCACTCACCCCTTGCCTCTTCATAAGCCCTTCTAAAAGCCTTTATCTCTTCGTCTGCTAACCTGGGAAACCTTTCGGCTATAAATTTTTCTACAAGCTCCATCTTAGCTATATCAGGCTTTGCCTTTAAAAGGGCACCAAGCATAACCACATTTGTAATGGGTACTCCCAGTTCTTCCATGGCTATAGTTGTGGCATCAACAGTGAAAAGCTTACCATTATAACCGAGCTCCTCTTTCAATTCTTTAGGGGATTTAGGAGAATTTATAACAGCAAATCCCCCTTCCTTAAGCCCTGAGAAGACAGGAACCGATCTTAATAAAGTAGGATCCAAAACTATCACTATATCAGGCTCGTATATTCCTATCCTTATCTTTATAGGCTCATCTGATATTCTGGTGAAAGCCAATACAGGCGCACCTCTTCTTTCAGCTCCAAAAGCTGGAAAGGCTTGGGCATATCTTCCTTCCTCTATAACAGCGAGAGCCAGTATCTCAGCGGATGTAACCGCCCCCTGTCCCCCTCTTCCATGAAATCTTATTTCTACCATGCGCCCCTCTCAGAAAAAAATAGAAAGTCCTAAAGTTTGTAGCACCATACCAATGGTATTGTCAAGGATTTTAAAGGAACCGTTTTATTTTCACTGGGCAGGAAGATAGATCAAAAAAGATGTGCCCCTGCCTTCTTTCGTTTTAACTTTAAGGAAACCACCCATCTGCTTTAACAATTCGTTAACCACAAAAAGTCCTATACCGGTGCCCTCAGATTTGGTTGTAAAGAATGGCTCAAAAATCTTGTTTAACAACGGCTTTGGTATACCAGGGCCATTGTCAGAAAACTCTATTACCACAAATCCTCCAGGCTTAGCCCAGGGAAAATCCTTTACATCCTCTTCATCTGCAACTGCCATATACGTTCTTATTATGACTTTGTTATCTTTGGCAGGCCTTCCCAGTTTAGCCAAGGCATCCCTCGCGTTGGTGGCAAGATTAAGCATAATTTGAAATATGGCCACAGGATCGGCCTTAGCCAACCTAACATCCCCCAGCTCCATCTTGATCTGCGCCGTTTTGCCCAATATACCCTCAAGGATATATTCCGTCTCTTTTATGATGTAATTCACATCCACAAAACTGGCCTCTTTCACAGGCTCTCTGGCAAAGGCAAGTAGCCTTCTGGCAAAATCTGAAAAAGAGAAAACCTTTCTCTTTATATCTTCTAAATAGTGCTTAATCTCTTCAAGGTCTCTTTCTTCCAATTTAGAAAGGGAAATCTCTACAGAGGATAAAATCTCTGTTAAAACCTTGTTAAAATCGTGCGCCAGCTGGTATGTAACCCTTCCCAAACCCTCAAGTTTCTGAGCGGTGATCAATTTTTCCTTTAATATCTCCCTTTCTTCCTGTGCCCTTTTTAATTCTGTGAGATCAACAAATATGTAACAGAAGTGCCCATTAACAGGGACTCTCATTCTCAGAAAAAACCTGTCGTTAAGTTTTTTGTCTTTAACCTCAATCCAAGGGGAAGAAGAGTTTTGGATAAGCTTTTCCCAGTCTATCTCCTCAAGAAGCCTTCTTGCTTCTCTGTTGGAAAATATGATTTTGCCGTCTTTCTCTGTAACAACAACTGCTGTTGGGAGAAATTCCATGTAATCCCTGAAAAAGGAAAGTTCCCTCTTCTTTCTGTAAAAAAGCAAGCCAACAAAAGCGAGAAAAGCTATGAAAAATATAATAACAATTCCCAGTATTAAAGCTCTTAAAAAGATCCTCTTTTGATAATCCACTGGGGCAACATTAAACCATTTGTTAACTAAAAAGTTGAGAATTCCCTCTTTTTTAAGATCAATAATTTTTTGGTCTAAACGAAACAGCAACTCCTTTCTCTTTTTAGAAACAGGAAAAGCAATATAATTTTTCTCCAACAAAAGAGGTCCCCACACACCTTTCACTATTTTAAGCTCACCCAGATAGAATTTGTTAATCATATAGAGGCTGTTGTAATAGTCGTTATAAAGGGCATCTGCATCACCCCTTGCAACAGCCTCAAAACAATCCTTTGTGTTCATCCTTCTCACTATTAACCAATGGAGCTTTCCCTTTAATCTTTCCGCCCTCTTCTCCCCGGTGGCAGAAATTTTTACACATATCCTTTTACCGTAAAGATCCCTCTCCCTTTTCACATTGGATCTTGAAGGAACCACAAGAACAAGCCCTGTCTTAAGGTAAGGCACAGTATAATTGAATAACTTCCACCTTTCTTTGGTTACATAGATCGCTCCAGCAGCCATATCGGCAGTCCCATTAGCAACCATAGCGATAGCATCCTTGAAAGGAACAACTTTGTAATCCACAGACTCCTTTAAAATGAAATTTATTATATCCACATCCAAGCCTTTGTAGGTGTTGCCCTCTTTGAAAAAGAAGGGCTCATAATAGGAAGCTACCACTTTTATCTGAGAAAAAGCACAGCTGCTAAATAAAAACAAAAAGGAAAAAAGCAAGCAAACCAATCTCATGGGTGAATTATACCTTATGGGGACTGATTTAGCAATTTTATAACGGTTTTCATATTTTTAATGTCCCAATTCTCACCCCAGGGGGTCTCCATGATAATAGGTAACTTTCTTATATTTGGATGAGATAGAATTACCTTAAATCCATCAATGCCTATCTTTCCAAATCCTATATGCCAGTGTCTATCAACCATTGATCCAAATTCGGTTTTAGAATCATTTAAGTGTAGAACCTTCACCCTCTCCCAACCTATAAGCTCATGCACCTTTGCAACAAATTCGTCTAATCCTTTCTTTTTGTGAATAGGGTATCCCGCTTGAAAAAGATGGGCAGTGTCCAAACAAATACCTATCCTATCTTTAAAGGAAGAAAGCTCTATTATTCTGGCAAGCTGCTCTATTTTATAACCGATTTCTGTACCCTGTCCCGCCATGGTCTCTAAAAGGACAACTGTCAAGCTATTTTCCGAAGCAGAAAATGCCATATCCAATGCCTTGGCAATCCTTTCAATAGCAAGATCTTCGCTTAAATCTTTGGCTTTCCCAGGATGAACCACAAGATAAGGTATTTCTAGCAAAGAACATCTCTTCAGTTCAAGAACAAGAGCTTCTATAGAAAGACGATATAACCTTTCATCCTTAGAGGCAAAATTGGGAAGATAAGATATGTGAGAAATAACAGGGCTTATATCACTATAGGATTTTTTTGCATTTTTAAACAGCTGGATATCCTCAGGGGTTAACTGTCTCTGAGTCCAAGACCTTGGATTGGTTGTGAATATCTGAAAGGTTGTGCAACCCAAACGAAAAGCCCTTTCAAAGGATTTAAAAAGTCCACCACTGACAGAAATGTGAAATCCAACTCTGTATTTAATCAATAGGCATAAATCCTGCCGTAGGGCCTTGTGGACACAGGTATGAGTTTTGTAAAGGGAACAGACATTATCTCATCAACATCTAATCCGTAATTTTTAAAATCCTCACAGTATTCGGTGATAAGCCCTCTAAGAAGCTTAACATCATCCTCTGTTGTCTCCACCACTCCTACTTCTTTTCCGAAAAGGTACTTATCCACATCGCCTCTTATATAAATGGTTCCCCCGTGCATACCTGTGCCAAGATAGTCTCCCACCTTTGGTCTTCCATCATCTCCCCAAAGATCAAGAAGAATCAGTATTCCACCTGCCATATATTCGCCCAAAAAATCTCCTGCCTTTCCGCCCACAATTATCACTGGCACCATATCCTTGTAAGTCTTCATGTGTATTCCCACTCTATAACCCACATCTTTTAGTATATGGAGCTTGCCGCCTCTCATACCGTATCCACAAACATCTCCAGCCATGCCATGTATCACTATCTTTCTACCTTCCATGGTATTACCCACACCATCCTGGGCATCGTCATAAACTATGATTGTTCCTCTTTTCATAAAAACGCCAAGGTCATTTCCAGCAACCCCGTGAACCTCTATATAAACATCCTCCATTATGCCTGCACCTATGTAACGCTGGCCATTTACGTTCTTTAGAATAAACTTTCTGTATCCTTCCTTTATCTTGTCCCTTATGATCTGGTTCAACACCCTGTAATACATACCCGATGCATCTATAACATACGGCTCCATGCCACCCCTCACACCTGATACTCCCTAAACTGATCGCCCCTCTCATAATCTTCAAAAAGGGCTATAACAGGCTCCCCTGCCTTAGGTGCCCATATCCTGTCAGGCTTGGGACACACCTCCCTTATAGCAGACTCCTCACTTGCCATATACACATAATCCCCCTTAACAGCTGCCACAAAAGGACGAAGCTTTATCCTATCGTTTAGCCCCATAAGCCCACCATTCCAGGAAACCAGAATGGCAAAGGGACCGTTAAGTAAAGCAGATCCGTAAACCATCCTTATGGCAGTAAAAAGCCTCTTTTTGTCTTCTGGCATTCTGTCAATATCCTTCCAAAAAGGAGAAGCCAATGCATAAGCGGCAATCCTTAAGGGTAGCTTGTGTCTTCTAACCAAAAGATCCACAAGATACGCCACCACCTCAGTATCTGTTCTTAATGTACACTTATAACCAAACATCTCCAAATACCTTTTGTTGGTGCCATAAGAGGATATCTCACCGTTATGAACCACAGCCCAATCAAGGAGTGTAAAGGGATGTGCTCCTCCCCACCAGCCAGGGGTATTTGTGGGAAACCTTGTATGAGCAGTCCAAAGATACGCTTTGTACTCGTCTATCCTGAAGAACTCTGCTATGTCCTCAGGGGCTCCAACCCCTTTAAAGGCCCCCATATTCCTGCCTGACGAAAATACATAAGCTCCATCAATTTCAGAATTGATCTGCATCACAGCCTTCATAACAAAGTCGTCCTCAGAAATATCCGAAGCTCCCAAAGGCTTTACAAAATACCGCCACAGTATAGGTGCATCTTTTATAGCGGAAACCTTTCTGGTGGGTATCTCTTCGTAGTGGAGTATTTTAAAGTTTTCTTTTAAATACTCCTCAGTTTTCTCCTTTGCCAACTTAAAGTCATACATTATGTGAATGGCATAAGCATCGGGAAAATCGCTGTAAATTCCGTATCCAGCAAAACCAGCACCAAGATCGTTTCCCCTTTCCTTCATATGGACAATGGACCTTATGATAACCTCACCTGGTATGAAATCTCTCTTTCTTGATATTATTCCCGATAAACCACAGCCAGCAAGATCCTTAACTTTCCCTGTTATCATCGCCATAAATGCACACCCCCTCTTCGTCAAAGGCACAGATCTCCTCTATACGGGAAGGAAAAGATGTGAAAAGTTTCCTATAGCTTTTAGGAAATACAGCCCAGCCAAACCTTCTTATAGATTTTCTGGCAGAAAAATCTATGGCCTCCTTTCCCTCTAAAGGATAAACAGCCTCTGGCAGGCTAAGCTCTGAAACCAGCTCTTTCTTAAAGGAAGAGACATCCATTTTAGACCATATAAGTCCTGTGTAAAGCCCAGCTCTTCTCACATCCCCTATAAGGATGTATCCCAACAGCCTGTTGTTGCCTAAAACAACCTTTTTGTAAACTTCCTTATCCTTATCGTAATTCACCAAAACCTCAAGATCCTCTTTCTCAGCGTCCTCAGGCTCAACTGCACTCAACCCAGCAGAAATCACCTGAAATCCAAAAAAGCCAATAGAATTAAGGGGGAAACCACCCACATATCTTCTCCTGCCACCTGCCATGTTAGAACCAGCTATAAAACCCTGCCTATAAGCCAAAGGCCAGATGAGATTGGGTCTGTTTGCCCCCAGTATTATATCGTAAGCCTCAACCACATCTCCCGCAGCAAATATACCTTCTTGAGTGGTCTCCATCCTGTCATCCACTAAAATTCCTCTGTTCACCTTAACGCCTGAATCCTTGATAGGTCCTATATTCGGTCTTACACCCACAGCCACTACAACTGCATCACACACAATCCTTCTGCCACTTTTGAGAACAACCCCTGCTGGCTTTCCTTTCTTATCCCTCTCAATGGCTACAACAGAATCCCCAAGAACATAGGACACACCAGCCTTTTCCAGAGTTCTCTCGGCTATTGAGCTTGCCGTTTTATCTAGAACAAGGGGAAGGATTTTATCCAAAAGCTCAACAACAACCACACGCTTTTTCCTTTTTGCTATGGCTTCTGCTGCCTTCATACCTATCATACCAGCGCCAATAACAACCACCTTGTTCACATGAGGAAGATAAGATTCTATCTTTTTCATATCCTCCACAGTGGTGAAGGTAAAAACACCTTCCCCCTCTACATTTTCTATGGGAGGTACAGCGGGAACTCCTCCAATAGCTATCAGAAGCTTGTCAAAGGAAAGGGGCTCCCCGTTGGTCAAATAGACCCTCCTCTCTTTGGCATCCAAGCCCTCCATACCAACTCCGTAAAGGACTTTCGCATTGTTTTGCCTATAGAAAGCCTCCCTTTTGTATGGAAGTCTGTCTTCAGAAACATCGCCGGCTAAGATATATGTGATAAGCGGTCTACAATAAGCGGTATATTTTTCAGGTGATAGAATTATAATTTCAGATTCCTTATCCCTTTTTCTTATAGCCTCCACAGCAGAGACAGCTGCAACAGAATTGCCCGCTATAACGTATCTATTCAAAGCCACCTCCTTATCCTTCTACAAACGGCTCTTCCTCTTCCTCTATTCTGTATTTAAGCTCTTCGGCAATGTCGTATATAAGCGCCCTATTGGGACAGGCAGCCACACAAGCAGGTATATCCCTATCAGGACAAAGATCGCATTTAGCAGCCTTTTTCTCTCCCCTTTTGGGATTCACCGCACCCCAGGGGCAAGATGCCACACACATGTAACACCCTATACAGATGTCCTCGTAGACAACCACCCTCCCATCATGCTCCTGATGCATAGCTCCAGTTATACAAGCCTCTACACAGTAAGGCTCATCACAATGCCTACAGGAAAGGGAAAAGGTTATGAACCTGTCCACCTCCACTGTGGTGAAGGATTGAGGAAGCTCTTCAAAAAAGGCAAGGAGAGGATCCTTAAAGCTGGAATGTTCAGTGGCACAGGCCACCTCGCACAACCTACAACCCATACAATTTTCCTCTATGGGATACACACGTCTTTTTCTCTGCTTCATAGCCCAGCTCCTGCAGGTAATACTCCCAATATATCCATCTCTTCTTTAGTGAGCCCCACGGCTCTCAATCTTAACCTATTGCCCTTCAAGGACTCAATGGCATTTATTCCCATCAACCCAAGCATCTCCTTTATCTCATGAGCCCAGCCCCTTAATAGATTTGTGAGCCTTTCAGCAGCAATCTCAGGGTTGAGTCTGCTGGCTATATATGGATCATTTGTGGTTATTCCCCAAGCACACCTACCTGTATAGCACTTCTGACAGAGGGTACAACCAACAGCAAGCAAAGCCGCAGTTCCTATATAAACGGCATCCGCTCCCAAAGCTATAGCCTTCACCACATCAGCACTGTTTCTTATGCCCCCTGCAGCAATAATGGAAACCCAATTTCTTATCCCCTCCTCCCTCAACCTCTCATCCACAACGGCCACGGCTATCTCAACGGGTATACCCACATAATCTCTTATAATAGCTGGAGATGCCCCTGTCCCCCCTCTGAATCCGTCCAAAACAATTATATCTGCCCCTGCCCTGGCTATACCGCTTGCAATGGCAGCCACATTGTGAACCGCCGCTATCTTTACACTTACAGGCTTTTCGTAATTGGTGGCCTCCTTTATGGCGTATATAAGCTGTCTTAAATCCTCTATGGAGTATATATCGTGGTGAGGAGCAGGAGATAAGGCATCCGTTCCCACTGGGATCATTCTGGTCTTTGAGATCTCCTCGTCAACCTTCTCTCCAGGAAGATGCCCGCCTATACCGGGCTTGGCTCCCTGACCTATCTTGATTTCAGCGGCAGCAGCCACATTTAAATACTCTGCACTGACGCCAAATCTGCCAGATGCAACCTGAACAATGGTTCTGGAACCGTAAGGATAAAGGTCTCTGTGCAAACCACCCTCCCCCGTGTTCCAATAGGTTCCCATGGCAACAGCGGCTGCCGCCATGGCCTTATGCATATTGAGATTCAAGGCCCCGTATGACATGGGAGCAAATATAATGGGAACCTCCGCTATCAAATTGGGCGCTATCTCTGTTTTAAGATCAACCTCCCCGTCTTCCTTAACCTCTACCTCTATTTTATCGGGCTTCCTTCCCAAAAAGGTTCTCAACTCCATAGGTTCTCTGAGGGGATCTATGGAGGGGTTGGTAACCTGACAGGCATCTATGAGAAGATGATCCCAATACACCCTGAATTCTCTGTCGTTACCTCCCCCTGTAAGTATAACGCCTCCTTGGTCAGCCTGCTTGTATATGTCTCTAATGGTTCTTGGTGTCCAATAGGCATTCTCTTTAAACTCATTCCGAACACCATGAACAGTGATGGCTCCCGTTGGACATAAAGATTCACATCTTTTACAACCCACACACTTGAGATTGTCGTTTATCACCTTCCTATTATATGGGACAAAGAGGGTGGCATCATAAGTGCACTGCTGAACACAACAGCCGCACACTATACATTTATCGTAATCCCTTTCCACCTTAAATTGAGGGTAAGTAAACACCGATTTATAAAGCATTTAATTCCCTCCAAAGAAAACAAAATAGCTTTTATAGAAATCACTTTTATCAATACTTTGTCAAGAGTACCAGCAACTCCCTCAAGGCAAAAGTACTCCTTTAATATATTTTTACATCCCCGACAATAGAGAAAAGTGAATAGCAATTGCCTCAATGCGGTACAAAAATGTTATCAGGGGCCCAGATTCTGTTATTCTTGCCTAAACATCTGGTATCATCTATTCTGAATAGAAAGGAGGTACCAGGTGATAAAAGTAAAATCCTTAAATGATCAGGAGATACTCTCAAAGGTTGTGTCCATAATTACCCTTTATCTACCTGAGGCCACCGTTTACCTTTTTGGTTCCAGAGCTTCTGGAAAGGCAAAAGAAAACTCAGATTTTGACATAGCAGTGGAGTGGAAAGAGAAAATTCCCCTCTTTATTATGTCGAAGATAAGGGAAGAACTTGAAAAGCTTCCAACGCTAAAGAGCTTTGATCTTGTTGACCTTAAGATGTGCTCTGAGGAATTTGCACGCCTTGTAAAAGAAAAGGGAGTGCTTCTATATGATGGCAGAAGAGCTCAGGAATGTCCTCAAAACCCTTGAAAGGGCCTATGGGCGGCTGAAAGAAGCTCTGCTTATTGACCCGAGAGAAGTGGAAATAGCTATTGACGCAACTATACAGCGCTTTGAGTTCACCTTCGAGCTTGCTTGGAAGGCTGTGAAAAAAATTGCAGAGTTTCTGGGAGCTGGAGAGTGTAACTCAGGAAGAGGCCGCATAAAGTTGGCCTATAGACTTGGATGGATAACCGATGAGGACAAGTGGCTCTCCCTTTTGGAGGCGAGGAATTTAACTTCCCACGCCTACAGTAAGAAAATGGCATGGGAAGTTTACAAAACTGTGAAGGAAGAACATGTGCTTTTTGAAGAACTTATATCTACCCTTAATGAAAAAATCGCCAGATTGCTGGACAATAGGATTTCTCCCTAAAGCGTTCATTAGTTCCCAGCACAACTTTGCCAATAAAGTCAATCGGGTCTTTGGGCTTTGTGCTCAGTGGCAAGTTGTTAATCTATCCGTAAGAGAACTATTAAACTGTCTCAACTGAAGCCTGCAGGAAGTTCTTTGCATGAATGGGAATTTGCTTGATCTACAAGGCAGGAGAAGCAAGTCACCAGAATATCACAAAAAATGTGCATAAAAGGTATTGAGAAAATCTCAGTATTATGAAAAATTTGTGTGCAAAACTATCTTTGGAGGTTGCAGTATGGAGAGGGAAGAGTTTCTAAAGCTGGTTAAAAGCGGAGAAGTAAAATTTGTTGATGTGAGATTCACAGATCCTTTTGGCACATGGCAACACTTTACTTTACCTGCTGAAGAGGTTGATGAAAGCGCTTTTGAAGAAGGACTTGGCTTTGATGGATCTTCCATAAGGGGATGGCAGGGGATAGAAGCCTCTGACATGAATGTGGTTATTGATCCTAAGGGAGCCTTCATTGATCCATTCTTCAAAGAGCCTACTTTGGTCTGTTTTGTGGATGTGATAGATCCCATAACCAGAGAGCCTTATCAGAGAGATCCAAGGTATATCGCCAAAAAGGCTGTAGAGTATTTAAAATCAACGGGAATAGCCGACACATGCTATGTGGGACCTGAAATTGAGTTTTTCATCTTTGACGATGTGAAATTCGGATACGACAGAAACTACAGCTACCACTATATAGACTCCATAGAGGGATGGTGGAATACAGACAGAGAGGAAGCTCCCAACTTAGGGTATAAAATCCCTCACAAAAGGGGATATTTCCCTGTAACACCCCATGACAAGATGCATGACATAAGAAGCGAAATGTGCTTGCACCTTCAAGACGCTGGAATTAGAGTTGAGTTCCACCACCACGAGGTGGCCACAGCCGGTCAGGGAGAAATAGACATAAGGTATGCGGATTTAGTGACCCAGGCAGATAACGTGATGAAATATAAATACATCTTGAGAAATACCGCTGCAAAATATGGAAAAACCGTTACTTTCATGCCAAAACCCATATTTGAGGACAACGGCACTGGCATGCACACCCACCTTTCCCTCTGGAAAGACGGAAAACCCCTCTTTGCTGGAAATGAGTATGCCGGCCTTTCAGAGCTTGCCCTTTACTTCATCGGAGGCATCTTAAAGCATGCAAGGGCCATGTGCGCCTTCACAAATCCAACAACCAACTCCTACAAAAGGTTGGTCCCTGGATTTGAGGCACCTGTCAACCTTGCCTACTCCGCAAGAAACAGAAGTGCTGGTGTGAGAATTCCCATGTATTCCCCAGATCCCAAGACAAAGAGAATAGAGATCAGATTCCCCGATCCTTCATGCAATCCTTACCTTGCCTTTGCCGCCATGCTACTTGCAGGAATAGACGGTGTGATAAACAAGATAGACCCCGGAGAGCCTATGGACAAAGATCTTTACTCCTTACCTCCTGAGGAGCTTGCCAATATCCCTACAACCCCTGCAAGCCTGGCTGAAGCCATACAGGCCCTTGAAGAGGATATAGATTTTCTTAAGGCAGGGGATGTGTTCACTGATGATTTCCTCAGCATGTATATAAGCTATAAGAAAGAAAACGACATTGATGCCATCAGACTCAGACCCCATCCTTACGAGTTTCTGCTCTATTTTGATGTGTAAGTGATTGCGGGAGGTATCCCCTCCCGCCTTTTTCTCTAAAGTTTTTCCCTTTTTAGACGATATATATTAATGCAGGGATGCCTAAACCCCCACAGGGAGGTGGAATGTGGGGGTAACAAATGGTCTCATTCAACACAAACCTTCCCGCCATTTATGCTTCAGAAGAGCTCTCAAGGATCACCGATGCTATAAATAGAAGCATACAGCATCTTTCAACGGGAAAGAGGATAGTAACCGCCTCTGACGAACCAGGATCCGTAGGATATCTGGAAAGAGCAAGAAGCTATAAAATAGGCTGGAACAGAGCAAAACTCAATGTAGAAGAGGCAAAGGATCTTTTATACACCGCCGACACCGCTATATCCGGCATTAACGGTATGATGGATATTTTACAGAGAATCAGAGAACTTGCAGTTGAAGCCTCAAACAACTCTACTTTAACCACAGAGGATCTTAACGCCATACAAAACGAAATAAACAGTCTCATTGAAGAGATAGACAGAATTGGCAATGTTACAGAATACAACACAAAAAAACTCTTGGATGGAAGCTTTTCTGGCAGAATAAGCTCATCCTCCCCTTATATAACAGGATACGCCTTGGGCAAGGTGGAAACAGCAACTTACAATTTTACCAACGCCGCTGCAGCCACAAGGGCTATAGTTTATACCAACTATCCTTTACCGGATACGCAAAAGATGCCCCTTTCCTTTGACGACTCATACGATGCCACAAAATCCCTTGGAGAGGCTGTTTTCAGTGCAGACACCACATCATCTGCATCTTACAACGCAGATTACGATATAATTTTTACTCCAGGAAATCCTGATTATGATTACATAGTTTACAGAACATCCACCGGAGAAAGTGTAGGGACAGGACAATTCGGCGTCACCTTTGAAGACCCAGACAATCCAGGGGCAAAAATCACCATCTATTCCGGCAGCCAAACCATTCAGGAAGGTTATAAAGGGATATGGCATGCCGACACCAACGCCTCCAACAATGTTGCTCAAGAAGGAAACAGGGTTGTTACAGGAACTGTAACCCTTG
>JALVKL010000009.1 GCA_027033775.1 bacterium | reverse complement strand
GATTTCATAGAACTGGAGTTGGATGATACCCTTGAGAGAGGTGATTGTATTGTAGAAACTGGAACAGGATCTCTGGAAAGCCGATTGGAGGAGAGGGTGAAGGAGGTTTTTTCTATAATTTTGGAAAGGGATGATAGACGTCGCCCAGACTTATATTGAAAGATTGGTCAGGGAGCTTTCTTCGTATAAACCTATTAAACACTACGGTAAGATCAGAAATATCATAGGTTTAGTTGTAGAATCAGAAGGTCCAGCATCTTTTATAGGAGAGCTTTGTCATATCCTTCCTTCTGTAGACAATGGTGTTAAAAGAGAACCTGTAGCGGCTGAGGTTGTGGGATTTAAAGGGAAAAGGGTCTTGATGATGCCTTTTTCTGAGCTTGCAGGTGTTGCTGTAGGCAGCAAAGTGATAGCTTTGGGGGAATTTTTTCAAGTAAAGGTTGGTAGGAACCTTGTGGGAAGGATTCTTGATGGATTGGGCAATCCAATTGATGGAAAAGGTCCTTTAGAGTGGGAAAAGGTAGTGCCTGTTCATAGAGATCCTCCTTTGCCTTTAGAAAGAAAAAGAATAGAGGAGATACTACCTACAGGAATCAAAACCATTGATGCTTTTTTGACTTTAGGGAAAGGGCAAAGGGTAGGTATCTTTTCTGGGTCAGGTGTTGGTAAAAGCACCCTGCTTGGTATGATTGCAAGGTATGCAGAAGCCGATGTGAATGTGATAGCTTTGGTGGGGGAAAGGGGAAGGGAGGTGAGAGAGTTTATAGAGAAGGATTTAGGTGAAGAAGGCTTGAGAAAAAGTGTTGTGGTAGTGGCAACCTCGGATAATCCACCGGTGATAAGGAAATTGGCTTCCTTTGTTGCTATGAGTATAGCAGAATATTTCAGGGATTCGGGGATGGATGTTCTTTTTCTTATGGATTCAGTTACAAGATTTGCCATGGCTCAAAGAGAGATAGGCCTTTCCATAGGAGAGCCTCCTACAACAAAGGGTTATACTCCTTCTGTTTTTTCTCTTCTACCTAAGCTTTTGGAAAGAGCTGGAACATCTTCTAAAGGTTCTATAACAGGTATATTTACCGTTTTGGTTGAGGGAAGCGATATGGAAGAGCCTATAGCAGATGCTCTTAGAGCCATTCTTGATGGTCATATAGTGCTTACAAGGGAGCTTGCCTCTAAAGCACATTATCCTGCTATAGATGTCCTTCAGAGCAATTCAAGGGTTATGCGTGACATTGTTTCTCAGGATCACTGGAGTTTGGCTTCAAAAGCTCGGGAGCTTCTTGCTACTTATAAGGATGCTGAGGATTTAATAAACATCGGAGCTTACAAAAAGGGTACCAGTGCTAAAATAGATGAGGCTATAGATTATTATGAAAAACTGCTTGCTTTTATGAAACAGCCCATTGAGGAAAGTTTTCCCTTTGAGAGGATTTTAGAAGAACTTGTTAAGCTATTGGGATGAGATAGTGTATGCCTGCTTTTAGATTTAGATTGGCTAAAGTCCTCAATTTAAAAGAGAGATTGAAAAGCATGAAGAGGTTGGAACTTGCGAAAATAGAAGGTGAGTTGGAGGGCAAGGAAAGGGCTCTTAATTTTTGGAATACAAAGATTAAAAATCTTGAAGTTGAAAATGCCGGCACTGGCAAGGATATAAATGAATATTACAATCAATTTGAAATAGCCTTGGTTAATATAGATAGACTGGAAAAAGAGATTCAAAAGCTGGAGATGGAAAAAGATAGAGTATTAAACGAGTTAATAGAAATGGAAAAAGAGGTCAAAATATTGGATAAACTTAAAGAAAAAAAGAGGGATGAATTTATTAAAGAATCATTGAGAAAAGAGTTGAAGTTTATGGATGAGATAGCTCAAAGGAGCAGAAGATATGAATAAGATATTCATAATGTGTATGTTTTTTATAATTTTCTTTTTTTCTTTCTTACAGGCTCAAGATAGTTGTCTAGATAAACTGGAAAGGTATAAACTTGAGAAGATCGAAGAGCAACAACTTGCCAGGGTACTTTATACGCTTCGCAGAAGTTTAGATAAACAAATAGATGAGCTTTATGCTATTAAAAGAGAGATTGAGGCATTTCTTAAAGAAAAGCGAGAGCTGGAAAGAAGTAAGAAAACCAAAATC
>JALVKL010000008.1 GCA_027033775.1 bacterium | reverse complement strand
CAACAATTATTTCCGCATCGCCTGCCTTTATCTTCTGAGCACCAGCGGTTATAGACCTCATTCCCGAAGCACATTGGTTATTCACCGTTAAAGCTGGTACCTCAAATGGAATTCCAGCTTTAACAGAGGCCTGCCTTGCGGGATTGGCCCTCACCCCTGCTTGAAAAACACATCCCATTATCACTTCGTCTATTAAACTGGGTTCTACATTTGCCCTTTTCACAGCTTCTTTTATTACGGTGGCACCAAGATCCGACACGTGAACATCTTTGAGAGACTTCCCAAAATCCCCTATGGCAGTTCTAACAGCAGACACTATGACGACATCCATTAGCTTACCTCCTTTTTATAGTGGATTTATTCAATGGGTCCATATAAACAATAAGGATCCCTCTCTTTAAAAGGATCCAATCCATGAGTTGCTGTTACTCCAAGGCATCCTCTACATACAGAGTATATTTTACAGCTCTTACACGCATCAGGAGCTGTCCTGTAGTGTTTAGCTATAGATGAACTATATATCTCATTAAAGCTTTGTGAAAAAATATCTCCAAGATAAGAATTAAATTTTCTACACGCATGAACTGCACCATTGGGTAACAACACAAGGAAATTGAAAGCTGCTCCACAACCAAATCCCGTGCAACCTCCTGAAAGAGACAATCCCTTTTCGTACAACAATCTGTTAAAGAGATTGTCTTTAAGTTCCACATGGGAATATTTTCTTGAGATCTCCAACCACTCCTCAAGCAACCTCCAAAACTCATTAATGCCAATGGGCTCTAACAGAGCTCCTCTGCCTTCCAGAGTTAATCTATTAAAAGTATATAAATCTGTAAGCCCATTTAATTTGCTTGCCAAGGGTATAGCATCTCTGTAATTGCCAGAATGTACAGTAAGCATAACATGAGATTCAATACCGTATTTTTTAAGAATTTCTAAAAATCCCAAGGTCTTAGCAAAATGCCCCTTTCCCCTTATACTGTCATTGACTCTCTCAAGTCCTTCAAGACTAACTTGGTAGAAAACAGGAGAAACAATCTCAACCAACCTTTTTAAGCTCATCCTCCTCAACAGGATTTCCAAGAATGGCCAAAGAAAAACCAAGGGTGAAAGCTTTGTAGTATACATCAAAAAAATACGGATATAGAAAAGGATTTCCCCCTGTAAATGAGATTTGGCCATGAACACCCATTAAATTACAAAAATCGTAAAAGGAATCCAAAATATAAAAAGCTTGGTCAAGGGTTAATTCTGGAACAGAGAGATCGTTATAACAATGAAGACATGAATAATTACACCTGTTAGTAATATGCCATTGCAGCACAAACACATCCGCCACTTTATATATATCTGAGGGAAACCATGCATTTTCAAAAACCGTATCCCCCCTTTTTATCAAGGACTCTTTTTTTATTAGAAGCCCATCCCTTTCAGCAGCTAATAATATTTTATAAAAATATTGAGGATGAACCCCTTCCTCTACAGATAATTCTTTAATATCAAGGTCATCAGAAACAATCTTCAAAGCTAAAAGCTGGTAAGGCTCAGCTTCACATTTTCTAAATTCCCCTGTCAACGGATGCTGCCAAAGAATTATATATTTTTTACCTTCCTGTTTTATCTCCAACGAGCTATTTATATCATATTTCCACAAAGACCCCTCCAAGGTCTTTTGCTCTAACCTCAGCCACTCTTCCCACTGGGTAGATTCACTTTACCTGTTTCATTACAAGTTGCATTACCAGTCTTATTATCTGTACAATTTGACTGTTCCAATTTGCCCTTTGTCTGCTCCTGCGTAACAGCGGACCCGCTGCTTTTACCGCCTCAGCCACTTGATCCTTTTACAACCATAGGTGTCAGGTTCAAACCAGCCACAGCTATAAGACTCGAAATCGTCACAGTGGACAAAACCTTTCTAATTTTGTTCTTCCCTGAACCCATTTCTGCCCTCCTTTTTATTTATCCTTATGCTCATACTACTAAAGACAAAAGACCAAAACAATGCTAATTAAAATAACAATATTGCATATAGGGTGGATAAAGCTTATATAAGCTTATTCGAAATAACCGTTTTGCATTGGAGGGATGTGCATGCTTGACATTGGGTTTGTGAGAAAAAACCTTGAGCTTGTTGAAAGAA
>JALVKL010000007.1 GCA_027033775.1 bacterium | reverse complement strand
TTAAAGACAGGGTGGATCTTGCTATGCTTGTAGAAGCTGATGGTGTTCATCTTTCCGCTGATGGTCTTCCACCTGAGGATGTTAAAAAAATATGGAATGGTTTGATAGGATATTCTGCACACTCCATTGAGGAGATCAGATCTGTTGAGAAACATGTGGATTATGTCTTTCTTTCCCCTGTCTTTTACACCAGAAGTAAACCCATGGCTAAGCCCCTTGGGGTTGAATATTTAAAAAAAGCTATTATTGAAACAAGTACAAAGGTTTATCCCTTGGGAGGTATTAACAGGATGACATTAAATGAGCTGAAGGATTTGGATATCCCGGGAGTAGCGGTAATGTCTGCCTTCTTTAAAGAACAGGATGTGAAGGGTTTTGTGGAGGCTCTTAAAAGTAGTTTGGAGGTAACTAAATGACACAGCTTGAGGCGGCAAGAAAGGGTATCATTACAGAAGAAATGAAGCAAGTGGCAAAGGATGAAAAGCTCTCTCCTGAGTTTGTGAGAGAGGGTATAGCAAAGGGTGAGATAATAATACCCAAGAACAAGAACCACAAGCATATAAAGCCTTACGGTATAGGGAAGGGATTGAGGACAAAGGTAAACACCAATATAGGCACTTCTTCCGATTATGTTAACTATGACGAGGAGCTTGAGAAGTTAAAAGTTGCTGTAAAGGCAGGCACAGACGCTGTTATGGATCTATCCACAGGCGGGGATCTGGATTATATAAGAAGACTTGTTCTTAAAGAGTCCCCTGTTATGGTAGGTACAGTTCCCATTTATCAGGCAGCTATAGAATCAAGGAGAAAAGGCCAGCCTGTTATAAAGATGACTAAAGAAGAGATCTTTGATGTTATCAGAAAGCATGCGGAAGACGGGGTAGATTTTGTCACTGTTCATTGTGGCGTTACCCTGGAGACCATGCAGAGAATGGAAAAAGAGGGAAGGGTGTTAGGCGTTGTAAGCAGAGGTGGGGCTTTTCTTATAGCTTGGATGCGCTACAACAAAAAGGAGAACCCTTTATACGAATACTACGATGAGCTTCTGGACATAGCCAAGGAATACGATATGGCTCTCTCTTTGGGGGATGGTTTCAGACCTGGATGTATAGCTGATGCCACTGATAGAGGCCAGATACAGGAGCTTATAATTATAGGCGAGCTTGTTCAGAGGGCCTGGGAGAAGGGCGTTCAGGTAATGGTGGAAGGCCCCGGACATGTTCCCTTGCATCAGATTGAGGCCAATATGGTGCTACAGAAGAGACTCTGTCATGGTGCTCCCTTTTATGTTCTTGGTCCTGTGGTTACTGATGTTGCTCCTGGCTATGATCACATAGTTTCTGCCATAGGGGGAGCTATAGCGGCATGGCATGGAGCCGATTTCTTATGTTATGTTACCCCTTCTGAACACTTAAGGCTACCCACTGTGGAGGATGTTAAAGAGGGGGTAATAGCTGCAAGAATAGCCGCTCACGCTGCAGATATAGCTAAAGGGATAAAGGGAGCTTGGGAGTGGGATTTAGAGATGTCTAAGGCAAGATGGAATTTGGACTGGGAGAAACAGATGAGTCTTGCCCTTGATCCAGTTAAAGCCCGCGAAATGCGTGGCACCCGCCCTCCTAAGGAAGAGGATGTATGCACCATGTGCGGTGAGTATTGCGCTATAAAGATGATAAGAGGTTAAAAATCTTTATCTTCTTGGGTCGTTCATGAAATAAAAAATTTGCTTTTCGTTCGTCTTAGTAAAATCTTGACAGCGTTATAGTGAGAATGATATCACAATCCTGTTACTATCGTAAGATACTGATTTTATTAGAAAAACATAATATTATGATGTTCTAATATGCTAATATAAGGAGGAAGCGATGAGAATTTACAGGGTTTCTCTGTTAATATTGGTTTTTCTCCTAATTTATAATGTTTATTCCTTTGCTAAAATAAAGATAATTTCACCTCCTGATAAATCTTATGTGAGGGTTGGAAGGCTTACTGTGGTGGGATTGGTGGAGAATTCAAAGGCTAAATATGTAGAGATTAAAGGCGTAAGGGTAAAGGGTAATAGAAAGGTTCCTGTCCGTAAGGGAGCTTTTTTTGCCATCGTTGATTTATATAAAGGGTTGAACAAAATATACATAATAGAAGGCAAAAACA
>JALVKL010000006.1 GCA_027033775.1 bacterium | reverse complement strand
GTAATTCCGAGATTTTTGGATGATGAAATGAAATTTGGCTGGAGAAAGCTCCAATATAAAGAAGGAGAAATGCAGGAATATGCGGAAAAGATAAAAAGCAGGTTTTGATTATTTTTTCTTTCCAAAACTGCCAATTCCTCTCAGAGTTATGAGGAAGGTGAACATTTTATCATTGCGGGCACCATTGTACCTGTTATCCACAGTTCTATATCCTATATCTATAGACCAACACTTTCTTCCAATATGAATGAACCACGATTTTTCTACCCAATAATCGTAAAACAGATCCCTTTTATAAGACATTCTAATGGAGACTCCTTTGTATTTGACGAAAGGCTCATATTTTATAAACCTTTCCTGAGTGCCTTTAACATAATAGTAACTGAGCCTCATACCAGGCACAAAATCCCCTTTCATAAAAGGCTTAGATACATAAGCAGATACATTCCATCTGGTTACTCCCTCTCCATATACACTCTGATAAATACGGTTCTGTAAAGAAAAGTAAGAGCCAGGATTAAAATCCACTTCAAACAATATATCAGAAAATTTTCTGGGAAGCCCCCTTCTGTCCCTTAAAATATCCCAGCTCTGCTCAAATTTTACCTTTAAAATCTCCCTTATTCTATCCCCTAAAGTGAAAAATCTGTTGGTGATGGAGTAAGTGAGCTTATTTGTGGGATACATTATATCTGTTTCGTCAAAATGGTATATGTCTTCCTGATCCGCAAGCTCATCAGGTATATAGGTATACTTTATCTCTGGAATCACATCGTGACGAAGACTTTTACCAAAAAGGGTGAAGTTTTTGTAAAGCAGAGGACCTTTAACATCTGTCTCAAAGGTATAGATTGTTCTGCTTATCCAGCCCCTATCAAGATTGCCATATCTGTCTAAATGCTTACTCCAGGCAGTGTACCTCAAGCCATATCTGGGAGTTATATTTATCCAAGGATAAGGATGAATGGGAAGAGAGAGCTTGGGAAATATATCAAATCTGCTCACTTTATAATCGTATCCTTCCGTGTCATTTTTGTTCCTGTATCTTAGAAATTGTGTTTTTCCTTCGATATAAAAGGGAGTGTTAAACACTCTAGTGGAGTAAAGATCAAAGTTTATTTCTGGTAGGCGATCAGTTCTTTGTTCATATCCATACTCAAGATCATCCTTAAATCTGGCAAGCACACTGAATCTGGCATTTGTAAATCTTTTAACCAGCATGGCATAACTGTCATTAAAGCGTTTGGTATAAGACTCAAAGTTCTCGCTAAACTCCTTCTTATACTTTGTCGTACTTGTAATATCTGCATCCGCTGTAAACTCCGTGTCGTAGGGAAGTCTCTTAAACGCTGAAAGCTTCAAATTCCACCTGTTTCTCTTTTTACTCCTTTCTTCTAAATAATCTCCCTTGATATAAATGCTCTCATCTTTAGAGAATTTCTGTCTGTACTCTCCGGCTATCTTAATGCTACCATCCGAATAGGGAGTAACCCATACAGTGGCATCTTGGCTTTCTGATATAGCCCAATAAAAGGGCACTTGAATAAAGGTTCCCAAGCTACTTTTATAGCCAATTTTTGGAATTAAAAATCCGGTTTTTCTCTCTTTCTTAACAGGAATGAGTAGATAAGGTGCGTATAAAACGGGTATCTTTTTTATCCAACCGGTGGCAGAATATACCTTTGTAAAGCTTTTAGTATTTATTATTATCCGTTTCCCCTTGAACTTCCAATCCGGCTCCTTCCCTTCACAAGTTTTACAAGTGGTTAGTTCTCCTTTATAAACGTTGTAAATATTTTCTGAAATCCTTTTGATCTTCTCCCCTTTAAAGTAATAGTAGGGAGAAAAGTAGCCTCTTGCCCTGTACGCCACTCCCTGTTTGGTATCCAGATTGAACTCAAGTCTGTCACACCGCATATAACTGCCCTTTTCCCAGATAGTAACATTGCCCACAGCTATAAGATCTTTAGTTTTAACATTAAGTCTAACTTCGTCGGCATTTAACTTTACATCTTTGTACTTTATCTCCACCTCTCCCTTAGCAATAACAAGGTTGATTGAGGGAAGTCTTTTTATAGACTTAGCTTTTATAACAATTTTGCCAGTTTGTGCGAAGGCAAATTCCGTTAATAAACAAAACCAGATTAAAAGTATAAAAAATCTTCTCATTTTTATTGAATATCAGCCTAAAAAATTATCCTTAAAATAATGTTGGTAATTAAACCAGCCACTACATCATCCATAACAATACCTAAACCATTTTTCAAATCATCCATTAGTCTCACAGGATACGGTTTATAAATGTCTAAGAATCTAAATATTAAAAAGGCATCAACCACAGAATAGAAAGAAAGTTTAATAAACATTAAAGAAGCCCAAATACCTAATATCTCATCTATAACGATTTTTGAACTATCCTCCTCACCAAAAATTTCAAAGGACTGATTACTGAAGTAGATAGCTACAGCAAATACAAAAATAAAAAGAAGAATATTCAAAGTATGGGGCAATCTTGACAAAAAGATAAGATAAAAAAGTAACCCCACAATAGAACCAGCTGTTCCTGGGGCAACAGGAGAAAAACCAGCACCCAAACCTGTTAAAAACAGGATTTTAAGAGTACGCATTAATAACCTCTTTCATCTCCCTCACAGCCCGCTCTATACCAACAAATATGGCTCTGGCAATTATACTATGGCCTATATTTACTTCCTCCAAACCTGGAGCCTTTAATAAAGGAATAATATTTTTATAGTTCAGGCCATGCCCTGCATGAACCTTTAAGCCTATATTTTTAGCCAAATTGGCTGCTTCAAAAATTCTATTCAATTCTGCCTCTTTATCTTTATGTGTTCTTGCCTCAGCATATATGCCTGTATGAATTTCAATGGCATCGGCACCTGCAACCTTCGAAGCCTTTATCTGGACAGGATCTGGATCCACAAATATACTGACCTCAATATCTTCCCTTTTAAGAACATCAATAATTTCAGTAACCTTTTCCACATTAGAATTTACATCTAACCCTCCCTCTGTGGTAATCTCTCCTTCTCTCTCTGGCACAAGGGTTACCTGATGAGGTTTAACTGTTAAAGCTATCTTTAACATCTCATCGGTAACAGCCATTTCAAGATTGAGCCTGGTTTTAACAATCTCCTTCAATAACTTAAGATCCCTCTCTTTTATATGCCTTCTGTCCATCCTTAAATGAACAGTTATCCCATCCGCTCCCCCAAGTTCAGCAAGAACTGCAGCAGCCACAGGATCAGGCTCATAGGTCTTTCTTGCCTCCCGTACAGTGGCTACATGATCAACATTTACCCCAAGCCTTATATATCTCATGGCTTACCCTCCAAAGAAAGGTATTTTCTAGCAGATTCCTCTATATAAGAAGCAATCTCTTCTACTAAAGCCATGTCCTCCCCTTCAACCAAAATCCTCAACTTCATCTCAGTCCCAGAATACCTAACAAGAACGCGTCCATTAATCTTATCACTCATTTCTTCCGCCTTTATAACAGCAGAAGCAAATGGTGTATCTTCAAAGGGAATTTTTTCTTTTACCCTTAAAGATCTTTCTACTTTTGGAAATCTAACGCTTCTTTCCTTTAATATATCCGATAGAGGTTTGCCATATTTAATCATAACCCATAGAACCTGAAGGGCACTTATTATTCCATCCCCTGTTTCGGAAAACCTCCTAAATATTATATGACCAGAAGGCTCACCGCCTAAATAAGAGCCAACCTCCAACATCTTCTCATAAACGAACCTATCTCCCACTTTTGTTCTGACAAGCCTTATCCCCTCCCTGTTCAATGAAATTTCCAATCCTTTCCCTGCCATTATAGTCGATACTACAGTGTTTGAAGGAAGCTGACCTTCTCTCTTGAGCTCTACCGCACAAATAGCCAAGATATCGTCACCGTCTATTATATTCCCCTTTTCATCGGATATAATAACCCTATCCCCATCCCCATCAAAAGCCAAACCTATGTGAGCCTTCTCACTCAATACCTTTGCCACCATACCCTCAGGATGGGTAGAACCACAATCTCTGTTTATGTTAACGCCGTTAGGCTCACAGTTGATTTTCACCATATCGGCACCCAACTCTCCAAAAACCATAGGGGCAACTTTATATGTGGCTCCATTGGCACAATCCACCACTATCTTTAATCCATCAAGGGTTCTGCCTTCAGGAAAGCTCTGTTTGAGATGAACAACATACCTTCCAACTGCATCTTCTATTCTGTACGCTTTGCCTATTTTGTCAGGAGAACCTTCTATATTGCCCTTTAGGATCAGTTCTTCCATTCTTTTTTCAAGATTATCATCCAACTTTAACCCCTCAGAGGTGAATATCTTTATACCGTTATCCCAGTAAGGATTATGAGATGCGGAAATGACGATTCCTGCATCAGCTCTCATATTTTTTGTGATAAAGCTTATTCCGGGGGTAGGCATAGGACCTAAAAGATAGGCATCCGCTCCCATAGAGCATATCCCAGCAACTAAAGCTGCTTCAAACATATAGCATGAAAGCCTTGTATCTTTGCCTATCACAACTTTACCTTTAGAAGAATTACTGTTGCTAAAGAGCAGACCAACAACCTTTCCCACTTTTAAAGCAACCTCTGGCGTCATGGGGTATATATTGGCTCTCCCTCTTATGCCATCTGTTCCAAAAAGCGTTCTCATTTTTCTTTTACCTCCACTACAACTGTTTCTGGTTCAATATTTATAGCAGCAGGAGCATCTATTTTAACATCTAAAGATCTCTTTTTCATTAAAACTACAGGATCCACAGGTTCTGTATTTACATACCTCATCTTACTCAATATGCTTTTTCTTCCCCTGGCCTTTACAAAGGGAGGAAAGACCCTCCATTTAAATTTTGGCCTTTTTTTCCACCTAACATTTACCTTCAATTGTTTAGAAACGATTCTTTCAAATTTGAGGACCATTCTGTTTGGGACAATCTTTACAATTTTAACTCCTTCAGGAACTTTGACGTTCTTTATATATATTAAATTCCTCCCTTCCTTTATATTTCTTAAATCAACCCAAACCTTCACATCTTGAGGATTAAGATTTCTCAAAATAAGAGCACTTCCCCTAAGCCTTACTCTAACAAAGGAAGGAAAATCCCCTACTATTTCAAAATCAGAGGGCATATTCCTATACTCTATGGGGATAACATAGGTAACCTCTACATTTCCCTGTGAAGTTATATAGTTCCACAATAAGAAAGCAATTAAAAAGGCCAGTATCTTTTCAAGAAGCCCCCTAATTATAACCTCCTGCTGAAGAATCCTTTTAGAGGGTATAAAACTATTGACACTTCAAGGCAAGTATGGCATTCAAAGCACACCAAAAATTAAAGGAGGTAATGAGGTTGCCCAATATTAAGTCTGCCAAAAAGAGAATGAGACAAGCAGAAAGAAGAAGACTGAGAAACAAGTCTATAAGAAGTTATGTTAAAACTATGACAAAAAAGGTGTTAGCAGCTATAAAGGCAGGGGAAAGTAAAGAAGAGATTATGGAAAAGGTTATATTAGCGCAGAAGGCTATAGATAAAGCTGTAAGTAAAGGGGTGTTCCACAAAAACGAAGGCGCCAGAAGAAAATCGAGACTTATGGCAAAAGTTAACAAATACTTAGAAAACTTAGAGCAACCATGAAAAACTGTAAAAATTATGAAAAAAACTTAGAGTTTTGTAACTGCTCGTATGAACCTTGCTCTAAAAAGGGATACTGCTGTGAATGTATAGCATATCACAGAGCTAAAGGGGAACTGCCCGCTTGTTATTTCCCCGATGATTTTGAGAAAACCTACGACAGAAGCATACAAGCTTTTGTAAAACTTTATCTTTCAAAGGAAACTAAATCTTAACTGAGGAAACTTCTATTTCGTTCAATTCTTTTATAAGATCAGGGATAAAGGCAGGATTCACACTCAATTTTCTTATGCCCATTGCCAGGATATAGGGAAGATAAACTTTGTTTCTGGCAATCTCACCGCATATGGTGATTTCTTTGTGGGAAGCCTTAACTTTTATTTCCTTCAGCATCTCTATGAGGGACATATTATTAGGAGGCTCAAGATAAGAAGGAACGGTCAACTCCCTGTCAATACCAAAGCATAAACTGGCAAGATCATTGGTTCCCACACTGATAAAATCCACCTCTTTAGCTATTCTGTCCATGGAAATGACCCCAGCCGGGGTCTCTATCATAGCTCCCAATACTATACGAGTAGGCTTTTCTGAAATATCTTTAAGCTCTCTGCCCATTGTCTCTTTCACCCACATAATCTCATAAGGATCAGACACCATAGGAATAAGCAGCCTCAATTCCCTCCCCGAAAAAGATCTAAGTATTGCCCTCAAATGAGTTCTGAAAATATCCTCTTCATACATAAAAAATCTTATGCCTCGGTAATTTA
>JALVKL010000005.1 GCA_027033775.1 bacterium | reverse complement strand
TTTATGCCTTCCTTAATGGCTTTTTCCACCAGAACAAAGCCAGGATCAGAAACAAGGGGAGTTCCAGCATCTGTAACTAAAGCTCCATTTTCGCCTCTTTTTAGCTTCTCCAATATAATAGAGACCTTTTCCATCTCCTTAGGATAATAAAAACTAAAAAGTGGCTTTTTAATACCCAAGTGGGAAAGCAGAATGGATGTCCTTCTTGTATCCTCAGCGACTATAAAGTCAACTGTACTTAAAATGTGTTTTGCCCTTTGGGTTATATCGGACAAGTTACCTATGGGAGTAGAAACAATGTATAAAACACCCTTCATATTGACTAAAATATAACATTTATCCTAAAGTAAGAGCAACAAAAATGATAGTGAAGCTTCCATCATATAAAAGCTGCTTTGGCTGTGGTCAGGAAAATCCTATTGGATTAAAGCTGGAAAGGTTCTGGGATAAGGAAAACCATACAGTTTTCAGTGAATTCAAGCTGGATAAGGTCTATGAAGGATTTGAAGATGTCATTCACGGAGGAATAATAGCAACCATAGTGGATGAACTTATATGGTGGGTTATAGCTGTAGAAAAGAGAAGATGCACAGTAACAGTTGAACTTAATATAAAATTCAGAAAACCCCTAAATCCTAACCGAGAATATCAAGGCGAAGCCAAGATACTGTCAGAGAAGGGAAGGAGATTTACAGCAAGTTGTTTAATAAAAGATAAAGAAGGCAACGTATTGGTTGAAGGAAGCGGGGTATTCTTTGCCTTGAAGGATGATGCATGGAGAAATTTTATTAATGGACTCAAAGACCCCTCCATCTTTGATACAGAAAATTGACCTCTTTTTGGGAAAAAACCTCATAATCTTAATACCTGCCTGTTTTGTACTGGGTTATATAAGCAAGAAATTCATGCCAAATCTCAAATGGACAGCGGTATATATGCTCTTTACCATAATGTTTGCCTCAACTTACGGTTTAAGATGGAAGGATTTCATTGAATTAGGCACAAAAAAGAAGCTTATAATTTCTGGGCTTTTAGGGCAGATACTATTTCTGCCCTTCATATCAAATCTTTTGTCCCATATCTTTTACAATCAAGGGAGTTACTGGACGATAGGGCATTTGTGTGTAGCTGCTTCTCCAGCTGCCATCTCCACGATAATCTGGAGCAGAATCAGCGAAGGAGATGTGGCTTTAGGAGTTGTGTTGGTGGGAATAAATGTGTTGATGATACCTTTTCTAGCTCCCTTAATCCTGAAAGTATATTTGGGGAAAAGTATTCAAGTTCCTGTTATGACACTATTTTGGAAACTCCTTTTTTCTGTCTTTATACCCACTATACTGGCGGTGTTAATCTATGAGAAACAAGAAACTGATAAACCCAAAACTTTTCTTTCTGCATGGGCAAAACTGGGAATGCTGTATATGATTGTTTTAAACACATCCGTTGCCTTTGCCAGTGTTCCCATAAACCTTGAGATGATAAAGGTATTTTTAGGTATGTTTACTCAGGTGGCAAGCTTCTATTTGACAGGAGCTCTAATGGGTAAACTCCTTAAGGCTCATGATAAAGCGAAAATAACATTGTCGTACTTTATGGGAATGAAGAATAACGGAGTGGCTCTGGTTATGGCACTTTCTGGATTCCCACAAGAAGCTACCTTCCCTGTAGCCCTTGCCATTATGTGCCAACAGCCCATAGCAAGTTTTTTAGATCGATATTGGCACAAAAAGGGATGAAAACTCTACTGCTTACAGCAACGCTAAAAGAGGCAAAATCTGTTATAGAAAAGGGAAAATTTAAAAAGGAAAGGGAAAAACCATTTTATCTTTTCAAGGCGCAAAATGTGGATTTAGTAATTACAGGTGTTGGTAAAACATGTGCTGCAGCAGCTGCATCCTTTGCTTTATCAAATAGCAATTATTCCAGAATTGTCCTGTTTGGATTAGGAGGATCATATCCAGGCTCATTTATAGATATAGGAGAGGTTGTAGCAGCTGAAAAAGAAATATACGGAGATGAAGGGGTTTGTCAGGAAGGATATCTGGAGCCCATTGAAGGGATTCCCACAATCTTTGATATGGAAGTGCCTGAGTTGGATATAAAAAAGGGAGATTTTGTTACACTCTCATGCATACCTGGAAGCACAAAATTGG
>JALVKL010000004.1 GCA_027033775.1 bacterium | reverse complement strand
GAGATGTTCGATATGTAACTGCCTTTCTTTAACTTATCAGTTTTTCAGCCAAAATTTCCACACAAATTTCCAAAAACCTCTTAAACATTCTCCAGAAGGGTTAACAGCCTAAGTATATGAAATCATTGAAAGTTTTCTATGAGCTTAGCCATTCCCGTTATGTTTGATAATGTATATTATGTAAAATACCTGAGGAAAGGAATAAAATTAAACACCCCGAGATTTCTCGTAAAAGAGCAATTTATGAAGCTGTGGAATGAATCTGATGGACGCTAAATTGATGACTTTACCAATATCTTTTAAAAATTGAATGCTCTTTTCCCATAATAATCTATTTCTTTTTAAGTAATCTTCAAAATTTTCATTTTCCCTGGATGCACACTGAAAAACAACTGGCACCAGCTCTTTCTTTGGCTTGGCAATTTCCATTAACAAATCTCTTATCTCCTCAAAATCCTCCTCACTCGCTATGGGGATTTTTAAAAAAACTTTGTTTGATAGTTCTTTAATTATCTTGCAAACATTATTATAATTATAAACCACTCCAGAAAAACTATAAGGCTTAGGAGAAACGGCTACTAAATCTACTATTTCCATTATCCCTTTTGCCTCACTGTCGTAAATTGTACCGTTAGTTTCCAAAGTGATAAAAAATCTATTCTTCTTAAACTTCACCAAAAGCTCGTAAAGATTTTTCCTTTGAACTAAAGGTTCTCCACCTGTAATGACCAAAGATCTAATAGAGCTCTTTTTAACAACAGAGAATATTTCTTCTGTTTCAAAAATATGTTCTTCATTCCACGAATATTTTGTGTCACACAGCTTACATCTTAAGTTACAGCCAGAAAGGCGTATAAATACGGAAGGCTCCCCTACTCTTAAACCCTCACCTTGGATAGATTCAAAGATTTCGCATACCTTTAAAATGCTCACTTCAAATAGGGTAGCATTTTCTTAAAATCTGGTGTGCCAGAGGCAACCAGCATTTCAAAAATTAAGGTTTCTGTAGGTTTGACATTAACTTTAGCCTGCAGAAGATAATCCAAAATAGATACATGATTCTCTCTTTTTCTGGATCCAACAGCATCTAAAGCAAGATGAACTGTATAGCCTCTATCAAGTAGATCCATAATTGTTTGATACACGCAGATATGAGCTTCTATACCGCATATTACAGGTTCATTATAACCTTCTTTTTTAAGTTCGGTTAAAATATTCGTAAATTTAGGCTCTCTAACACAAGAAAATGTAAGCTTTTCCACCTTTCCCCTGAAATCTACGGCTTCAGAGCTAATAGCCTCTTCAATCTCTTTAATTGTATAACCTAAACCCTTCGGATACTGCTCTGTTACAACAACGGGGAATTTGAGTGTTTCCGCCAATTTAATGAGCTTAATGGTATTTTCAACCACTTCTTCTTTATTGTATATGGTTGGTAAGAGCTTTTCCTGTATATCTACCACCACCAAAAAAACACTGGATTTATCAGCAATCTTTAACATATCACACCTCCTATGGAACCATGGTTATAGGGATTTTGGACATCTCCATTACCCTATGGGATGTACTCCCTAAAACCAGTTCTTCAAACTTATCCTTGCCAGTGGTGCCCATAACTATCATTGTGGCATTGGTATATGTGGCTAAATTTACTATCTCCTTTGAAGGCTTTCCTTCCAAAAGGTGAACCTCCACATCTACTCCAGAGGCTTTTATCTCTTTTTCGTACTCCTCTACCATTTTTTTAAACATTTCAGTCTTTTCTTGTCTTTCAATATTGGCTACAGAAAGAAGCTCTACCTTCCCCACAATGGGAGATATGCTTTTTAGAAACTCAAGAGCTCTTTTACAAGGGTCAGATCCGTCAGTGGCAAACACCACCTTTTCATAAAGGTCCCTTTCATCTTTTAAAAAACTGTCCTCCAGTTTAGCCAGTACTGTAGGTTTGTTAATATCCACTATGAAATTTAAAGTGGTGGATCCAAAAAATAGCTTCTTAATGAAGCTGGAAGTAGGTTTCCCAGAAGCTACAATATCAGCATCCTTGGATTCAGCCAATATTTCGTATTCAGGTATCCCAACAACAATTTTTGGTGTTATTTTTACGTCGTCCTTCAAATACTCAATCCACTCGGAGATTTTGCTTTCTGCTTCTTTTTTAAGTTTCTCCTCTAAATCTTTCAAATAACCAGCCAAATCAAAGGCTACTTTTTCTTTTTCAACCACATGCAATATTTTTACCTCTTTAAGTCCTACCTTCTTGAATACCATCAATTTCTTTAGGAATTCAAAAGCCCCTTTTCTAAATTTTGTGGGAAAAAGAAGTCTTTCTATACCCATCGCCTTTTACCTCCAGATGATAATCACTATGCTGTTATAGCATAAATACAAGGAATATCAATTTTGCGAGATCAATTGCCCAATAACCTCTTTTAAAGCTGAAAGTGCCTCTTCGTTACGGACTTTTTTTACTATTTCGCCCTTTTTAAAGATTAAAGAATATTTACTCCCTCCCGCTATTCCACAATCTGCCTCTTTAGCTTCTCCTGGCCCATTCACCTCGCAACCCATAACTGCTATTTTGATGTTGCTTTTGGTATTTTTGAACTCCTCCCATACCTTGGAGGCTAAGGACTCAACGTCTATTTTTACCCTACTGCATGTAGGACACGATATAACCTCTACACCCTCCTTTAATCCTAAAGATTTAAGGATATGAAAACCTATATTAACCTCTCTCACAGGATCTCCTGTTAAAGAAACCCTTATAGTATCACCTATTCCTTGAAGAAGAAGCCCTCCAATACCAACGGAAGACTTTACAATTCCATATTCACCAAAACCTGCTTCTGTTATTCCCAAATGCAAGGGAGCTTCTGTTTTTTCGGACAACATAAGGTAAGCCTTGTAAGAAACAGCTACAGAAGAAGATTTAACAGATACCTTAAAATTTAAAAAATCTTCATCTTCAAAGAAGTTGATCCATCTTAATGCACTTTCAACAAGAGCTTCACTGGATAAACCATATCTGTTCAATATATCCTTTTCCAAGGAGCCTGCGTTAACCCCTATCCTTATAACAGTATTAAAATCCTTGGCAGCTTTTATAATCTCTTTTACCTTCAATTTATCCCCAATGTTACCCGGGTTTATTCTAACTCCGTGAACCCCTCTCTTTATGGACTCTATAGCCAGCTTATAATTAAAATGTATATCTGCAACTATAGGAGCATTTGCTGTTTTTATATAAGTCTCTAAATTGCAAAGAGCTTCCTCATCGGGGATTGAAATCCTTATTATTTCACAGCCTGCCGACTCTAATCTCTTTATTTGGCTAACAGTTGACTGCTTGTGCCTTGAATCAACTTTGATCATGGATTGAACACTTATAGGAGCATAATTCCCTATTTTGAGATCTTTTAAAAAGATAGCCCTTGTTTTTTTACGATTCAGCAAATTTTGTGACACTGCTTAAATCCTTAAGAATGTTCTGGTAATCAACCTCTCCCCTTTCAACTTTGTCCATGTCTTCCTCCAATATCCTGGTAAATTCCTCAGAAGTATATGGCTGAAATTGCTTAAGATAGTTGTAAACCTTAATACCCAGTCTTGTGGGATGGATAAAGATCCCCCTCTTAACAACATACTTTCTATCAAATAAAGTCTGTATTATTTTTGCATAAGTAGAAGGTCTGCCAAGCCCTCTTTTCTTCATCTCTTCAATAATAGATCCTTCTGTAAAGGGGAATACTTTCGGTATCAACTTAAAATCCACAGGCTCTATTTTTTGTTTATGATCTATGCTGTAAACTTGAATAGGCATAACCTTTGTAAAACCATCATCAATAACACCAGTTATAAGTTCAAAGGAAGAGCTATACCCGTTTACCTCAACCTCTATAATGCTTTTTTCCACAACAGCCTCTTTCATCTGAGAAGCTATAAATCTCCAAAAGATAAGTTCATAAAGCTTAGCACATCTTATGTCCAGCTCTACTTCTCCAGCATTGATCATAGTAAGAAATTGCTTAGGTGTTATTATTCTGGTGGGTCTAATACATTCATGAGCTCCTTCCCTGCCCCATGTCCTGCCTTTGTAATATCCTGGATAGTTTTTCTCTATAAACTCCTTGGCAATAGACAACCCCAAAGGGGAGACTCTTGTGGAGTCTGTTCTGTGATATGTAATGTGTCCTGATTCAAAAAGCTCTTGGGCAAGTTTCATTGTTAATTCAGCAGAAAACCTGAATTTATCCGCTGAATCCCTCAGCAGATCACTGGTGGTGTAAGGTGGGCGAGGAGACAAAACTTCTGTTTCAACACCAACAACTCTCCACTTCGCGTTTGGAAGCTTATCAAATATAATCTTTGCTTCATCGATATTCTCAATCTCCCATTTAAATGGAACATTTCCTATTTTAAATATGATTTGCGCTTTCTTTTTTCTGCTTTCCCTTTCCCTTTCAATTATCCATCCAAGCACAGGAGTTTGAACCCTTCCTGCAGAAAGCTTTCTGTTTTTAAAGGTTTCCTGAACTTTATGGGAAAAGGAAAAGCCCACCCATCTATCTGCTATTCTCCTCACAATTTGGGATTTCACCCTTAAGATATCTATATCCCTCAGCTCTTGCAGTGATTTTTTAAAAGCATGGGGTGTTACCTCGTGGAATTCTATTCTTTTTAATGATAAAGACACAGGTTTCAATCCCAGAAAGAGATCCCATGCTATCTTTTCCCCTTCAGCGTCAGGATCTGTGGCTATAAACACCTCATCAACTTCAAAGGCAAGTTCTCTTAAAGATTGAATAACATCCAATTTATCATAAACCACTCTTTTTCCACACTTGTGGCATATATAGTTCATAGTCTGCTCTCCGCACTCACACTTTTTGATGGTGGTATAAATTGGAAAGAAACCGCCTTTTTCTTTTCTTACACCGAATATCCCGCCTTCTAATACAAGATCACAAACATGGCCTATAGAAGCTGCAATGATTAAATGTAGCTTACCAGCATTTATCTCATAAGACAGCAAGTTTGATATCCATCTTCTCTGAGGCCTACCGAAAAAAGATGCTATGGTTCTTGCCTTATTAGGAGATTCTACAACCACCAAAGCACTTTTTAAGAGTTCTTCCCTTTTATTCGCGGAAGTTTTTATCTCTCTTGATCTGTCTATTTCTGGAACCAAATCCAAGAGCTCTTTTTCATCCTTAAGTTCCTTTATTTGTGTCTCAACAGGAAGATAGTATCTAACCCTTCTTATAAGACTGTTTAGGGCTTTTTTATCCACAGCTAAAATCACAGAAAGTCCCTTAGTTAAACCTCCAGCAACCAGTCTCGAAGTCCTACCAGAAGCTTGAATATAGCTAACAGCATCTCCAAATACTACAAACTCTTCTCCCTCCTTTTCTATAATAGAGATTTCATCGCTTTCTTTTATTTTTTTTCTCACCTCTGGATCTTTTATAATGCTTTCTAAATAAGAAGCTATTTCCTCCACCTTCTCCTTTATGCGGGGGTATCTTTCCAGCTGGTCCTCTCTCAGGGTTTTATAGTTCTTGAGATAATTCATGTAAGAGAGCAATTTCTCCTCTTCTTTCTCCACCACTGTTACAAGCATTCTGATGAGAGAGAAAAGTTGAGAAGGAGAATGGCTGATTCTTAACGGAAATATATGCTTGGGAACATCTATAAAAATAGCATATCTAACTGCATAAGGAAGATCTATTCCCCTCACTAAAGGATTTGTGGAAATGGCTATACCAACGGCAACCTTTATTTTACCCTTGACAAAGTCATCCTCAAACTTATCGAATTCCTCATATGAAACAGCTGCTATTCCATTTTCATTTAAATATTGCACCACCTCACTAACCCCAGCTTTGCCTTTGTCTATGGGGACAAAAGCAAAGCAACCTCTGCCCAGCAACTTAATAAGCTCTAAGGCTCTATTTTTTGTGTCTTCCCAATCACCACAAATTTTATAAAAATCATACACCTCCCTTATGGTTGACACCGATTGCTGCACGTCAAACCCTAAAAGAACCCTGAACAAAGCAACTCTTTTTGTTTTAGGCTTTAATGTAGCCGAGGAAACAACAAGCACAGAGTTTATTCTTTTCCTTAATTTTTCCAAATATTTCTCTTCTTTTTGTGTTCTGTTTTGTTTAAGGGCAAGCTTTATATGGCCTTCAGAAAATCCCATAAGGGAAAAGAGAAAATCTATGTTCTTAGGGGTTTTTAAAATAGAATCCACATCGTCCACAAAAATGAAACTGAAACCTTTATCTTTCAAGATATCAATGTTTTTGTAAAGAAAAAGATGTGTGGTAATAAGTATTTCATAATCCCCTTCTTCTATCAATTTCTTTTGAGCCTTTTTTCCTGTATAGGCTACTATATTTTTGTCGGGAGCATAAATGGAAAGCCTTTCATAAGCCTGTTTTACCAACAGTTTAGTAGGAAATATAAGATATGAACAGCCAGACAAAAAAGAGGCCATAACCAATCCAAAAGTGGTCTTTCCAATTCCTGTAGGAGCTTGAATGGCAAAGGATTTGTTCATAAAAACCCTTTTCGCCCATGTAAGCTGCAAAGACCAAGGACTCGAACCTACAATATTTTCAAAGAAGTCCTCAAATTCTATTAATCTCTTTCGGCTTTCACAGAAATCTCGCAAATTTAAGAGAATTTCTTTAGATGAAAGAAAGTCACACACCTCATCTTGAGAAATAAAATCTGATACACATCTACTACAGGGAAGCCCAGCCTCTAAACGAACATTATCAACAAATTTTAAGCAATTCGGGCAAAAGTTAGTATAATAAGCAAGCTTTTCTCCCATTGAACTATACCCCTTTTAAAGGACAGTTTTCGCATAAAGGTTTTTTCTTACAGAACCTCTTGCCCAAAACCACCAAAAGGGCATGGTAATCTTTAAAAAGCTCAACATCATTAGGCAGATTGCTCATAAATAATTCCTGTATTGAATGATAATCTGCATCCTCGTCTATAAGACTATGCCGTGTCAAAACTCTATATGTGTAAGCATCCACAACAAATATGGGTTTTCCCAAAGCATAAAGCAGAATAGAATCAGCAGTTTCCAGCCCTATCCCTTTCAGTTTCAGTAATTCACTTCTTGCAATTTCTAAAGGCAGCTCCCTCAATCTATCCAATCCGCCTATATCCACTAACCACTCACAAAAATTTTTTAGTCTTTTAGCCTTTTGCCTATAAAATCCAGAGGGTTTTATTAACTCTGCTATCCTTTCAGTATCCATGGAGGCAATTAATTTGGGATCCATAAGATTTGATTTTTTTAAACTTTCAATCGCCTTTTCCACGTTCTTCCAATTTGTATTTTGCGTAAGTATAGCACCTACACACACCTCAAATTCGGACTCTGCAGGCCACCAGTGCTGATGTCCAAAAAAATCAACCAATCTTTCATAGACTTCCAAAAGCTTATCCTTCATTTAAACACACAGCCTCAAAATATCCCTTATTACATCAACTGTATAAAAATCGGCCATACCCCATATTTTTGAAAGTTCAAAGGCATTCTGAGCAATTACATCTATATCAGACTCGGGTATATTAGCATCTGAAAGCCTTATAGGGCATCCCATTGACTTCATCCAACCCTCAAATCTCTTTATACCCTCATCAATATCATCAACATTGAACACCCTCACAGCAAAATCCAATAGATGTTCTCTGCGCCTTTCCTTCATATACCTCATCCAGGCGGGAGTTACTATAGCAAGACCAGCACCATGAGCTATATCATACAGAGCACTTAAAGAATGTTCTATCATATGAGCAGGCAAAGTTAGATCACCTACTCCGCACCACGTTATACCAGACAAAGCTAATGAAGAACACCACATAAGCTCAGATCTTGCTTCATAGTTTTCAGGATCTTTAACAGCAATAGGAGCGTATTTCACAATGGTTTTCATAATGGTCTCCATTATACCTTCAGAAATAGGAACCCCTCTTTTTGCCCTGTTACAATAAACCTCTGACACATGGGTAAAGGCATCCACGGCTCCATAAGCCGTCTGATTCGGAGGGACAGTAAAGGTTAAGGTAGGATCCAAAAAGGAAACTTTTGGGAAAAGGGGCTCTGCTCGGAAACCAAACTTTGCCTTCTTCTCTTCATTGGTAATGACCAAGCCAGCATTCATCTCAGAACCGGTTCCTGTAATAGTCAAAACAGTTATAATCGGCAGAGCTTTTTTCACTTGTGCCTTAAACTCAAAGAAATCCCACACATCACAGTCAGAAACAGCCCCAGCAGCTATTGCTTTAGCTTCATCTATAACACTACCCCCTCCAACAGCCACAATAACATCTACAGATTCTTTCTTGGCTATTTCAACACCAGCTCTTGTATGAGAAAGTACAGGGTTTGGTTTTACCCCTCCATGTTCAACAATTTCTATACCCGCCTCTTTCAAGTTTTTAACAACCTTATCGTACAATCCAATTCTCTTTATGCTTCCTTGACCATAAACAAAAAGAGCTTTTTTTCCATATTTTGCCGTCTCTTTTCCTACCTTATCAACAACGCCTTTACCGAATATGATCTTGGTTGGATTGTAATACCTAAAATTCAGCATCTTTCACCACCTCCTAATCATCAGTTTTAAAACATTTTGATTTATGGTATTTATAATTTAAAATGAACCTAAGAGCTATAGAAGAAGCAGTAAAAAAAGCTTTTCCACTCAGAAATTATAAACTGGATAACTTTAGTAAAAGAATACCTTCTGCTGTTATAATACCTATTTTTGAGAAAAATTCTGAACCCTTTCTTTTATTTATAAGAAAAACAGAAGATAACTCCCCCCATAGTGGACAGGTTTCCTTTCCAGGAGGATGCAAAGAAGAATCGGATAAAAGTATTCTGGATACTGCATTAAGAGAATTCGAAGAGGAAACAGGTATTAAAAAAGAGATGATTCAAGTGATTGGAAGCATAGAACCAGTTCCTACCAGAAGCACTCCCTTTATAATCTTTCCCTTTATAGGGATAATAAAAAACAAATTCAGTGTATCACCCGATAAAAGGGAAGTTGCTAAAATATTCTTTGTGCCCTTCAAATTTCTTTTGAAGGAGTATCCCTTCAAGCACGTAAATTACAACTACAAAGGGCTTATATTCAGAACGCCTTTAATAGAGTACGAAGGAGAAATAATCTGGGGAGCCACAGCAAGAATACTAGAGATTTTCCTTGAAGGTATAAAAAGTATTGACAACAACACACCCTAAGAATATAAAAAATCACGCTTTGGTGGCCCGCTAGCTCAGTTGGTAGAGCAGCGGACTCTTAATCCGCTGGTCCGGGGTTCGAATCCCTGGCGGGTCACCAAGAATATCAACGATTTAATTCATTCAAGAAATTCCGAATTCATAGATAGTGTCCGTATAGGTGTCCACCATTGAATGCTATTCTTTAAAGATTTTATTGACATAGTGCTTGAGTTTTTCGGTGGAGACGTGGAAATATCTTAGAGCCATAGTGATGGTTGAGTGCCCCAGGAGTTCTTTCAAGAGCATCACATCAACTCCCGCTTCAAGTGCTTTTGTTGCGTATGTATGCCGTATATCGTGTATACATATGCTGGTAGGCAATTTTGCTTTCTTGAGCGCATATTTAAAGCTTCTCTGGACGTTGCGCATAATAAGGGGTGTTCCTGCCTCTGACACGAAGACGTATTCAGAAGAGGACTTTTTGTGCAGTTCTTTAAGCAATTGTATGCAAGGGTTGGGCAGTGGCAGCACAAGCTCTTTCTTGTGTTTCGTAGCTGTGCTTGGGATCCTTACTGTGCCTTTCTCAAGATCAACCTGACTCCACTTGAGTTCCAAAGCGTTTTTCAACCGCATACCGGTGTACCACAGAAACTGAAAAAAGGGTCTTCTATGCAGTTTGAGTGCTTTAACAATCTTTTCCCACGCATCATCAGGTATAACGTGCCATGCTTCATCGGGGTTTTCGTCAAGCATTTTGATTTTGGACACTTGGTGTCCAGCTAAAAGGTCCATCTGGACTGCAACGTTGAGGGCGTGGCGGAGACACGCTGTCTCTCTGTTAATGGTTGAGGGCACCGCGCCTTCGTTTAGTCTTTTTTCTTTGTAACGTTCCACAAGGCTTTTGTTGATTTCTCGCAGTCTGTATTGCCCGAAGAAAGATCCGTGGTAATCGAACACCTGTTGTTTTCGTCTAACGGTGCAGGGACGGTTGTGTCTTTTAATGTGGGGCAGGTAATACCGATTCCAAAAGTCTGAAAGCCTCACTGCGCCTTTCTGGCTTTCTAGGATAAACCTGCCAGCAGCAAGCTCCCTTTTTGCCTCCGCAAGCCTCATTTCCAACACCTGGAGGTTTGGGCCTATCCTTTCCCAGCGCCTGCACTTCTGCAGATCGTAGTATTCGATCTAGTAAACCTTGTGCTTTGCCTTCTTTAGGTTAATACCACACTTTTTACAGATTTCAGCCCTTATACCGCTTCTGTAACAACAGTTTAGGTACTCTACTAACAGACCCATCCGTTTCTGCTCCCACGTTTGGGTTAGCAAAATTTTGTGTGCTATCAACCATCCAGTCTTTACAGTGAAAAACGCAACCATTGAAAGTTTTTTTGTCATGCATTATTGATTAAACAATCACTAAATAAGAAATTGGGGGGGCGGAAGATATGGGCAGAGGGAAAGTAATAACAGTTACCCTTCCTGAAGAGACGTGGAGGAAACTGAAGAGAAAAGCCTTTCTTGAAGGGAAAAGTATATCAGCCTTTGTGAGGGAACGGATAGAAAAAGAACTTGGAAGAAAAAGCAGCGTTTACGAAAAAGCGCATAAAGAGCTTGAAGATCTGTCCCGAAAAATTGGAGGCCATCTTGAAGGTTGGAGTAGAGAGGAACTCTATGAGCTATAAAGCCTTCTTTGACACCAACGTATTGGCTTACGAGTTTGAGCAAAAGGATCTTACCAAAAGAAGTGTTCCTAAGGAACTTTTGGGGAAATGGCGACCATCTGGGAATATGATCATCTCAGTTCAGGTGCTGCAGGAGCTTTACGTGGTGCTTACCAGAAAGATGGGTGTAGCTGAGGAAGATGCGGAAAAGGTGATCAAAATCTACGCTAAGTTGCCAGTCATTATAACGGATACCGAACTGGTTCTTTACGGGATAGAGATAAGCCGCAGGTATAAGATTTCCTTCTGGGATGCATTAATTGTGGCAGCAGCTGTGAGAAGTGGCTGTTACATAATCTTCACAGAAGACATGGCTCACGGCATAAAAAGTCGAAGGCGTAGAGATAGTTAATCCCTTCCTTGGAAACGTATAACCGCCAAATTCTCCCTTCTGTTTGATTCAAGAAAATACATATTTTCTTGACTTCTGCAGTAGTTAATTTGTGTCCATGGGGATAGATTTTTGTTAAGGAATTAAACATCCACATCATTGGTTGTCTTTGGGGGCAGGGTTAAAGTCAGTTTTTACGAAATTCCAGAATTAACCTTATCTATTCAAAACCATCAAGATTTGTGTGAGCCTACAAAATGGCTCCCCAGAAATATCAGCGTTTATCCACATCTCTTGATTTCTATGATGCTGTTCTGTAATAATGTTTTTACCTAAAACTAAGTTATATTTTCCATATTTAAGGTATCCCATGTTTAAAGGAATTGAATTTATCAGCGATATAAATTTGCTGCCAATAAATAATAAAGAAAACTTGCGTCAAGTTACCCAACACTTCCCTTTTCTTGCCACCACTTATTATCTTTCCCTCATAGATTTTAGCGATCCCTTTGACCCTTTAAAAAGGATTGTGATTCCGGATTTAGATGAGCTTAAGTCCTGGGGTAAAGCGGATCCTTCCAACGAAAACGTTTACACCGTGATGGAAGGAGTCCAACATAAATATGACTCAACTTTACTTGTGATTGCTTCTGAAAGATGCGCTGGAATGTGCAGGTATTGTTTTAGAAAGAGGCTATTTTTAAAGGATAATTATGCTAAACCAGAAAAACTGCAGGATTTGAAGGGCCTTATTAAATACATAGAAGAGCATAAAGAGATCACCAATGTAATTATTTCTGGTGGGGACGCTCTTATGTTGCCTACTTCCCAACTTGAAACCTTGATAAAAAACATCATGAAGATAGATCATATACGTTTTATCCGCCTTGGAACCCGTATTTTAAGCTACTGGCCTTATCGGATAACGGAAGACACAGAATTTTTGGAGATGATAAATAAATACAGTAAAGCCACTAAAAGAATTTATGTAGTAACACACTTTGACCATCCCAGAGAGATTACACATGAAGCTGTAAAGGCGGTAAATCTTTTACATAAGGCTGGTGCTGTTTTGCTCAATCAGTGTCCTTTAATAAAAGGGATTAACGATAGCGTAGATACTCTCTTTTGGCTTTTTACTAAACTGGCCTCTATTGGTGTGGCTCCTTATTATGTTTTTCAGTGCAGACCAGCTATTGGAAATAAACCCTTTGCTGTACCCATTGAGAAAGGGTACAAGTTGTTTGAGAAGGCAAAGGCAAAATGCTGCGGAGTGGCTAAAAGGGCAAGATTTGTGATATCCCATGCGATAGGTAAACTTGAAGTGCTTGCGTTGACTGAGAAAAATATATTTTTCAAATTTCACAGGGCAGCAAAAAGGAAAAATGAAGGAAAACTTCTAATATGTGAGAGGAATCCTGAAGCTTTCTGGCCAGAAGATTACATAAGCTTTGAAGAAAGTTTTTATTCCTAAAATAAATTAACAAAAACAAATCCTTTAAGTTGTGCCTCAGCTTTTGCACTTTACTTTAAAGAACTGATAAAATATACTGAAAAAAATTTTCAAGAAGGAGGTAGTTCTCATGTTTTCCAGAATAGTAGCGTTTTTTATTGTTTTAGGATTTCTTTTTACCGGCAATCTTTATGCTAAACCTTCTGCCTGCGAGGATTGCCATAAAAAGATCAATCCAGGCCTGGTTGCTGACTTTAACAGAGGTAAGATGGCAAAAAGGCTAACCTGTAAGGCATGCCACGGAAGTGCTCACAAAAGCGAAAAGGATGTGGCTAAAGCAAAGCTTCCCACCATCAAAACATGTAAGAGATGCCATAGAAAGCAAGTAAAACAGTACATGTCAGGAAAACACGCATTGGGGCTTTTGCCTGTGGTTGCCTTTCCTGAATTTGCCCACAAACAGCCCCAGGCCTTTATAGCTGGTCAGAAGGGATGCAACGGCTGTCATAATTTAGGAATTGTGGATGACAAGGTCAGGCACGCTGTAGAATACAGAAAGTACTACAAATACGGAATGGATTGTCAAAACTGCCATACCAGACACGCCTTTTCTGTAAAAGAAGCGAGAGAGCCGGAAGCCTGCAACAGTTGTCATACTGGATTTGACCACGCACAGTGGGAAATGTGGTTCCATTCTAAACATGGATCTTCTTATGTCACTGATAGAAAGGCTCACAGAGGCCCCACATGCCAAGATTGTCATATGCCCAACGGAGACCACAGAGTTATGACTGCTTGGGGATTCTTGGCACTTAGACTGCCTGAACCTGACAAAGAGTGGCTCAATTATCGTGTAACTATACTAAAAGCTCTTGGAGTATTAGACGCTAATGGCAAACCCACTGCAAGGTTGGACGTGGTTAAAAAAGCCAAGATGGCCAGGCTTGATGCGGAATCGTGGAAAAAGGAAAGGGAAAGAATGGTGAGTATCTGCAAGAGATGCCATTCCGAATCCTTTGCAAGGGAAAACTTAAAGAATGCCGATCTTATGATTAAAGCTGCAGATAAGATCTTTGCTGAAGCTATAAATATAGTAAAGGATCTTTATAAGGATGGAATTATTCCTAAAAAGACAAATCAATTCACTTGGCCGTATCCTGATCTTCTTAACTTCTACGAAGTGGATACACCCATAGAGGAAAAGCTCTATGAGATGTTTATGGATTACAGAATGAAAACCTACCAAGCTGCCTTTCACATTATGCCAGATTACACAACTTGGTATGGATACGCCAAAATGAAAGAGACTCTTGTGGAGATGAAGGAAGAAGCTAAAAGAATGAGAGAGCACGCAAAAATGCTTAAGAGAGTCCATATGATGAAGAAGATGCACCACATGATGAGAATGAAAAATAAATAAACCAAGCTTTCCGGAGGGGGTGTCTCCCCTCTTTTTTATCTTTCGTTTCAGAAGGGGGCTTTCTATGGATGAAAAGACTAAGGAGATAATTATTAAATTTCAAGAAAACGAAATCACAGAGCATCATATATATAAGATTCTTGCAAAGAGAGTTAAAGGAAAAAATAGTGAGGTTTTAAATAAAATAGCAGAAGATGAATTAAGGCATTACAATATATGGAAATCTATCACCAACACAGAGGTTAAACCTAATAGATGGAAGATATATTTTTACATATTTCTTGCTTATATTTTTGGTATAACCTTTGCCATTAAACTCATGGAGTCAGGGGAACAAAAAGCTGAGGAAGCCTACGGCAAAATTCAAGAAAGTGTCCCTGAAGCAGCGGAAATTATGAAAGATGAGGATGATCACGAAAAGATGCTTATAGATATGATAGAAGAAGAAAGGCTCTCATACATAGGCTCTATGGTGTTGGGCTTAAATGATGCTTTAGTGGAACTTACAGGATCTTTGGCAGGTTTCACCTTCGCCCTTCAAAATTCCAAGGTTATAGGAGTTGCCGGTTTTATTCTTGGTATCGCAGCTTCTTTATCCATGGCTGCCTCTGAATATCTTTCTCAAAAATCGGAAGAGGGAAAAAATCCTTTAAAGGCGGCTATATATACCGGTCTTGCATATATAATAGTGGTGCTTATACTGGTACTGCCCTATTTTATTATCCCCTCTTATCTTGTAGCCCTTCTTTTCGCTATAATTAATGTTGTTATTATTATTTATCTGTTCACATTTTTCGTTTCTGTGGTTCAGGAAAAACCTTTGAAACCCATGTTTGTGGAGATGCTATCCATAAGTATGGGAGTAGCTGTGGTCTCTTTTATAATAGGTGTGCTTGCCAGAAAGTTCCTCGGTATAGAGATTTAAAGAAATGCAAAACACTGCCGATATGTTCAACAGAATCTCCCGTTGGTATGATTTCCTAAACCATTTTTTAAGCTTTGGCATGGACATAAGATGGAGAAAGAGGGCTATACAAAGACTTATTAAACTATCCAAGGGCTCCTCTTTCCTTGATGTAGCAACAGGAACAGCGGATATGGCCATAGAGATAAAAAATCAGTATCCCAAAGCCTATGTGATAGGCGTTGATCCAGCTACTAGAATGCTGGAGGTAGCAAAAGAAAAGATAAAATCTAAAAGATATAATATTCAGCTAATTGCTGGAGATGGGGAATCTCTTCCCTTCAAGGATAGCTCCTTTGAAGGTGTGTGTATTGCCTTTGGAATCAGGAATATACCCAATAGAAAGAAAGCCCTTTCAGAGATGAAAAGGGTTTTAAAAAAGGGCGGAATTTTAGTTATTTTGGAGTTTTCCAAACCTGAAGGTATCATTGGGATAATATATGACTTCTACTTTCACAAAATTCTGCCCTTTCTCGGATGGGTATTCTCAAAGGACAAAAAAGCCTACAGATATCTGCCTGACTCGGTAGAGGAATTTCCCCAGCCTTTTGAATTTGCAAGGGAAATTGTTAGTTGTGGTTTTAAAAAGATATTAATAGAATATTTTACTTGGGGAATTTGCGTGTGTTACGTAGCCTTTAAGGAGGAATAAATGGCATTCAAAGATCTACACGATTATGTAAACGCTTTAGAAAAAAGGGGAGAACTTACAAGGATTAAGGTAGAGGTTGACCCTGAACTTGAGATAACAGAGATAGCTGACAGAGTCATCAGAGAAGGAGGTCCTGCCCTTTTCTTTGAGAACGTGAAAGGGTCAAAGATTCCTTTGGTTATTGGTCTGTTTGGCACTTACGATAGATGTGCCTTTGCCCTTGGAGTTGAAGATTTCAACCAAATAGCCAAAAGGATAGAGGATCTGCTTGAGCCTGAAGTACCGGAATCATTCTTTGAAAAAATCAAGCTAATTCCTAAATTAAAGAAACTTGCCGATTTCTTCCCTAAAACAGTGAAAAGAGCAAAATGTAAAGAGATAATACTTAAAGAGGACGAAGTGGACCTTTTCACCCTTCCAATAATGAAGTGCTGGCCCTTGGATGGTGGTAGATATATAACCCTTCCCTTGGTATTCACCAAGGATCCTGAAACTGGTGCCAGAAACTGTGGTATGTACAGGATGCAGGTGTTTGATAAAAAAAGCACAGGTATGCACTGGCACACTCACAAAGATGGGGCAAGGCATTTTAAAAAAGCTGAAGATATGGGAAAAGATCTGCCAGCTGCAGTGGCTCTAGGATGTGATCCAGCTATAATCTATGCTGCTACAGCTCCACTGCCCCCTGATATAGATGAGATGATGTTTGCTGGTTTCTTAAGGGAAAAATCTGTGGAAATGATTAAGGCAGAAACTGTGGATATTGAAGTGCCTGCAAATGCGGAGATAGTCATTGAGGGTTATGTGAAAGCTTTTGAAAGAAGGCTTGAAGGGCCTTTTGGGGATCACACTGGTTACTACTCCATGGAAGACCTGTATCCTGTTTTTCATGTGACCTGTATAACCATGAGAAAGGATGCCATTTACCCCTCCACTATAGTTGGTAAACCTCCAAAGGAAGACTGTTACATAGGTAAAGCCACAGAAAGGATCTTTTTGCCGTTGATTAAAAAGACACTCCCAGAGATTGTAGATATGAATTTGCCCATAGAAGGGGTTTTTCACAATGTGGCTATAATTTCTATTAAAAAGCAGTTCCCAGGACACGCCAGAAAGGTAATAAATGCAGTTTGGGGCTTGGGACAGCTTATGTTCACCAAATTTGTGGTTATTGTTGATGAATGGGTGAATGTACATGATCTCAAAGAGGTCTTATGGAGAGTTGGAAACAACGTCGATCCCTCAAGGGATATTGTAATTCAGAAGGGACCGGTAGATGTATTGAATCACGCTGCCGATCTTCCCAATTTTGGAGGTAAAATGGGTATAGATGCTACAAAAAAGTGGCCTGAAGAGGGATACCCAAGGGAATGGCCTCCTGATATAGAAATGTTGCCAGAGATTGTGGAATTAGTTAATAAAAGATGGAAAAAGTATTTCTCCACTTCCTGATTTTCTCTCTTAGCTGAGGAAATCTTTTCTCCAGTTTTTCTAAGTGTCTTTTCACAGATGGGATTCTTGTTGAAAGCAAAAATAAAGATAATGCTATAAGCACAAGGCCAGGTATTACAGGCAAAATCAACCCAGCAACTCCCAATATAAAAAGGAAAAGGGATATTACAACTACGACCAATGTCTTTATCTTTTCGGTCAACCAGTCATCCTCTCTTTTAGTCTGCAAAAGGCACATGGGGGAAATGTAGTGGGATACCCACATATATTACAATCCTTTAGTTCTTCGTGTTCCGACACAAATAGAGGTTTGGCATTTTTTAAAAACTCCCTGTAAAATCTCAACTTTGTTCCAGGAGATTGGTACTCTATTAAATTTAAAGCTCTTTTATAAACTATGCTTGTTGCTCCTTTTGAGTAAGGGCATATTTCAGAAAAAAAGGGTATTCCCTTAATCAAGGCGTAAGCTGCTGTCTCTCTCTCTGATACCTCACAAAGAGGCTTTATCTTTTTTACAAGCTTTCCCTGAGGGGGCAAAACAGGATGCTGCCTTGCAAGGTATCCTATTTTCCAAGAAAGCACATTGGAAAGGAGTGTGGCAGTTTCATCGTTTAGGTTATGGCCTGTAGCTATAACAGAAAAATTGTTTTCATAGGCAAACTTGTTCATTATGTATCTTTTTACAAGACCACACGAAGCACAAACATTACGAGTTTCCCTAATTTTCACCTCATCAATTGTAAAGTTATCTTCATGTTCAATGGAATAAATGTGAAGTTTGTATCCCTTTTGAGTAGCGAAACTCTTTACCGTCTCCCTTGCCCTTTCAGATTGAAGCTTCTTTTTTATCCCTAAATCTATAAATAGTGCCTCTACAGGATAACCAATGCTGTGCATAATGTCCCAAAGCACCATGCTGTCCTTTCCCCCAGAAACAGCTACCAAAATCCTATCACCTTCAT
>JALVKL010000003.1 GCA_027033775.1 bacterium | reverse complement strand
GTGAAGACCAATATAGACTCTGGTGTCTTTCAAGCTGTTCAGGAAGCTGCAGTCTTTGCCCTTGAAAATGAGCCTGAGATAGAAAACATTAGGAATACCTATAAAAAGAGGGTAAAAATTTTTGTGGAAGGGCTCAAAAGGGGCGGATTTGATGTAAAGATGCCAAAAGCCACCTTTTATGTGTGGTTTAGAACGCCTAACGGTATCTCTTCTATGGATTTCGCTAAGAAAGCCCTTGATGAAGCAGGCGTGCTTCTTACTCCAGGTGTTGGTTTTGGAGATTATGGAGAAGGGTATGTAAGGGCGGCCATGTGTATGCCCGATGAGAGAATTGAAGAAGCTGCTTATAGGCTTTCTAATATTGGCCTTTAGTTGTGTAGTTTGGGCTCAAAATTCTATTAAGGAAAATCGTGTATTTAAAGAGGCTTATGGGCTTTACTGGTCTGGAAAGTTTAGGCTGGCCTTAGACGTTCTGGAAAAAAACAAAAGCATCTTAAAAAGCCCTTCTTCCTTTTACCTCATGGGTCTTTGTTATGAGGCTTTAGGAGAGTATGACCTTGCTCTTAAATATCTGGGAAAGACTTGGCGGGATTTTCCTATCCACAGATATACTCTGTCTGCTGCTGTGGAGGAGGCTGCCATAAGGGCCTATGTGATGGAGAATCCCATTGGAGCTTCTGTTGTTCTGGAGCTTGCCCTCTCCAAATTTAAAGGAGCCCGATATCTTAAGCAAAGGTGTATTCTTTCTTATAATCTTTGGTATGTTAAGAAAAAAGCAGGTTTTAAAACAGACGAAGAACTCTCTTTTTTAAATGAATACTGTAAAGGATTTTCCCTACCTTTTGAAGAAGAGATTGAGCAAAAGGGTGAGAAGGATACTGAGAATAATACAGGTAGCTAAAGGGAAATAGAATACAAAGTTATCTTTTTTTATGTATATATCCCCTGGCAGTCTGCCTATAAAAGGAATCTTTGAAGCCAAGGGCAAAATAATTCCTATCAAAATCAGAAACACACCTAATACGATGAGAGCCTTGGAGATAAAATTTAAATCTCCCATAGCCTTTCTCTTGAATTTGTAATATATAACTTACCGAAAATTGCAAGGGGAAGGCAAAGTTGGGTGTTGCTGAGAATTTAGAGAAAGTCAGAAAAAGAATAGAAGCAGCTTGCGAAAGATCAGGAAGGGATCCTTCTGAGGTAAAGCTGGTGGCTGTTACTAAAACGGTTCCTGTGGAGGTTATAGAGGAGGCTATATCCGCTGGCGTTACGGACATTGGAGAAAACAGGGTTCAGGAAGCAAGGACAAAGTACGAAGCCATAGGAAATAAGGTTAGGTGGCATATGATAGGTTATCTTCAAAGAAACAAGGTGAAATATGCTGTTAGAATATTTGATATGATACACTCTGTGGACAGGATAGAGCTTGTAAAAGAGCTGGAGAAGAGGCTTTCTAAAGAAAATAAAATTATGCCTGTTCTTATAGAGGTTAATGTTGCAGGTGAGGAGACAAAACATGGGGTTGATCCAAGGGATCTTTTTGGCCTTGCTCGGGAGGTTTTGAGCTCAAAACATTTGAAGGCTATAGGCTTAATGACCATGGCTCCCTACGTTGAGGATCCTGAAGAGGTGAGGTGGGTTTTTAAAAAGCTTAGAGAACTCCGAGATGAGCTTAATGAGCGCTTTGGGGAAAAGGTATTTTCTGAGTTATCCATGGGTATGAGCAACGATTTTGAGGTAGCCATTGAAGAGGGAGCCACAATGGTGAGAATAGGGACTGCTATATTCGGTGAGAGAAGCTAAAGGGGGTAAAATATGTTGGATGAAAAGATTATTACAAAGGCCATTTTGGAAAGCTACTTTAGTAAATTTACCGAGTATATAAAAACAGATGTGGCTATAGTGGGGGCAGGTCCAGCGGGGTTAACCTGCGCCTATTATCTTGCAAGGGAAGGGGTTAAAGTGGCTGTATTTGAAAGGAAGGCTTCCATAGGCGGTGGTATATGGGGTGGAGGGGCTATGTTCAACGAGATTGTTATTCAAGAGGAAGCCACAGAAGTGCTGAAGGAAATGGGAATAAATTATAGGCCTTATAAGGAGAGAGGATACTATCTTGTTGATGCGGTGGAGTTTGCCTGTTCTTTAGGCTTAAAGGCTATAG
>JALVKL010000002.1 GCA_027033775.1 bacterium | reverse complement strand
GTTGTACCAAGAAGGGAAATTTCTGAAGCCATGAATGTTCCTAGCCAGTTTCTTGTAAAGATAGCCCATGATCTTGCAAGAAGAAATATTATTGGTATTGCTCAGGGCAGAAAGGGAGGATACTGGTTAAAGATTAAACCTGAGGAGCTAACGGTACTGGATGTTTTTGAGGCTGTGGCTGGTGAGATAGTATTGAGTATCTGTTTAGAGTCTCCTGAATTTTGTAGCAACTCTTCTAATTGTGCCTTGAGGGATGTGTGGAAAGAGGCTACAGATAAATTGAGAGAAGTGTTCTCAAAAGTTACCTTCAAGGATCTTGTGGAGAAAACACCGGGATTAAAGAAGGCGTCTTAAAACATTTCCTTAAATAAAAATTTGTAGGTTCGGGTTGACAAGTTTGCATATAAATATTATTAAGTAGATAAAGTTAGTAAACTAACATAGGAGGTGCAATATGTTTTGTAATCAGTGTGAGCAGACCGCCAAAGGTGTAGGGTGCACCAAGTTTGGGGTGTGTGGAAAATCGCCAGAGGTTGATTGGCTCCAGGATCTTTTGATCTACGCTCTTTCTGGATTATCAGAGGTTGCCCTTGAAGCTAAGAAGGAGAATAAGTGTGGCAGAAAAGTGGATGTATTCACCTGTGAGGCTATATTTTCCACTCTCACAAATGTCAATTTTGACGGTGAAAGGATAAAGGAGTACATAAAGATTGCTGTGGATCTCAGGGAAGAATTGAAAGGAAGGCTGAATAAAGAATTCACAAGTGAAGCTGCCAACTTCTTTCCTGCTGAAAGTGAACAGGAGCTAATTGAGAAAGGCAAGGAGGTGGAGCTTAAGCCAGAGAATTTCCAAGACAAGGATGTTTTTGGTTTGAAATTAACCACTTTGTATGGTGTGAAAGGTCTTGCTTCTTATGCCTATCACGCTCAGGAATTTGGTGAGGAGAGCGATGATCTTTACAATTTTGTTCATCAAGTGCTTAGCAAACTTTACAAGAATGGAAGTATGGATGAGTGGCTGAACTTAGCTTTAGAAGCTGGGAAGTATAATATAGTTGCCATGGAGCTATTAGATAAGGGACACACTGAAAATTATGGCCATCCTGTTCCTACAGAGGTGCCCCTTGGTGCCAAAAAAGGAAAGGCTATTTTGGTTTCCGGCCATGATTTAAAGGCACTTTATGAGCTTTTGAGACAGACTGAGGGCAAGGGAATTTATATTTATACTCACGGTGAGATGCTTCCTGGGCACGGTTATCCTGAGCTTAAAAAATTTGATCATCTTTATGGTCATTTTGGAACAGCTTGGCAGAATCAACAGAAAGAATTTGCAGAATTTCCTGGTCCTATACTTATGACCACCAATTGTCTTATGCCACCAAAGGATTCTTACAAGGACAGGCTTTACACCATGGGACCTGTTGGATATCCTGGGGTAAAACATATAAGAGGGTTCGATTTTAGTGCCCTCGTGGAGCATGCCCTTTCCCTTCCTGGATACTCTGAAGATGTGGATAAAGGCTCTGTTTTAACGGGGTTTGCGAGAAATGCTGTTCTTTCTGTGGCCGATAAGATCATTGAGCTTGTTAAAAGTGGAAAGATAAAGCATTTCTTCCTTGTTGGAGGATGTGATGGAGCAAAACCGGGAAGAAACTACTATACCGAATTTGTGGAGAAGGCTCCAAAGGATACCATAATTCTTACCCTTGCTTGCGGAAAGTTCCGCTTTTTTGACAAAAAGCTAGGCAGTGTAGACGGGATACCAAGGCTTTTAGATATGGGACAGTGCAATGACGCCTACTCTACTGTTCAGGTTGCCCTTGCTCTTGCCAAAGCCTTTAATGTGGATGTTAATGAGCTTCCCTTATCCTTAATCCTTTCATGGTATGAACAAAAGGCTGTGGCTATACTTTTGTCGTTACTCTATCTTGGCATTAAGAACATAAAGATAGGACCATCCGCACCTGCTTTCTTTACGCCTAACATTCTCAAATTTGTTCAGGAAAAGTACAATCTTCAGCTTATTAAAACACCGGAAGAGGATTTGAAGGAGATTTTAGGTTAAAATAAAGCAAATTTTTCATGCCGGGGAAATCCTCCCCGGCCTTTTCATTTATTGTTGACTTTCTTTTTCCTTCCATTTTAAAATCCCTTTAGGACTTGCAGGAGGGG
>JALVKL010000001.1 GCA_027033775.1 bacterium | reverse complement strand
CAACTATTGTGTGATACCCTCTATTAGAGGACCTTATAGAAGCAGAGATTTAAGTGATGTTCTGGACGAAGTGAAGCTATGGCTGGATAAAGGGATAAAGGAGCTGAATCTAATCTCGCAAGACACATCCTCTTATGGGAATGACAAAGGTTTTTCCTTGATTAAGCTGTTAGAAGAGCTGGAAAAGATAGAAGGTGAATTTTGGGTGAGGCTTCTTTATCTTCATCCAGCCCATTTTGACAGAAATATTGCTGAGTTTATCGCTTCCTCTGAGAAGTGTGTCTCTTATGTAGAGATGCCCTTTCAGCATATAAATGAGAATGTTTTATCGCTTATGGGAAGAAAGGGGGGAAAGAAGGCTGTGATTGAGGCTGCCTCTTTGTGCTGTGAATATAATCTCTTTTTGAGAAGCACATTTTTGGTGGGACACCCTGGGGAAACCGAGGAGGCCTTTGAAGAGCTTTTAAATTTTGTGTTGGATTTGAGACCGTGGAGGGCTTGTGTGTTTCCTTACTCGTGCGAAGAGGGTACACTCTCTTTTTCAATGGAGCAGCTGAAAGAAAGTATCATAATTGAAAGGGCTAATGTTCTTAGTGAGTCTTTAGAAAGAATCATGTTTGAAGAGACCTCTCAGTTAAAGGGAAGACGATTAAAAGCCCTTTTGGAGGGCACAGTGGGAAGAATAGAGTATCAGGCTCCAGAGATAGACGGTGAGCTTTTTGTTGACGAAGAGAAATATGGGTTGTTTGAAGTGATAGTGGAGGACTCCATTGGTTTAGATGTTGAGGCAAAGGTTTGCAAAAATTAGCTTTTATGGCACAAAATTTGTTAAAATACGGGTTGAATAATTTAGGAATTTGCATTAATTTAATTTTGTAAAATGCAATTCAGGAGGTGGTAAAATGTTTGAGAACAAAGAGAATGGCTTCACATTAATTGAACTCGCTATTGTGCTGGTGATTATAGGAATAATTTTAGGAGCTATTCTGAAGGGTCAAGCTCTTATTCAGAATGCCAGAGCAAAGAGGGTTCTTAACGATATGAAGGGCTTGGAAGCTATGGTATGGACATTTTATGACAGGTATGGGTATTTTCCTGGAGATTGTGATCACAATGGTATAATTGATCCTCATGTGTATTCTGGGTGGCATTTGGGTTATTTAGACACCTCTACAGGCGATCCTGGTAGTTTTTGTACTGGATCATCCCCAAATAGGCCTTTTAATGATTTAAGACATGCTGGAATTGCAAGTAAAGATGCATCTAATAGAGATCAATTCAAGCACGTATTAAATGGACCTTTCTTTTTGGGATACGAGTATGTTAACAGGAGATATTACAATGTGATTGCTGTAAATGATATTCCCTGCTGGGCTGCCAAGATGATTGATCAATCTATTGATGAGACGCTTGATTCTGGTGCTGGAAGGATTCGTAGATATTCTGGAGCTACAGTTGATACTTCTGATTCTTGGAATAGTACATGTACAACTGAAGATACTTTAACAGATATAGTTTATTTCTTTGATAGACAACCTTAAAGGTTTTTAGTGATTAAACATAAAGGTTTCACCCTAATAGAGCTTGCTATTGTATTGGTTCTTGTAGGAATACTTTTAGGTTTGGGGACCAGTCTTATTGGGCTTCTTATAAAACAGGCCAAAAGAAAAGAGACAAAAGAAAGGGTTGATGCGGCGGTAGCTTCAATCATAGGATACGCTCAGTCCAATGGTTATATCCCTGATAATTCAACCTTCTCTTCAGTGGTTAGAACTCCCCGGGATGCTTATGGGAAGGATCTTCGCTACATATACTATGCAAATCTCGCTGGTTCTTCTGGTTATTGCGGGGCAAAGAGTTCTCCATTAAAGGTGAGGCTTTGTCATGATGCTGGCTGTTCCTCCTACGATGAGATAGATGATGTGGCGTTAATAGTGTTAAGCGGCGGGGAAAATTATAATGTTCAAACTTTTATACCCTCTCCGCCTGGGGTTACCACCAATTCCACTGTTAATGTGTATGATCCGGGGATTAAGGTGGACGATTATCCCAGTGATATAAGTAGGGTTGAGGAGTATGATGATGTGGTTAAATGGGTTACTGTTTCTGAACTCCAGCAAAAAGCAGGCTGTAAGCCTTTAAGGATAACAAGCCCTCACAGCTTGCCTTCTGCAATTGAGGATACCACT